>CAZAMA010000012.1:0-38854 GCA_964485645.1 uncultured Acidimicrobiaceae bacterium | reverse complement strand
GGCGAATGGAACTACACCATCCGGCCCGCCAAGCGAACTACAACCGTGTAACTACATTGAGTGAGTTATTTCTTGGCCTGTCCTAAGGCTCCATCGCCAGAAACGTGCCCGATGCCAAGGAGGCGGGTGCGGCTTCACTGACCCGTCATCCGTGCTCCAGGGACCCGCTTGGTTCGGGCCCGCGAGACCGAATAGATGGAACGGTCGTCGAACATCCGAGCCACGAGCATCGCGCCCGTCAGCGCCACCAACATGGGGACTATTAGGGAGATGCCGGTGCCTGTCAACTCCAACATGAGCACAACGGCCGCGAGCGGTGCCTGCATAGCCGCGGCGAGCAGGGCGGTCCCGCCGATCGCCGCATAGACCGGGATCGGAGCGTGGAGCCCGGTAAAGGCTTCCCAGCCATGGCCGGCGAGGCTTCCGAGGAGTACTCCGGCGGTCAGTGTTGGTGTGAACAAGCCACCCACGGCCCCTGCCCTCAGGAATGCCGAGGTGGCAATGGGCCGCAGGATGAACAGCACCGCTACCAAACCGACCCCGAGCGCGCCGGTGAAGGCAAGCTGGGTAACGTCTTTGCCGTTTCCGAGGACGCCCGGCCACCGCATGGCCACCGCGCCAGTTGCCGCGAACACGGCCACCAATGCGACGGAGCGAACCCAGCCGTCAGCGAGCTTCTTCTTCGCCCAAGAGATCGACTGCACGTACCACGCGGTCACCAATCCCGCCACTGGTCCGAACAACGCAGCCCATAGGAGCTCGGATCCGTTCACCGGTAAGGCGGGCAGCTGATAAGTCGGGTGGTTGGGTAGGGCTAGCCAGGACACCGCAGTGGCAACCGCTGAGGTGGCTATGGCCGGTGTGACCGCGGGCAGGCTCAACGTGCCGAGCAGAACTTCGGCCCCGAAGAGCGCACCTCCGAGCGGCACGTTGTAGACGGCGGACATCCCTGCACCGGCTCCACACGCGACGAGAACCTTTCGCTGGGTATCGTTCAGCCGGAAGAAGTTGGCCAGAGTGCTGGCGATCGCTGCCCCCACCTCCTTGGGAGCTCCTTCCCGGCCCAAGGTGGCTCCGAACGCGACAGCGACCATCTGCAGGATTCCGTTGGTGACGGTAAAGACGAACGGGAGTCTTCCCGCGTGATGCCAGACGGCCTCGGAAAGGCTCCGTTCCCCGTGAGCGATGCGGCGCAGAAGGTACCAGGACGTCGCCATGATGATCCCGCCTACGGTCATGGCGACAACGGGCCTGAAGCGCGATGCGTGAGTAACGCCGGACTCGAACGAGCCCCGCTGGTAGCCGTATGCGAGGTGCTGGACGTCATGGAGGATGCCCATCAGGACGATGGCACCAAGTCCGGCTCCGACACCGGTAAGGAGGACGATGACCCAAAAGCGCGGGGACCCTCCAGTGTGGCTCCACGAGACCGGAACGTTGGGTTGTATGGGGCCGGCGGCATCGGCGTCGCTCGAGTCTCCGGGGATCGAAGCTCCTCTACGCCCGGGAGCGTCGCGTTGCCGGTCAGCCGCACCAGCCCTACCAGCCGCACCGGCCCCACCAGCCGGCGAGCCCTCGCGCGGGTCCCGCGCGTTCGGCAACTCTGAGAGCCGAGATCGGTTCGTCATCTCCCTATCCTTCTGCAAAAACGAGAGCGTCCGCCGCTGGCGCACCGACGACCCGGCGTTAGGACCCCGACTGAGTCGCCGAAGGAGTGAGCCCCGTCACGAGGCAGCTTTTTGGGGTCATCCGCAACGGTGTCACGATGGCGATAGGGACGAGCCGCCGCTCGAGCAGGTGCCCGCACCCGTAGATTAGAACTGGACGGCAAGGCAGCAGCCAGCGTGCCGGGGGTGATTTCGTGCAGTCATTTCTGTTGATGACGAAGTCGTTCTGATCTCCCACCTCTCCGGCCGGCCGTTAGCGACGCTCGTGATCGGTGTAGTAGAATGCAGCCACGAGAAGCCGGCAGAGGGAGGTGACCGCTATGTCCCGCACGAAGTGCAAGCGAAGTAGCGAACCTCCCAGTCCCCGAGTCGGCTGAGGGGCCGACTGGTTCGTCACACACCGTCGCTTTCGCCGTCCTGAGCGGCTCTGGACGGTATTGCCCGCTCGGCGAGCGGCGAGCGGCGAGCGGCGAGCGCACGCGACGAGCGCGGGTGGGGGCGGCTGGCCGTCGTCTCCGACGGTGCTCCTACCTTGATCTAACGGTGCCTGTGTAAGCAGGTGACCGTGTACCCACCTACTCTGCGGCCTTAAGAGCGCGTTGCGGCGCGCTCGTCTCGCCTGCCCGAAAAGGAGGTGCCCCCGTGCCCCTGCACGACTCCACTGCAACACTTGACGCGACAGACCTCGACTTTGCTCCCGGCGTGATCGACCCCGCCCACATCGGCGACATCGAGGGAGCCTTCGGGACAGTCCCGATGCACGACCACGACTCCCGGAAGACCTTCGGCCGCAAGCTGCTAACCCTCGCTGCGATCATGGGGCCGGGCATCATCGTCATGGTCGGGGACAATGACGCCGGCGGGGTGCAGACCTACACGCAGGCGGGGCAGCACTTCGGCTACAGCCTCTTGTGGGTCATGCTCGTACTTCTGCCCGTGCTCTTGATCAACCAGGAGATGGTGTCGCGCCTCGGGGCCGTGACTGGTGTCGGGCACGCCCGCCTCATCAGGGAGCGCTTCGGTCGCAATTGGGCCGCATTCTCGGTCATCGACCTCTTCGTCTTGAATTTCTTGACTCTTCTCACCGAGTTCATCGGCGTCTACTTCGGTCTTGGCTACTTTGGCGTCCCGAAGCTGCTGAGCGTCTGTGCCGCTGGGGCGTTGCTGTTCGGGATCGCCGCGACCGGTCGCTTCCGCTGGTGGGAGCGGTTCATGTTCGCCGTCATTCTCGCGAGCTTCGTCTTCGTGCCCGCGATGCTGCTTGCGCGCCCCCACTGGGGACCGATAGGGCGAGACCTCGTGCTTCCTGGCATGGCCGGTGGCGTGAGCAGTACCGGGATACTGCTGATCGTCGCGCTCATCGGCACGACCGTGGCACCTTGGCAACTGTTCTTCCAGCAGTCGAACGTCGTCGACAAGCGCATCAGCCCGCGCTGGCTCCGCTACGAGCGCATGGACACGTTCGGGGGAGGCATCCTCACCACTGTCGCCGCGGCCGGAATGATCGTGCTCGGTGCTTCGTTGTTTCACACGAGGGCCTTCGGGCCCGCCGCGAAGTACGTCGACTCGGGCTGGTTCAACCACGCGGTCGCCGTCACGCTCGGACCCGTTGCCGGAGCGCTCGCCGCCGTCATGCTCGTCGTTGCCGCCCTCGTTGGCGCCGGTGCGGTCTCGCTCTCTACCTCTTATGCTTTCGGGGACAGCTTCAACCAGCACCACTCGCTTCATCGCACGATCCGCACGGCGCCAGTCTTCTACGGCGCGTACGCGATCCAGATCTTCGCCGCCTGTCTCGTCGTTGCCATCGGATCGAACGCGCTTCTCGGCACGCTCACGCAATACGTCCAAGTCCTCGCGGGCATCCTGCTTCCCTCGGCCAGCCTCTTTCTCGTGCTGTTGTGCAACGATCCGGCGGTTCTCGGGCCCTGGGTCAACGGCAGAGTCCTCAACTTCTTTGCTGTGGCGATTGTCGGCATTCTGATCGTGCTGTCGCTCGATCTGACGATCTCGACGCTGTTCTCCTCGCTGAACGGGGTCAAGCTGACCGAGGCGTGTTTCGGAGCCGGCGGGCTCATAGCCGTGGTGGTCGCGCCGGTCCTGCTCGTGGCGCGGCGGCGGGCCGTTATCGCAGGCAAGGTGACTGACCCGCGCGCGGCGGTACGCGGGCTTGATCGCAAGACTTGGAGGATGCCGCCGGTGGCGCTTCTCGCGCGGCCCCGCCCGACCCTGCTGCGCACTGTCAGCGTCTACGGCTTGCGGGCTTATGTCGTAGTAGCCGTCGTGATCGTCGGCATAAAGGTGTTCCGCCCGTTCGTGGGCTGACAACCCGGAGCCGGGGCCCACCCCTGTCCGCGCGACGCGGCACTACTTTTGCGGGGAGAGCGGAACCTCCGGGTCGGGCGGCGCTGGGCCGAGGGCATCTGGGCTGTAGGCGGGCGCACCTGCAGGGGTCCTACCGGCGAGGTGCGCTCTCCCGCGTAGCGCTGAGAGAAGGGCCGCCAGCACCAAGAAACCCATCGACGCGTAGAAGGCGGCATGCAGGCCGGAAGTGAAAGCCGTGGCCAGGCGTCCGTGCAGCTTGGTCGTGCCGACGAAGATGGCAAAGGCAAGGCCCCGCGGTATCGAGCGAGCTGCCACGAGTATCGCCATGGAGAACGAGAAGACCATGCCGACGTTCGAGAAGGTCCGGAGCATCCCTGAAGTCACGCCGAATATCTCTCGAGGCGAGGCCTTCATCACTGCCGCGTTGTTGGCCGGGAAGAAGCTGCTCGCTCCAATCCCGTTGACCGTGCTCGCCACCACCACGACCCAGAGCCCGGTCGCCATTCCTAGGTGCGCATAGATGAAGAGGGCGACCACCTGGATCGCGAGGCCGGCCGTGGCGGGTACGACGGGGCCTATCTTGTCCGCCATGTGCCCGGAGAACGGGCCGATTGCGCCGCCGATCACATATCCGGGGACAAGAAGCAGGGAAGCGTCCAGAGGGGAGAGCCCTCGCGGTCCCTGCAGGTACATGATCACAAGGAAGAGCACCGCGTACGTGGCCAACCCCTGGAAGAGAGCCGCAAGCAGCGATGGTGACATGGTGGGGATCTTGAAGAGCGAGAGGTTGACCATCGGTTCGTCCTGAGCGCGCTCGATGAACAAGAAGGCGACGAGCATGACGACGCCACCGACGAGGTAGCCGAGGATCGACGAATTGAACGACGTCGTCGCCAGCTTCGTCACGGCCCAGAGGATCCCGAATAGCCCGAGACCGGCTGCCACCATGCCGGCCGGGTCGAGGCGGTGATGCTTGCGATCGCCGGTGTCGCGAAGGACCCGAACGGCGAGGAGGACCGCGCCGAACCCGATCGGGACGTTGATCCAGAAGATCCAGCGCCACGAGATGTACGTCACGATCAGGCCGCCGAGCACGATTCCGAGGACCGCACCGATGCTCCATCCGATCGCGTTGAAGCCGTAGGCCCGTCCACGTCTCTCGGGGGGGAAGATGTCGGCGATCACGGCGCCACTGTTCGCACTGACGAGGGCCCCACCGACGCCCTGGAGCAAGCGGAAGACGATTATCGACGACTCGCTCCACGACAGTGCGCATAGGGCCGACCCGAGAATGAACACGAGGAAACCCGCCTCGTACATCCGGACTCGCCCGAACATGTCACCGAGGCGTCCGACCTGGGTCGCGAGAAGCGTGATGACGAAGAGATAGCCGATGACTACCCAGATCACGGACGTCAGCGCGACGTGCAGGTCCCGCTCGATCTCCGGCAGAGCGAGCACAACGATCGTGGTATCGACCGCGGTGATTAGGACGCCGGTCATTACGACCGCCAGAGCAAGGCCGGGTCGGCCAGCGGCTCCCGTCCTTGCCTTACCTGTAGACGGCGAAGTCTCTCCAGTGCTCATTCTAGTGACAGCTCCCTTCCCTACATCCTATGGCCTTGGTACTTCAACGCCACGAGGACGCGGCGCAGCTTTGCCGCGCTTTGGAACCATGATCGTTGCTTGCCGATAGGCAATAATATGGCCCAAGTGGACGGTCCGGGCGGTAAGTGTCCTCGGCCTGAACGGACGCGTCCCCACTGGGTGAGCCTGGTGAAGCCGGCGTGGGTGGACAAGAACCTGAGCATCGTCCTCGCGGCTCGGGTGGCGATGAGCGCGGCGAGGGCGATCGCGGGCGTCGTGGCGGCGCTCTACCTCGCAGGCGAGGGCTTCTCGGCTCTTGAGCTGGGTGTGCTCTTCCTCTCCGTGACCGTCGCGTCCGCCTTCATGTCCTCAGTCGTCGGACTGCTCTCGGATCGCGTCGGTCGCAAGCCCTTCCTGGTCGTGGTGCCGCTGCTGGCGGCTCTTGCTGGTGTCGCGTACGCGTTCTCCCGCGAGACGGTCGTGCTCTTCGTCTTTGCTGCGCTTGGAACCTTCGGCCGTGGAGCTGGAGCCGGTGGAGGGGCGGTCGGTCCCTATCAGCCCGCGGAGTCAGCTCTCGTAGCGGAGACCGTGCCGGCCAAACAGAGGTCGGCGGCGTTCGGTCGCCTCCAGTTTGCGTCCTCGCTCGGAGCCCTTGTCGGCGGCCCGCTGGCGGGTCTCGCCCACCCGCACGCGCATATGACAGCGGCGGCGGTCACGGCGGCTTACCGTCCCGCCTTCCTCCTCGCCGCTGTCATGGCGGCGGCGGCCGGCATCATCGCTCTCGGGCTCGACGAGCGTCGGAGCACAGTGGTTCGGGACAGCCCAGGTGGCCACCGCTTCGTCTGGCCGCGACGGTCGTGGCCGGCTCTGTGGCGCTTCTGGGTGACAAACGGCACCAACGGTGTCGCGATCGGGCTCTTCGGGCCCTTCGTCAGCTACTGGCTGTATCGGCGGTACGGCGCGGACCCGGAAGCCATCGGGCTGCTCTTCGCCGTCGTCAACCTAGGCTCCCTTGCCTCGAGCTTGATGGCTGCAGGGATCGCCAGGCGTATCGGGACCGTGCGCACGATCGTCACCGTGCGAGCAGTGACCGGTTTCCTTCTCGTCCCGATGGTGCTGGCCCCGAGCTTCTTGCTCGCGGGAGGGATCTATGTCTCCCGCATGATCCTCCAGCGAGTCGGATTGCCGCTCCGCCAGTCCTACACACAGGATCTGGCAGATCCCGCGGAACGGGCAAGCGTTGCCGCGTTGTCGAACCTGCCGGCTCAGGCGACAATGGGGGGGAGCCAGGTGCTCGCCGGCTACCTGTTCGACGAGGTCAGTCTCGCCGCGCCCTTCGAACTGGCCGCTCTGTTCCAGTGTGTCAACGCCGTCCTCTACGGGCTCCTCTTCAGCCGCTTCCCGCCCCGAGCCGCGACCCCAGAGCCGCCCGCGTCCTAAGAAGGTGCCGGTGGTCCCACTTTCTCCCTGCTGGTGCGCCCCGGGTCAGGTCCTACCGATATATCGTTACCGTCAATAAGCGGGTCGGTCGACGACCGGGCCAGAAGATGCGGACCGAAGGGAAGTGGAGCTATGCGACATGGCGACCCTGGTGCAAACAGGCGCGGCGGCTTCGGACCGTATCGCGGCGATTTCGGGACTGGCGGCGGCCGCGGACGGTTTGCCGGCGATGGCGGAAGGCACGGGGGTGACGGGCCGCGCCGGGCTCGTCGTGGCAACGTGAGGGCTGCCATCCTGGCGCTGCTGTCGGAACAGCCGATGCACGGCTATCAGATGATCCAGGAGCTGTCCCGCCGTTCCGGTGGCGCCTGGACTCCGAGCCCAGGGTCGATCTACCCGACCTTGCAGATGCTCGAGGACGAGGGGCTGGTCGCGAGCAGCCAGTCAGACGACGGCAAGCGAATGTTCGAGCTGACCGACACCGGCCGCGCGGAATATTCGAAGTCGGGTTCCGGCCAGGGCCATCGCCCGTGGGAGCAGAGCGGGCACGGGCGCTCGAGCATGCCCGTCGACCTGGTCGCGGCCATTCGCGACACGGCCCTTGCTCTTGTGTATGCGGCCACGACGGGGACCGACGAGCAGCGTGCCGAGGTCATCTCCCTACTGGGCGACCTGCGGGAGAAGCTGGGAGCGATCGCCCCTGGCTCTCCGGCGCCAGGTGGCCCGTCGGGCTTTTTTGGAATGGGAAGTCGACCCTTTGGCCAAGGGGGTCGTCCCGGGCCGTCCTGGGCGTCCGGAGTTCCCGGCTGGCTCTTCGGCGGGGCTCCAGGCGGGCCGTTCGGCCCAGGTGGCATCTGGGGGTCCAAGGCGCAGGGACCGACCGCCGGGTCGTCCTGGCCGGGGTCCGCCGGAGACGACGACCTCGATGCCGAGGGAGCAGACCCCGACGACGAGGTCGCAGATGGCGACTTCGACGCCGGAGACCTGAACGTGTGAGCTCAGCGCCGGGTCATGACCGGGCGGCCAGCACCTCAGCTATCTGGACGGCGTTGAGCGCCGCGCCCTTGCGTAGGTTGTCGCCGGCCACGAACAGCGCCAGAGAGTTCAAAGCGCCCTGGTCGACCCGGATCCGCCCGACGAGGGACACGTCGCGCCCGGTCACGGCAAGGGGTGTGGGCATGTCGGACAGCTCGACTCCTGCCGAAGCCGCGAGGACTCTTCGCGCCTCCCCGGGCGAGATCGGACGCTCGAACTCGGCAGTGATGGCATTGCAATGTCCAGTGAAGACCGGCACGCGCACGCAGGTGCACGACACGAGCAACTCCGGGAGGGACAGGATCTTGCGGGCCTCGTTGCGCCACTTCTGCTCCTCGTCGGTCTCCCCGCTGCCGTCCTCGAGCAGCCGGCCCGCGACAGGCACCACGTTGAACGCGATCGGGGCAGGAAACTTCACAGACGGGGGAAACCTGACCGCGGACCCGTCGTAGGTGAGCCCGGCCGCCTCGGGGGCAACCTTTTGCGCCTGCTCGTCGAGCTCGGCGACTCCGGCAAGCCCGGCCCCCGAGCAGGCTTGGTAGGTGGATATCACGACCCGCCGCAGGCCGGCCAGATCCGAAAGCGGCTTCAGCACGGGCATCGCCACCATAGTGGTGCAGTTGGGGTTGCCCACGATCCCCTTCGGGATCGACTCGAGCGCTTCGGGATTCACCTCCGGCACGACGAGCGGCACGTCCGGATCCATGCGCCACGCGGACGAGTTGTCGATGACGATCGCTCCCGCCGCCGCGACCCTTGGAGCAAGCTCGAGCGAGGTCGCCCCCCCGCAGGCGAACAGGGCGATGTCAAGACCGGAGAAGTCGGCCACGGCAGCGTCCTCGACGACGATGGTGTCCGACCCGAACGGGATCTCCCGTCCGGCCGATCGAGCGGAGGCGAAATACCGCATATGTTCGACTGGGAAGGCGCGCTCGACAAGTACCGAGCGCATCACTCCGCCGACCTGTCCGGTCGCTCCGAAAACCCCTACTCTCATGACCTGATTCTAGGGGACTACCGCCACGGCCTCGCTCCAGCGAACCGCACGCTCGCCACAAGGGGGCTCAGGCACAAGGGGGCTCAGGCACAAGGGGGCTCAGGCACAAGGGGGCTCAGGCACAAGGGGGCTCAAGCATCGAGTGCGAAAGCCGCATGCAGCACCTGGACGGCCCGCTCGGCAACCTCGGCTCTCACCATGCACGAGATCCTGATCGGCGACGTCGAGATCATCTCGATGTTGATGCCCGCGCCGGCCAGGGTCTCGAACATCGTCGCTGTCACGCCAGGGTTGGTCTTCATGCCCGCTCCGACGAGGGAGACCTGGGCTACGTCGGCGTCTGCGACCACCGAGGCGGCTCCGAGCGATGGCCGCATCGCCTCGGCGACCTCGAGCGAGGCTGCGACGTCATCCTTTGGGACTGTGAAGGAGATGTCGGTCGTGCCGTCGTGGGAGATGTTCTGCACGATCATGTCCACGTTTACGTGGCGATCGGCCAGTCCTCGAAACAATGCGGCGGCGATTCCCGGGCGGTCTGCAACCCCTGCCAGGGTGATCTTGGCAGAGGTGGCGTCGCTCGTGACGGCCGATACGACCGGTTGCTCCATCGATGGGTCCTCCTCGGTGACAAGGGTGCCCGGTTCCCAGGTGAACGACGAGCGTACGAGCAGGGTGACGTGGTGGTTGCGGGCGAATTCGACACTACGCAGAGCCAGCACCCGGCCCCCGGTGGCGGCTATCTCGAGCATCTCCTCGAAGGAGATGCGTGGCAGCTTGTGGGCGCTCGGCACGATCCGGGGGTCAGCTGAGAACACTCCGGAGACGTCGGTGTAGATCTCGCACCGATCGGCACCGAGCGCGGCCGCGAGCGCCACGGCCGTCGTGTCGGATCCGCCCCGGCCGAGCGTCGTCACGTCGTTGGCGGTGGAGACTCCCTGAAACCCCGCCACCACCGGAACCAAGCCGGCCGTGAGCGCCGCACGGATGCGGTCGCCCTTGACCTGAACGATTTTGGCCCTGGTGTGCAACTCGTCGGTAATGATCCCAGCTTGACTACCGGTGAAGGAGGCAGCTGGGACGTCTCGCTCCGCGAGCGCCATGCACACAAGCGCCATCGAGATGCGTTCCCCCGCGGTCCACAACATGTCCATCTCCCGGCCCGGAATGACCTTGGAGACCTGGTTGGCGAGGTGCAACAGCTCGTCTGTCGTCTTGCCCATGGCGCTCACGACGACGACGACGCTGTCGCCTGACCGCTTTGAACGCGCTATGTGGTCGGCGACCGCTTTGATGCGATCGGTGTCGGCGACGGACGTGCCGCCGAACTTCTGCACGACGAGGGACACGGCAGACAAGCTAGCTGTCCCATGTCTCGACGGGGCCGCTTTCCCATACCCGCCCAACAGCCGGTAGCCTCTCGCGCCGTGCCTACCGAGAAACGAGCCCGTCAGCGCGCGTTGCGCGCCGAGAAGCAGGCGATCATCCAAAAGCAGCGCAAGCGACGCTCCACGAAGAGACGCGGTGCAACCCTCGCGGCCGTTGCCGCCGGGATCATCCTCATCGTCGTGCTCATCCAGATCGGCCCCAGCCCCAGAAAGGCGGCCAAGTCGCCGACCGGCACGACCAAGCCCTCAGCGACTGCCACCTCGAAGACCACGACCACCACGACGTCTCCGCCGCCGGCGACCTTGCCGCTCACGAGCGTGGCGGTCGCGCCTGTGTGCCCGCCGGCGAAGGGGACGACCAAGCGGATCGTCTGGTTCACAAAAGCGCCGCCCGACTGCATCGCGAGGACATCGGTCTGGGACGCGACTTTTGACACCTCGCTCGGAAAGTTCGTGGTCAAGATGAAGGCGGCCCAGTCGTACGCGGCGGTGAACAACTTCGTCTTCCTCGCGAAGTGGAACTACTACAACGGGACTTTCTTCCACCGCGTGATCCCGGGTTTCGTCATCCAGGGAGGAGACCCGACAGGACTGGGCACCGGCGGGCCCCACGGCTTCCCGGGCTACAGCTTCACAGGCAACTACCCGCCCGCGACGTGCAAGACGAAGGCGACGTCGGCTTGCTACGAGCCCGGCGACTTCGTGATGGCGAACAGCAACTCGAATCCGCAAGTGCAGAACGCCAGCACCGACGGGAGCCAGTTCTTCGTCGTCCTGCCTGGCGGCCAGACCCAGCTCAACACCGAGCCGACCTACACCCTGTTCGGAAAGGTCATCTCCGGCATGAGCGTCGTCGATGCCATCGGGGCCGACGGCAGCTCGGGGGGCACTCCGACAGTGAAGGTGTATGTCTTTAAGGTCACTCTCAAGAAGGTAAAGGCCTAGGAGGTCAAAGTGCCGAGCGAGTTTCCCCCTGCTGATGGATCTGCCCGAAAGACGAGGCGGTTCGACGCGCAGCCGGTAATGGGCATCGATCTGTCGAAGCGCTACAGCGCCGAGGTCGTCACCTCCAAGGGCACGATGGTCTTCGCCCTTGACGCCATCGCCGCGCCACGGACGGTCAACAACTTCGTGTTCCTCGCGCGCTACCACTACTTCGACGGGATCGTGTTCCACCGCGTGATCCCGGGTTTCGTCGTCCAGGGCGGCGACCCGGAGGGTACCGGCGCCGGGGGGCCTGGCTACCGCTTCGAGGATGAGCTGCCGTCCCCTGGCAAGTACCAGGTCGGCTCGCTCGCGATGGCAAATGCCGGCCGGGACACAAACGGCAGCCAGTTCTTCGTGATCTCAGGTCCCGACGGCGTACGGCTGCCGCCTCTCTACTCCTACTTCGGGCAGCTCGTGAGCGGTCGCGACGTCCTCGCGCTCATCGACAAGGTGGGCACGCCCGGGGGCGCTCCTCGCGAGCAGGTGAAGATGGAGTCTGTCACGATCTCCGAGGCCGACTGAGACTGCCGGTCGGACACCTGCACGGTCCCGAGCGGGGCGTTTGCTACAGAGACGGGCTCAGCGAGCCGAGAGGGCCTCGAGCGAGACCTCCCGCCCGTCCAGGTACACCGTCACATCGCCCTCTCCTTTTTTGGCCCAGTTGCCGTCGGCCTCGCGGACGAGGGCGGTGCGCTCGTCTACGGCGACAACCGGCACCCCGAAAGGCGCCAGCTCGAGCGTTCGCCAGGCCACAGCGGCACCCCTCTTGCGCGGGACGATCGCGAGCTGGCCGACGAGGCCGAGCCCCACGGTGTAGGCGCCTCCTCTCGGATCCACCATCGGATCGCAGAGGACCGTTGCCCCCGCGGACGACCCCGCCAGGACTGTGCCGTCGCGCCAGGCCTCCGCGAGGGCTTCCAACACCGCTGATCCCTTGAGGACGGACCGCAGGTGCAAGGGAGAGCCGTCCGACAGGTAGACGAAACCCGCCTCCCGCACCGCCGCCGCGTTCTCCGCGAGGCATGCGTCGGCATGGCTGAGCACCATGAGAGCGCGAACTGTCCCACCGAAGAGCGCGAACCAGGATCGCGCCGCCTCGACGGCCCTCTCGGGATGCTCGTAGGCGGCAGCCGTGGGAAGGACGAGAACCTCCGATCGGCCCGAGCGCTCCAACAGCTCGGCGTCGAACTCGCAGCCGGGTCTCCACTCGTCTCCACCCACCAGGGCGAGGGGCCCTGTCGCTCCGGACAGTCCGCTCACACGCTTGCCTTTTTCTCCTCGGCCGGCTGGTAGAAGCTGGCATTGCTCACGCCGGCCGGCGTGAGGCCGAAGATCCACACGCCGCCTTTGGGGGCCTCTGGTTGTGGTCCGAGATCGACGCCGAGGTGGTGCAGCTGCTCGAGAATCCCCCAGAGGACGTCACCGTGGGTGCAGGCCGCGACCGGCCCGCCGACTCCAGACGGCGGGTCGAGGCGCATCGCCAGCTTTCTCAGCTGCTCGAAGGCGTACCCGGGTTCGGATCCCTCGTCGAGCCACCGCGTCTCGACGACCTCGAGCCCGTCGGCGGCTGCCAGCGGCTCGACAGTTTGGCGGCAGCGCACTGCCGGGCTGGAAAGCACTCGCGACAATCGGCGCTCGCCAAGGTCGGCGAGATGGCCGGCAATGACGCGTGCCTGCTCGAGTCCGCGCCGCGTGAGCGGCCGTTCGGCGTCAGGCTCGTGCCATCGTTCCCGGTTCTCGGCTCTCGCGTGGCGGACGAGGTAGAGAGTCGGGTCGATCCGTCTTCGCTTCGCCGGGCCGGCGCTTTGGCGGTTGCTCGGAGTCATCCGACCCCGCTTACGCCGATGGCAGATCCGACTCCATAGGTGACGGCCCCCGCGGCCGCGCAGATCAGGAGCTGGCGCAGTGCCGAGAACCACCACTTGCGACCGGTGAAGACAGAGAGGAGCCCGCCCACCACGAGGGCGGAAAGACCCGCTGCCAGGACCGCCCAAAGTATCGCGGTCGATCCACGGCCGAAGAGGAACGGCAAAAGCGGCATGAAGGCACCCAGCGCAAATGTCAGGAACGACCAGAACGCAGCCTGCAGGGGCTTGCCTGTGGAGCTCGGATCGATGCCGAGCTCCTCGCGAGCGTGCGTCTCCAGGGCTACCTCGGGATCGGCCATCATCTCTCTGGCCACTTGTTGTGCGAGCTCCGAAGGCATCCCCCGGGTCTCATAGAGGTGCACGAGCTCGCGCAGCTCGCCCTTGGGATGGCGCTCGATCTCCCGGCGCTCGATCTCTATCTCACGTTGGAAGAGCTCGCTTTGGGCTCGCATTGAGATGTACTCGCCGGCTGCCATGGAGAACGCCCCACCGAGCAGGCCGGCAAGCCCGGCGAGGCGAACGAGCCCCGAGGCCGCACTTGCACCTGCTATGCCGAGAACGAGCGAGGTGTTGGAGACGAGACCGTCGCTGATCCCGAACACGGCGGCCCTGGCCCCGCCCCCGGAGATGTCGCGGTGGTGGTGCTCTGGCAGCGCCGAGTCGTGTCTCGGCGGCGCCGTCTCATCGTTGGGCGCTTGCGCCGCGCGCCGCCGCCGGCTCGCGACTCGGCTGAATATTGTCTCTCCCGGGATGCCAACCACAGCTACACGGTTTAGCCGATCATAGAGGGCCATCTGCGCCGGCGGCCCTCGGGCGCGGTTCCGTCGCGCGGCGCCACCTGATCAGGGCGGCCTACACTCGGGCCGCCTATGGAGTCGAACACGATCCCGGAAGTCGACCCCCTCTCCGAGCTCCGCCGGATTGTGCTCGCGCGTGGCTACGAGCGGCGCGAGGAGCCGTTTGCCCTGTCGGCGGGTGGAATGAGCCACGACTACGTCGACTTGAGAAGAGCGGTGGCGCGGGGGGAGGATTTGCGATCGGCCGGTCTCGCTCTGGCAGGCGATCTCGCGACGCGCGGCTTCGACTTCGACGCGATCGGCGGGATGACGATGGGCGCCGATCCGGTGGCCCATGCGGTTGCGATGCTCACCGGCAGGGCCTGGTACTCGGTTCGCAAGGATGCCAAGAGCCACGGTCAGCAACGGCGGATCGAGGGCACCCCGATCGGGGAGGGAGTGCGCGCCGTCGTCCTGGAGGACACCGTCTCGACCGGCAAGTCCCTTGTCGAGGCCTGCATGGTGGTACGCGAGAGCGGAGCCACGATAGTCGCCGCATGCACGATCCTTGATCGTGGTAACGAGGTCGCTCCTCGGCTCGCCGGTATGGGAGTCCGGTACTTCGCCTTGCTTACCTATCGTGATCTCGGGATCGAGCCGATCGGCACCGTTGACTAGGGACGCGTAAGTTGGACGCGCTCGACATCATCATCATCGTCGTCGTCCTGGTGGCGGCCATCCACGGTCTCCGGCTCGGTGCTGCCGTCCAGGTCTTGTCCTTCGTCGGAGGGCTGATCGGTCTGGCGGTAGGCGTCGCGGCTGTGATCGTCGTCCTGCCCTACCTCCACGGCGTCTTCGTGCGCACGTTCGTCTCGCTCCTGATCCTGCTCGTTCCCGCCACGATGCTGTGGGACATCGGTCGCCGGCTGGGCACCAAGGTCTGGACTCACCTGCGCGGGCACCGTGTGGCCTCGTTCGACGCCGGAAGCGGAGCAGTTATCGCCATGGCCGGCACACTGTTGATGATCTGGCTGTTCGCCTCGATTCTCGCTGACAGCCAGGTCAGGCTCATATCCAGCCAGATCGACAATTCGAGAGTTGTGCGTTTCGTGTCCGATCTCATGCCCGAGCTCCCGAGCGCGCTCGCCGCCAAGGCGTGCCTGCTCGACCAAGCCGGGCTCCCCGTTCCCTGCATCGGCATCGCACCACCGGTCACGCCTGTAACGGTGGCCGATGCAGCCCAGGTGCGTGCAGCATCGGCCCTGGTCGGTCGTTCCACCGTCCAGATAGTCGCGACGGGATGCGGAGACGTCGTGGTAGAGGGGTCAGGCTTTGTGGTGGCTCCGGGGCTCGTGGTCACGAACGCGCACGTGGTCGCCGGTGCCAACAACATCACCGAGTACGACGGCGTGCAGTCCGCTCGCGCCACGCCTGTCTTTTTTGATCCGAACTTCGACCTGGCCGTGCTCCGGGTGCCGGACCTGACGGCAGCCCCCTTGGCTCTGGACAGCGGCTACGTCGGGCGCGCGACGAAGGCAGTTGTGCTCGGCTACCCCGGCGGCGGTCCGTTCAACGCGCAGCCGGCCGGCGTGCTGACACGTTTCGACCCCGAGTCCCCCAACATCTATGACACCGCGAGCACCCAGCGCGAGATATACGAGCTGCAGGCGCTCGTGCGGCCGGGCAACTCCGGCGGTCCCCTCGTCGAGCCCGACGGCAAGGTGATCGGCATCGTGTTCTCGCGCGACGCCAACATCGCCAACATAGGGTTCGCCCTGGCATCGCCGGGGGTCCTGCAGAGGGTGCAGATCGCCGAGGCGAGACCTGCCGGCACGGCCGTGAGCACGGGCTCCTGCATATCCGGTGGCTGAATGGCGACACCGGGCCGTGCCTTGGGTCATGATGGCGCGGTGGCCCTAGGCATAGAAGACTACGGAATCATCGGCGACACGACGACGGCAGCTCTCGTCGGTCGCGACGGCTCGATCGACTGGTGCTGCCTGCCACGCTTCGACTCAGCCGCGTGCTTCGCCCGGCTCCTCGGCACCGAGGAGCACGGCTACTGGCGCATAGCCCCCAAGGCCGGACCGAGGCCCGGTCAGGGCAGCCCGTTGTTGGCGAACCGCCGGCGCTATGTGGGCGACTCCCTCGTGCTCGAGACCGAGTGGGATCTCCCCGAGGGCACCGTCAAGATCACCGACTGCATGATCGTGCGCGACGAGCTTCCCCAGGTTGTCCGTCTTCTCGAGTGCACCAAGGGAGCAGTCGAGATGAGGATGGACCTCACGATCCGGTTCGAGTACGGATCCGCCGTCCCGTGGGTGCGCCAGATAGACGGCACTCTCATCGCGATCGCCGGGCCGGACGGGCTCGCGCTCTGGTCTCCAGTGCAGGGGCACGGCGAGAACATGTCGACCGTCGCCGAGTTCATCGTGCGCGAGGGACAGAGCGTGCCGTTCGTGCTCAGCTACTTCCACTCCACCGACAAGGCACCTCGTCCCATCGACGCCGCTTATGCGGTCAAGCTGACTACCAGGCAGTGGCAGGAGTGGGCCGACATGGACCTGCTTTCGCTCGGCCAGTGGCAGGAACCGGTCGTCCGTTCCCTCATAACCTTGAAAGCGTTGACCTACGCGCCTACTGGAGGGATCATCGCGGCCGCGACGACGTCGCTACCCGAGACCCTTGGCGGCAGCCGTAACTGGGACTACCGCTATTCGTGGTTGCGAGATGCGACCTTGACGCTCTCCTCTTTGATGGCGGCGGGCTATGCCGAGGAGGCAACAGCCTGGCGCGACTGGTTGCTTCGCGCCGTGGCGGGAGAGCCGTCCAAGCTGCAGATAATGTACGGGCCCGCGGGCGAACGGAACCTCCTCGAGTACGAGGTGCCGTGGCTGCCCGGCTACGAGGGCTCGACGCCGGTGCGAGTCGGCAACGCCGCCGCCGGTCAGTACCAGCTCGACGTCTACGGGGAGGTCATCGGGGCCCTGCACGAGGCTCGGCGCCTCGGCATCCCTTCGAGCGAGCCCGCCTGGGACCTCGAGCGCGCGATTCTCGACTTCCTCGAGTCAGGTTGGAAGGAGCCAGACGACGGCATCTGGGAGGTGCGTGGTCCGCGCCGGCACTTCACCCACTCCAAGGTGATGGCGTGGATGGCAGTCGACAGAGCCGTGCGCGACGTCGAGGAGTACGACCTCGAAGGACCGCTCGACAGGTGGCGGGCGCTACGCGACGAGATCCACTCCGAGGTTCTCGAGAAGGGGTATGACTCCGAGCGGAAGACCTTCACCCAGTACTACGGATCAAAGGAGCTCGACGCGAGCGTGCTCATGGTCCCTCTCGTGGGCTTCTTGCCGCCCGGCGACGAGCGCGTCGTCGGAACTGTGGAAGCTGTGCAGCGTGAGCTGACCGAGGACGGTTTCGTGATGCGATACGACTCGACCGACTCCGAGAGACTCGACGGTCTCAGCGGACGCGAGGGAGCGTTTCTCGCGTGCTCCTTCTGGTTGGCCGACGACCTGCATCTGATCGGTCGCCACGGCGAGGCCGTCGAGCTGTTCGAGAAGCTCATCTCGTTGCGCAACGACCTCGGGCTGTTGGCAGAGGAGTACGACCCCATCGCCAAGCGGCAGGTAGGCAATTTTCCGCAGGCGTTTTCCCACGTCTCGCTTGTCAACACCGCCGTCGGACTCTCCCAGGAGCACCTGGGCACCGGTATGACCCACGCTGAGCGGTTGAAGGGGGCTCCTGTGCGCCAGAGGCGCTCGCGGCACAAGCGGCTCGGCCACGACAGGCACCGGCTCGGGCTCAGCCGTTAGCGCTGCCATGATGGAGCTCGAGGCATCGCGGGCTGCGACGGCGCGCCCATCTCGAAGGCTAAGGAGACAACGTTGAAGGCGATTACCGTTCTTCCGGGCACAGCCGGGAGCGCTCAGCTCGATGATTTCGCCGAGCCAGACGAGGCCGACGGTCCGGTTCTCGTAGAGGTGATAGCCGTCGGAATCTGCGGGACCGACCTCGAGATCACCGAGGGCCAGTACGGTTGGGCTCCCGCGGGACACAAGCGCCTGGTGCTCGGGCACGAGTCGATCGGTCGCGTGTCGCAGGCTCCGGAGGGCTCGGGCTTGGCGGCAGGTGACCTGGTCGTCGGCATCGTTCGTCGCCCGGACCCCGTGCCGTGCTACAGCTGTGCCGCCGGCGAATGGGACTTCTGCCGCAACGGGCTCTACACCGAGCATGGCATAAAGTCGCTCGACGGCTTTATGCGAGAGCGCTATCGCGCGGCCGCTGATGCGGTTGTGAAGGTGGACGCGAGCCTCGGACTGCTCGGGGTCCTTCTCGAGCCGACGAGCGTGGTGGCAAAGGCCTGGGAGCAGGCGAGTCTGGCAGGCGGCCGTGCGAGCTGGCAGCCGGAGAGAGCGGTTGTCACCGGAGCGGGCCCGATCGGGCTTCTTGCAGCCCTGATCGGAGTGCAGCGCGGACTCGAGGTGCACGTCATAGACCAGGTGTCCTCGGGTCTCAAGCCCGATCTCGTCGCTGCGATCGGGGCTGAGTACCACACCGGGAAGATAGAGGATGCATGCTCGTCCCCCGACATCGTCCTCGAGTGCACGGGAGTGGGCGCCCTCGTCTTCGACGCCATGGACCACCTGGCTCCGGGAGGGGTTCTCTGCCTCACCGGGGTCTCGCCGAGTGGCAGGACACTGTCGATAGACGCGGGACTCGTGAACAGGGACATGGTCTTGCAGAACGAATGCGTCGTCGGGTCGGTGAATGCCAACCGTCGCCACTACGAGGCGGCGGCTCAAGCCCTCGCGAAGGCGGACAGGGACTGGCTCGGGCGCCTTATCACGCGCAAAGTACCGGCCGAGGAGTTTGCAAGTGCGCTCGTGCGCGCCAACGACGACGTGAAGGTCGTCATCGAGATGGGGAGTGCGAGCTGATGGGACTCTCAGAGCTGATCCCGGTCGCCAAGGGACCGCGGGACCGCTTCGAACGGCGGTACCGCGACATGAAGCGGCTGGGGACCGACCTTGCCCGGCAGGATTTCGAGAGTCGCTACCGGGACTTGGCGCTCCCACCGGTGCTGGTTCTCGTAGCCTCGTTCTTCGAGGCCGACAACATCGGCGCCGTCCTGGCAGCCGTGCCGCCCGAGGTGGACGGGCTCAAGACCTCGACTCTCGTCGTGATCGACGGCGGCGACGACGGCACCGAGGACATCTGCAGCGAGCACGACGCGCTCTGGGCCAAGCTGCCGGTCAACCTCGGTCACGGTGTCGCGCTCCGCCTCGGCTACGAGCTGGCCATCTCCAAGGGTGCCAAATACGTGGTCACCTTGGACGCGGACGGCCAGAACGATCCGCGGGAGATCCCGTCCCTCTTGGCACCGGTCATCGCCGACGAGGCCGACTTCGTGATCGCGAGCCGCCGCCTCGGTGTCGACAACACCGGGGCGCGCGCCGGCGACCAGCTGAGGAAGACGGGCGTGCTCGTCTTTGCCGCGGTGATCAACCGGCTCACGCACCAGGAGCTGACAGACACCTCGAACGGGTTTCGGGCTCTGCGGATCGAGGTCCTGCGGGACGTCCTCTTGGAGCAGGATCAGTACCAGACGGCCGAGCTCATCATCAGTGCCGCGTCGCGCGGCTGGCGGATCGCGGAGAGGCCGACAGTCTGGCATCCGAGAGCCTCGGGCGAGTCGAAGAAGGGGAGCAACCTTCTCTACGGCCCTCGTTACGCGTCGGTGATCGCGCGCACCTGGCTCAGGGAGCGTCGGTGACGGTTCGCCTTGCCCCAGGGGTGCTCGAGATCGACACCCTGCTCGGTGGCTGGGATCAGATGACCGCCAGCTACCTCATCGAAGGTGACCGCCCGGTTCTCGTCGAGACTGGGAGCCAGAGCTCTGCCGCGACCCTCCTTGGCTCCCTTGCTCAGTTGGGACTCGGTCCCGACGACCTCGCCGGCGTCGCTGTCACCCACATCCACCTCGATCACGCAGGCGGGGTGGGGGACGTCGCGCGCGCGTTCCCCGGCGCCACCGTCTACGTGCACCCCATGGGCGCTCGCCATCTCGTCGATCCAGCAAGGCTGCTCTCCTCAGCGTCGCTCGTGTACGGCCCCTTGCTCGACTCGCTTTACGGACGGCTCGACCCGACTCCGGCCGAGCGGATCGTCGTCCTCGAGGACGGCGACGAGATCGACCTCGGCGGGGGGAGGAGCCTGCGGGCGATCGACTCACCCGGGCACGCGAAACATCACCTCGGTCTGTTGGACAGCTCGAGCGGGTTGCTCTTCGCCGGCGACGCGGCGGGCGTGCGCCTGCCCGATTCCGGCGTCCTTCGGCCCGCCACGCCTCCACCTGACTTCGATCTGGATCTGGCCATGGCATCCTTGCGGCGCTTCGCCGGGAGCGCGCCCAGCGGCATCGCCCTGGCTCACTACGGCGTGGCTCCCTTCTCGCCAGGCGAGCTGCTGGCCGAGGCGGCCGAGGGGCTGCAAGCCTGGGCTGGAGAGGCAGAGAGGGCCTGGAAGGTGGGAGAGGACATCGCGGCTGCTCTCGAGACGCGCTTTGCCGCCGCCACGGCTCGCTCTGACGCCTCGGCGCGCGAGAAGCTCGAGACCTTGAACGGCTTTCACTCGAACGCGGCCGGGTTTCGGCGGTGGTTGGAGCAACGCGGCGCGGTCCCCGGGATGCCGCTCAGCCCGGGCGGGACCGGCGAGCGGAGCGCTGCCGGGCGATGACGGCTGTGACGACGGCTCCGCAGGCGGCCAACACAAAGGAGCTGCGGGTTCCGAGAGCCTCGACGGCAACCCCGCCGAGAGCCGCCCCTGCCGCGGCACCGGTCTGTATTCCGCTGCCGATCCAGCTGAAAGCTTCCACCGAGCTGGTCGAGGGGGCTATCTCCCCGACGAGTCCGTAGATGCAGCTGAAGCCCGGAGCGATCGACATGCCTGCGACGAAGAGCAAGACGTAGAGCACGTCCAGGTCAGGCGCCGCCGCGAGACTCAAGAAACCCGCGCCCGCAGCCACGATCAACGGTGCGAGCACTCGCCCTCCCCCGTGCGCGGCGCGCGCCCCGAACAGAAGGCCGCCCGCCATCGAGCCCGCGGCCCACACTGCGAGCAGGAGACCCGCCTGGCCTCCTTCGTGCGCGCGGCCCGCGAACGCCACGACGGCCACCTCCACTACGAGGATGGCTGCGAGGAACAGGACCATTATGACGACGAGGGCCCCAAGTCCCGGTAGGCCCGCAGGACGAAAGCGGCCTCGTCCCGTCCCGGGCCGTCCCTGGCCTGCCTCGTCCCGTCCCGCCGGGGCGCTGTCTGCCGTGCTATAGGCGACGACACTGTGGTGACCGATGAATCCACCAGCAAGCGCAGGATGAAGCGACAGCGCCGCCGCGCCGGTGACGCCTACGACGGCGCAGGCGATGAGAGCCGCGGGTGGGCCCGCGAGCGTGCTCAGCAGTGCGACGAGGCTCGGTCCGACCATGAACGTCGTCTCCTGCATCGTGGCGTCGAAGGCGTAGAGGCTGGCACGCAGCTCCCCGCTCACCAGTTTCTGCCATAGCGAGCGCACTGCCGGCGCGACCGGGGGCAGGCAGGCTCCCGAGATGCCGGCGAGGACGAGAACGGCGAGGGTGTCACGCACCGGGACGACGGCGAGCAGCACGAAACCTGCAGCGTTGAGCGCGGCGGTCACTAAGAGGACGGGACGACGCCCTACCCTGTCTGCGAGCCGCCCGAGCGGCGGTCCCGTGATCGCCGAGCTGATCACGAACGTGCCGGTGACCGCGCCGGCACCGGCATATGAGCCGGTGGCACCCACGACGCGCAGGATGATCGCCAAGTTCGCCATCGCGACGGGAAGGCGCGCGAGCAGGGAGGTGGACAGGAGCCAGGCGACGCCAGGAGCGCGAAAGACCATGCGGTAGCGTCCCCGGGTCACGCACCCATCTTGACCTACTGTTCAAGCCGCCGTTCACATCTCGCGAGGAGGCAGGCCGCCCGAGCCTTCCCGGCGTCGCCGTCTCGATGGTTCGACAGAGGAACCGCCTCGATAACATGCGGGCGTGGTTGTTGCACCGAGCCACGGCGGCGGGGTCATCGAACACGCCCGACCGTGACGAGCGCTCAGCCGGAGCGGTGGGTGCGCCGACTCTCGCACCACGTGTTCCAACACAAGCGCGACGTCGTGCTGGCGCTGCTCGCGGCCCTCCTTGGAAGCACGTGCCAGACCGTTGTCCCCCTCGTGGAGCGTGAGATCGTCGACGGCGTCATCGTGCGCCACACCTCGCCTCTTTGGATCTGGCTCGCCGTGCTGGTCGCTCTGGCGGCGGTGGCCTTCGGAGCGGCTTATGTGAGACGGTTCCGAGGTGGGCGCGTAGCCCTCGCGGTCCAGTACGACCTGCGCAACGCCATGCACGACCACCTGCAGGTAATGGACTTCGAGAACCTTGACCGGACGCCGACGGGCCAACTGGTGGCACGCGCGAATTCAGACTCGACTCTCGTCCAGGGGCTCCTCAGCTTCTTGCCGATCATGAGCGGAAACGTGCTCATGATGCTGCTCTCCCTCGGCGTCATGATCTACCTGTCGCCGCTGCTCGCCGTTGTGAGCGTCGTCATCGCGCCTGCGCTGCTCGTCGTGTCCTATCGCATGCGGTGGCGGGTGTTTCCCGCGACCTGGGATGGCCAGCAGCGCGAGGGCGAGATGGCCCAGATCGTCGACGAGGACGTGAACGGCGTCCGGGTGGTGAAAGCCTTCGGCCAGGAGAAACGAGAGATAGAGCGCCTCGCGTCCACGGTGGAGAACCTGTATGGCTCCCAGATGCGGGCTGTGCGTCTCCAGGCCCGCTACCAGCCGCTCCTCGAGGCGATTCCGGCTCTCGGTCAGGTCGGCATCCTGGCTCTCGGCGGTTACCTGGCACTTCGCCACGAGATAACCCTCGGCACCTTCCTGGCGTTCTCGACCTACATCGTCCAGCTCGTCGCGCCTGCCCGGCAGCTTGCCGGGGTCCTTGCCGTGGCCCAACAGGCCCGCGCCGGCGTCGAGCGCATCTTCCAGCTGATCGACCTCGAGCCGGCGATCGCCGAGCGGCCCGGCGCAGCCGACCTCCCGCCGGCCCGAGGCGAAGTGACCTTCTCCGACGTCCACTTCGCCTTCGGCGAAGGGCCGCCGGTGCTGCAGGGCATCGACCTTCACATCGCCGCCGGCGAGCGCGTGGCGATCGTGGGCGCGAGCGGGAGTGGGAAGTCGACGCTGGCGATGCTCGTGCCGCGTTTCTACGACCCGACGGCTGGCTCTGTGCTCGTAGACGGACGGGACCTGCGTGAGGTGGCGTTGCGATCGCTCCGCCGCCAGATCGGGGTCGTGTTCGAGGAGAGCTTCCTCTTCTCTGATTCGATCCGCGCCAACATCGCCTATGGCAGACCTGAGGCCAGCCACGAGGAGGTCGAAGCCGCGGCGCGAGTAGCCGAAGCCCACTCGTTCATCGAGCAGTTGCCGCGCGGCTACGAGACGACGGTGGGCGAGCGAGGGCTCACGCTCTCGGGAGGACAACGACAGCGGATAGCGCTCGCGCGCGCCGTGCTTGCCGATCCCGCGATCCTCATCCTCGACGACGCCACCAGCTCGGTCGACGCCAAGATCGAGGAGTCGATCAACGACGCCCTGAAAGTGGTGATGGCCGGCAGGACGACGATCCTCGTGGCCCACCGGCGTTCGACCCTTTACCTCGCCGAGCGGATAGTCGTGCTGCAAAGAGGGCGCATCGTCGACGAGGGAACCCACGACGATCTCATGGCGCGCAGTCCCGTCTATCGGGGCCTGTTGGTAGGGACAGAGGAGGATCCGACCACTCGAGCCGGAGAGCGCGTCGAGGAGGATCTCCCTGCTCGCGCCGGGAACCGCAGCGAGGTCCTGGCGCCGAGCGTGGGTGCTCCGAGCATCGGCGCCGGACTCGGCGGCGGAGGTGGGTGGCGTCTCAACCTCGCCCCGACGCCTGAGCTGCTGGCGCGCGTCGCCGCGCTCCGGCCGATCAGGGACACGGCCGATGTCGACCTTCGAAGAGAGACGCGGCACCAGTCCAACTTCAGGCTCGCGACCGTGCTGGGCGAGTTTCGCGGGCCCCTCGCGCTCGGGCTCCTTCTCGTGGTCCTCGATGCCCTGGCGACCCTTCTCGGTCCCGTGCTCGTGAAGACCGGCATAGACAGCGGGGTGTCGGTCGGTTCAAGGGCCGTCCTGTTCGGCGCCGCGGCTGTGTTCCTGGTCGTCACCCTCGCCGACCTCGTCGACGAGATCGGCGACACCTTCATAACCGGCAAGGTGGCCCAGCGCCTCATGATGCTGCTCCGGATCCGGATATGGGCTCAGCTCCAGCGCCTCTCTCTCGACTACTACGAGTCGGAGATGGCCGGCCGGATCATGACGAGGATGACCACCGATGTCGACCAGTTCGAGTCTCTCATCGAGAACGGGCTCCTATCGGCCCTCGTCTCGATCGTGACGTTCCTCGGCGTCGGGGTAGCGCTCGTAGTGATCAACCTCAAGCTTGGTCTGTGCACGCTGTCTGTCACCATCCCGCTCGGGATAGCCACGGCCCTGTACCGACGGAGGGCAGCCGCGCTCTATGAGCTGGCGCGTGAGCGCATTGCCATCGTGAACGCCGACTTCCAGGAGAGCCTTTCGGGCGTGCGAGAGTCGCAAGCCTTTGTGCACGAGGCCGCGACGATGGACCGGTTTCACCGTCTCGGCCACGAGTATCTCGACGCTCGCGTGGCGGCGCAGCGTCTTGTGGCCATCTACTTCCCCTTTGTCCAGTTCCTCTCCGGCGGGGCCGATGCCATCGTCCTTGGTGTCGGGGCGTCACTTGTCGCGTCTGGACATCTGACCACCGGCGCCCTCATCGCCTTCATCCTCTATATCGACTTGTTCTTCTCCCCCATCCAGCAGCTCTCGCAGGTATTCGACTCGTGGCAGCAGACTCGCGTGTCGCTGCGTCGCATCTCGGATCTGATGAGGCTCGACACCTTGACTCCATCTGAGGAGGAGCCGGTCGCGATCGGACGGCTACGAGGCGACGTCACCTTCGAGGGCGTGCACTTCTCGTATCCGACGCCGGGCGGTCCCATCGGCGCCGGACGGCGCGACCACGGGCGCCTCGGTCCGGCCGACGCCCGGCTGCCAGTGACGAGCGACGCCTTTATGCCGCCGCCCGAAGCGCTTCGCGGGATCGACCTTCACATCACCGCCGGGGAGACGGTCGCGCTCGTGGGCGAGACGGGTGCGGGCAAGTCGACGGTCGTGAAGCTATTGGCACGCTTCTACGACCCGGTGACAGGAGTAGTCCGCATCGACGGCCGCGACCTCAGATCTGTCGACCTAGGAGCGTTTCGTCACCAGCTCGGCTATGTGCCCCAGGAGGCGTTCTTGTTCTCCGGGTCGGTCCGAGACAACATCGCGTACGGCCGGCCAGGTGCGAGCGACGCCGAGGTGGAGGCCGCCGCACGAGCCGTCGGGGCACATGATTTCATAGCCGGTTTGCCCGGCCGATACAACCATGAGCTCTCCGAGAGGGGGCGCTCTCTCTCCACGGGCCAGAGGCAGCTGATTGCACTCGCGCGCGCCGAGCTCGTGGATCCAGTGGTGCTTCTCCTCGATGAGGCGACCTCGAACCTCGATCTCGCCACTGAGGCACGCGTCGCCGCGGCCATGCGCAGCGTTGCCCATGGGCGCACGACGGTCGTGATCGCGCACAGACTCCAGACTGCGGTGTCGGCTGACCGCATCTTCGTCCTCGATCGCGGCGAGGTGGTCGAGACGGGTTCGCACGCTGAACTCCTCGCAGCCGGGGGGAAGTACGCGGCGATGTGGAACGCATTCGAGGTCGCGGGCGGTGGGCCAAGAGACAGCTCTGACCCCTCCGACGCGACCTTTCGCCGCATCCCGGCGTGACGGGACCGGGCTGTGGTGCGCAGGTGGGTGCGGCGAGGGACGGTCCCAGGCTTGCCTTAAAGCTCGCGACGTATCCGTCGGCCCGTCACTTCCTCGGCGGTGACTCGAGCGGTGACGAGACGGGGTGCGCCCGCCCAGGACTCGAGACCGAGCTGTGCTACCTGTCGCACCTCCTCGGGCTCGGATATCACTTGGGCGTGGCCACGGACGAGCACGCTCCAACCCTCGGCCAGAGCGGTGTCGAAATTATCCACCTCCAGTGAGACCGCCCGGCCAGAGGCCACGGCAGCTCCGATGGATCCCTCGCCGGTATGAAAGACGAGATCGTCCGCGAGCATTCCGAAGTTGAGTGGCAAGGCAACGGGTCCCTGCTCGTCATCGAAGACGAGCCGTCCGATGCCGCCCGGGCGGAGAAGGCTCATGCAGCTCTGCGGGTCGAGTACCTCGAGCCTCGGTGAGCCGTGCGGCATACGCCCACTTCCCACAGGCTGTCCGAAACCCTCGCCTTGCAGCTTCGCCGCGGTGGTCTCGAGCGCAGCCGCGAGCCTGTAGAGAGTCGAGCTGCTGATCGCCGCCGCAGATCGCTCCTCTAAGTATCTCAGGTATCCCGGGTCCGTGCCTGCCCGTTGCGCGACCTCGGACCGGCTCAGGCCGAGCTCGCCGCGCCGTTCCTGGAGGCGCCGTCCGAGGTCACCTGGACCCCCGGTCTGATCTGTAGACGAGGTACTTGTTTCCATGAGGCCCCTTTCGTGTGATGCGTCGGCACCGCTGACCAACCCGGTCCCGCGAGGCTCGCGGCCTAGGATCCACCGAGGTGCCAGCGGTGCGGCGAGGTGATGTGCTTGACCGAGTCTGGACCCCACGATCCCCTGGGGTAGGGCTCGACCGCGGGGGAGCTTCGAGAAGCGGTGCAGAGATCTCCCAGAGCCGCTCGATGCCGTCGGCCCGGGTGAAAAGGGACTGGTTCCCCAACATGGCGTCGAGGTCGAACATACGCGGCGTCGGTTGGTGGAAGCCGAGAGTGATCATCTGGCGGCTCTCGGCCATGCACTTGCCTGACCTTAGGAGGAAGGGCACGCCGCGCCACCGCCAGTTGTCGACTTCGACTGCCATGGCAAACAAGGTCTCGGTGAGCGAGCCGGCGCGCACGCCAAGTTCCTCTGAGTAGCCCTCGATCGAGAGGGTCTCAGGCACGTCGATCTGGACATACGCGACGTGCTCACGGTTCCATATCGGCTCGAAGAGGCCATTTCCGAAACGGAATGCCAGGAGGTTGTCGACCGACTCCTTCCCGAGGAAGTGGTCGATGCGGAACACCGCGGACTCGTCGAAGATACCGTTGATCGTGCGGTTCAACGCCTTGGCAGAGGCGAGGTCGGCACAGAAGGGTTTTTCGACGATCACGCGAGCGTCTCTCGCGAGGTCGTGCCCGCCAAGCATCGAGATCACCGAGGCGAACGCCGGAGGTGGCACGGCCAAGTGATAGAGCCACCGCGGCGGGCGAAGAGCCGATTATCTCGTAGCGAGCCGGCCACAGCCCGCTCAGCGCCAGCCGGTAGAGCCCGGGGAGGATCTTTCGCTTGACGAGGTCGCCGGTGGCCCCGAAGAGCACGATGACGTGATCTTCGGGGCGAGGCGCCTTGGCCCGCGTAGCCGCGGTTAGGTCGTGGGTGTCGACTTGCTCCATGTCGGCCTCACTCTCCTGCCTGCCTGCTCCCAGCTTGCCCGCCGGGCCAGTTGCAGGCACGGCGGGCCGGGCGGAGGGAGTGGGATTTGAACCCACGGTGCCTTGCGACACAGCGGTTTTCGAGACCGCCCGATTCGGCCACTCTCGCATCCCTCCGGGCGACACACTAGGCGCTCGGAGAGCTCGTGCCGCTCCGATCCCCGCGGGGGGAGTCTCAGGCCCGCCGCAAGGCCCGAAAGAAACCCTCGATCATCTCTGCCGACCTCTCTGCTGCCACACCCCCGATGAGAGCGATCTCATGGTTGAGCCTGGGATCGGCGCACAAGTTGTAGAGGGAGCCGCAAGCGCCCGCCTTCGTATCAGCGGCGCCGTAGACGAGACGACCGAGCCGAGCCGAGATGCCGGCACCAGCGCACATGGCGCACGGTTCGAGTGTCACCACAAGAGTCGCATCTTCGAGCCGCCAGCTGCCGATCGCGGCCGAAGCGTCTCGGAGGGCAAGCACCTCGGCGTGTGCGGTCGGATCGCGAGACAGCTCGCGCTCGTTGTGACGTCGAGCCACGATCTCGTCGCCGACGAGCACGACCGCGCCGACCGGCACGTCCCCATGGCGAGGGGCAAGGAGGGCCTCGTCCAGAGCCGCCGACATGGCCGAGATCTCGAGCTGTGTCGCCTCAGGCAGAACGGGGTAGCGGGGCCTTGTCGGCAGATCGGCGGTCACGTGCAGAGCGTAGGGTCGCCGGCGAGTCAACCGGCCCGTGGGGAGGGTGCACGCGGCTGGAGCCTTTAGGCTTGTGGTCGTGTCAGGGCAATGCGAACGGTGCGAACCCGCAGTCGTAGCTCTGGCCGGTGGCGAGGTGGCGCACCTTCATGAGTGAGCTGGGCGGTGGCGGGGGCGACGCGCCCGAGAGCTCGAGGCAGCCCGGCGAGCAGGACTATCCCTACCTAGGCTGGCACGGCGGCGAAGGCTTCGAGATACCGCCACCTGGCTACGGGCCGCCGCCACCTGGCTACTGGATACCGCCGCCACCTGGCTACTTCCTCCCTCCTGCCAGACCCCGACGGAGCCGGGCTGTCTCGATCGTCGTCGCCATAGTCTGCGTCGCCGTGGCCGCGAGCCTGGTTGTGGGCGGTGCCGGCCTCGGGAGCAGTGCGATCACTCCCGACACAGCCACGCCCCAGCTCGGCTCGTTCGCCGGGTACATCGCTTACATGCCAGTCCATCAGATCAGCGCGGCGTGGCGGGTCCCGGCCATTCTCGACTCATCGTCCGGCGGTGGTGCCTCGACATGGGTCGGGGTGCAGGGTACCGGGAAGCACGAGTTCTTCCAGGTTGGCACGACCGAGTCCTACGACGGCGGCACGGCCTTCTACGAGGCTTTCTGGTCGGACCCAGCCCATGGCTTCCATGCCCAGATCATGATGCCAGTGAACCCGGGTGACGAGATCGAGGTCCAGATAGCCGAGGTGTCCGGCGGCTGGGTGGCCTCGCTCGACGACGTGACCGAGGGGCACGCCGAGTCCGCTCCGACCTCGAGCGGCGTCTTTCACAACATGACGCTGGCCGAGTGGATCCAAGAGGATCCTTCGTTGCCCCACAACCAGCATGTGCCTTATCCCCACATGACGCCTGTGACCCTTTCGCGCCTCGAGGTCAACGGGTCGCCGCCGAGCGCGTCGGAGCTGCAGACACAGATAATGGTGCTGCCCCACGGACGGCGAGTCGAGCCCAGCGGTCTGGTTGCCAACCGCTTCACCACCAAGGATGTCCGCGAGCCTCTCGCCCGCTCGGCGAGCAGCTGAGGCGCTCAGGGCCTGACGGCAGCGACCTTCCCGTCCTGCAGCTCCACGCAAAGGCTGAGGCGCACGTGCTCGAGGAGACGGCGGTCGTGAGTGACGAGGAGCAGCGTGCCCTGCCACGCCTCGAGGGCTTGCTCCAGCTGCTCGATTGCCGGGAGGTCAAGGTGATTCGTCGGCTCGTCGAGCACGAGGCAGTTGACTCCCCGGGCCATCAGGAGCGCCAGCTCCGCCCGGGTGCGTTCACCGGGAGAGAGCGAGGCTGCCTCACGTAGGACGTGCTCGGCCCCGAGCCCGAACTTCGCGAGGAGCGCGCGCGCTTCAGCCGCAGTCAGTGGGGCGGCCGCCAAAAAGCCGCGAAGAAGCGTCTCGCCGGCTGGCGAGAATCGGAGCCGCTCCTGTCCGAGCTCCCCGACGACGACCGACGGGCCGAGCCATCGCGTGCCCGAGTCGAGGGGGGTCCGTCCCAGCAGCACCGAAAGCAGTGTCGTCTTCCCGCTGCCGTTTGGACCGAGAAGAGCTACGCGATCCGACCACGCGAGCTCGAGATCGACCGGTCCGAGGATCCAGTCTCCCCGCCGAACCACAGCGCCTGCAAGGCGCGCGACGACATCACCGCTCCGATTGGTGCTCGCGAGGTCGAGATGCAGCTGCCAGGGCACGTAGGGCCTCTCCACGACCTCGAGTCGCTCCAGGGCCTTCTCGGTCGCACGAACCTTGGACGCCTGCTTCTCTGTCCGGTTGACCCGGAAGTCCCGTTGCGCCTTGTCGTTGTCTCGCGGCTGCTTCTTCTCCTTTCCCACACCCTGCGGCGACCACTGCCGCTGCTCGTGAGCGCGGCTCTTCAGTCGCTCGTTTTCGCCGAGGTACCGCTCGTAGGCTTGCGCCGCGTGCCGGCGGTCCGTCTCCTTTGCCTCTACATAGGCAGTCCAGCCGCCGCCGAATTCGGATGCGCGGTGCGTCCACTCGTCGATCTCGACGACCGTCGTGACGATGCGCTCGAGAAACGCGCGGTCGTGCGAGACCACGACCAAGCCGTTGGCGCGGTGCTCGAGGAACACCTCGAGCCGCCCGAGCGCATCTAAGTCGAGGTCATTCGTAGGCTCGTCGAGCAGCAACAGCTCGAAGCGCGACAGCAGCAGCGCCGCGAGTGAGGCGCGTGCCCTCTGCCCACCCGAAAGGCGGGCAACCGGCAGCTCGAGCAGGTGGTCGGGCACGCCCAGCTCGGCGAGCGCCGTGGCCATCCTCTCCTCGATGTCGGGCCCACCGAGACCGAGGTACCGTTGCAGAGCGGCGTCATAGCGCTCGTCGGCGCCGCGAGCTCTTGCGGCGAGGTCGTGGGCAGTGGCCTCTAAGGACGCCTCGGCCGCCGCGACCCCTGTGCGCCGTCGGAGCATCTGGCGGAATGTCTCTTCCCCCTCCGTCTCGGTCTCCTGTGCCAGGTAACCGACAGTCGCCTCAGGCGGGCTGAGTGTGACCCTGCCTGAATCAGGCGTCTCGAGCCCGGCAAGGATGCGCAACAGGGTGGTCTTGCCGACCCCGTTGGGCCCGACGACCCCTATACGGGTCTGGGGTCCGACGACCAGGTCGACCTCGACGAGGATCCGGGCGAGACCTCGATGCTTGGACACACGCTGCGCCGCAAGAACGGCGGGCGAGCTGTATGCGGACTCGGGCACGGGCGATCTCCTCTGGGACGGCGGGACAATGAGCGCAAAGCCGCAGATCAGATCAGCACGGCGCTCAGGATACCTCCGAGCGGCTACGGTGCCGACTTCTGTCTGGCACCATTTGGGCGTGAGCACCAAAGAGGGGCGAAGCCAGCGACCTGACGGTGTCGTGGGTGCCCTCCGGGCGACAGGGCCGTCAGCTGCGGGTCTGCTACTCATCACCGCGGGACTCATCACAGCGGGACTCATCACCGCGGGGCTCATCACCGCCACCGCCGGCGTGCCGGTGGCTCGGGTCCCCGTCCACCGGCCCAGCCTTTCGGCCCGCCGGGTCGTCGGATCCGTCACCGGTGAGGACATAGTGCCGCTCTTGCGGTGGGCAACACCCCAAGCGACCGCCCCTTACACGCCAGAGCAGGTCAGAGACGGCTACGACGTTGCTCCGCTGTATCGCGCTGGGCTGACGGGAAAGGGCGCGACCATCGGGATAGTGGACGTGTACGGCGTCCCGACGATCCGCGCCGAGCTGGCGAGGTTCGACGCGAACTACAAGATCCCGGCGCCGCCGGCGTTTCGGATCGTCGAGCCTGCAGGGAGAGTGCCTGCGTTCAGCTCACGCAACTCGGCGATGGCCGGCTGGGCGGCGGAGACGACTCTCGACGTCGAGTGGGCACATGCCATGGCACCAGGAGCGGCCATCGACCTTGCTCTCACTGGAGTAGACGAAGTGGAGGGGACGTCTGGGTTCGCGCAGATCGTTCGCGCCGAGCGGTACCTGATCGAGGACGAGCACGTGTCGGTGATCAGTCAGAGCTTTGCCGCGACCGAGGAGACGTTCCCGACGCTCCGTTCGTTGACGGCGCTGCGGGGAGCCTTCGTGCTGGCAAAGCTCCGCAATGTGACGGTGCTCGGAGCTGCGGGCGACTGGGGTGCGTCCTCTCCCACCTCGACAAGCGGTGATTTCTACGACCGTCGCGTCGTCAACTGGCCGGCGAGCGACCCCCTCGTGACCGCCGTCGGCGGGTCGCAGGTCTTTCTTGGATCCTCGGGCCGGCAGCTTGGCGCACCGCGTGTCTGGAACGATCACGGCACCGCGACTTCGGTTCCGAGTGCTTCTGGCGGAGGCGTGTCAGAGGATTTCACCCGCCCGAGCTGGCAGAATTCGGTCGCCTCGGTCGTGGGCAACCATCGCGGCATCCCCGACATCTCGATGGATGCTTCCTGCAAGCCCGGTATCGCGATGTACCTGGCTCTTCCTGGTGAAGTCCCCGAGACCGTGCGAGCCTGTGGCACCAGTCTTGCCGCTCCCTTGTTCGCCGGCGTCGTCGCGATTGCCGACGGGTTGGCGGGTCACAGCCTCGGTCTCTTGAACCCGGCGCTGTACCGCCTTGGCGCCGAGCACGCTCTTGGGATCGTCGACATCGCCGCCGGCAACAATTCGGTACGTGTCCCCACCAAGACAGGCAGCGCCGTGGTGACCGGCTACAGCGCCGCCAGGGGGTACGACCTCGCGAGTGGGTGGGGCACCGTGAACGCGGCCGATCTGGTGCCCGAGCTCGCCGGCAAGGCGCTTTCTCGACGCCGTGGGGCGGCAGCCCAGGGTGGTGGCAGCCTCAGCGCCAGGAGTCGCGCGAGACGACGAGGCCACGTCGTGGATCGAGGAAGTGGTTGACGAGCGTTCTCTCGTCGTTTCTCATTCGCCACTGCAGCAGCCGCTGAGCTGACTCCACGAGGCCGTCGCGGTGCTCGGCAGATCGGGAGACGTCGGTGAGCTGTCCGGGGTCGGCTCCGAGATCGAACAACAGCGGAGGGAGCAGTTCAGCCTCTGTCGCGAACTGCACGTACTTGTACTGCTCAGAACGGACGACGTTGAGCAGGCAGTGCGCTGAGGGAATGCCGAGGTAGCTCTCTGCGAGCTTCGTCACCGGGTGCCGGAAGTCCCACTCGAAGTGGGCTTCGCGCCGCCAGTGCTCGGGCGCACAGCCCTGCTCGATGAAAGTCGTGAGCGGCCATCCGTCGACCTGGCTAGGGATCTCCACGCCGATCCAGGCAAGGATCGTCGGCAGCACGTCTACGGACTCGGTCACCTGGCGGACGACGATGCCGCGCGTGCGGTCGGCTGCCGGGCGCGGATCGCGCACGATGAGGGGGATCGAGTAGCTCTCGTCGAAGTACCCGGCTTTTCCGAAGATCCAGTGGTCACCTCCCATCTCGCCGTGGTCGCTCGTGAGCACGACGAGGGTATCGGCGGACAGGCCGGAGGAGTCGAGCCAGTCGAACAGGCGGCCGAGCTGGTCGTCTACCTCGCGCTGCATGCCGTGATAGGTGGCGCGTAGCTGGCGGCGCTCGGCCTCATCCTCAGGCGCCGCCAGATAGGGCAGCCCGAGAAGTACCTCGTTGAGCGGGTGCATCGCGGCCTCCGCCTCACGGGTCTCGTGGGCCACGAACGGCGGGATGTCCTCGAGGCGGTAAAGGTCGTGATAGCCGGCGGGGTTCCTATAGGGAGGGTGAGGGCGGATGTAGGAAGCGTGCACGAAGAAAGGGCTGTCGCCGTGCTCCTCGAGGTAAGCGAGCAGCTTGTCCGTGAGAAACGCGGTCTCGGTCTCCTCTCGCGAGAAGAGCGCCGGCGCCCAGGAGGAAGGATGGTCGGAGGCTCCCGGGTAGGAGAGATCGGGATCGAAGAGGCGTTTTGGGTCGGAGGGGACGTCCCGTCCGCGCGCGGCCAGCCATCGCAGCCACTCGCGTCCGACGGAGCCGTTCTCGGGGTCGTTCACTATCGGGCGAAAGCCGGGCAGGACGCCCTCGTAGGAGTGCAGGCGGGGATCGCCCGGCGGGACGGTCCGCGGGTCGACGCTCGTGTCGGTGTAACCGAAGAGCACGGGGTCATAGCCGACAGAGCGAGCCTCCAGCGCGATGTTCGTGAACCTGGCGTCAAGGGGCGAGCCGTTGAGGGCCGAGCGGTGGTTCTGCAGGTACATTCCGGTGTAGAGGCTGGCGCGGCTCGGACCACACGGTGCGGCGTTGGCCCAGTGGTTTGCGAACAGAACTCCTCCGGACGCAAGGCGGTCGAGAGTGGGCGTCCGCACGAGGCGGTGCCCCAGGGCCGAGAGGGAGTCGCCGCGCCACTGGTCGAGGGTGATGAACAGCACGTTGCCCCTGGGCGAGCTCGCCGTGGGTGAGCCGGCATCCTTGTCGGCCACGGCTGACGGAGCCGAGACGCCCACCGGTGTCTCAGACATCAGGACCGAGATGCTCGACCTCGAGGAGCGTGAAGGCATCGATCACCGCGCGCAGCACCTGGCGGGCTATCCGTGGGTCGAGGCCGGCTGCGCTTGCGGTCCCCTCGATCTTGTCGAGCATCAGGTCCTCGCGGGCTCGGTCGATCACGGCCATGTTGTGTGCCCGCTTGAAGTCGATCACCTCTTCGATGAGTCTCGAGCGTTCGAGCAGCACCTCTACGAGCTTGCGATCGACTGCGTCCAGCTGACGGCGGATCTCGTCCAGATCTGTAGTTGGAGGTGTTGTCACCACTGAATCATTGCAAAATAGCGGCGGGGCCAGAGAGGCCCGCCGAGTTGTCCTCGCCTCAGTACCATCAAGGCGGTGAGCGACGGGGTCCAGACACAACGCGGAACCTCCACCTCCAGTTTCGGGGTAGGGCGGCGGGAGAGCCACGATGCGTCGGGTTTCTACGGCCGCTTCACCGCTCCCGAGCTGTCGAGCGACGACCGCGTGGCCAAGAAGAGGTTCGTCGACGAGATCATCGTCGGCGACGCGCGTGACATGTCTCTTATCGAGGACGCGTCCGTCGCGCTCGTCGTCACCTCGCCGCCGTACTTCGCGGGCAAGGAGTACGAGACTGCGCTCGGCGAGGGGCATATCCCTGCCACCTATGCCGACTACCTCCAGATGCTGGAGGACGTCTTCGCCGAGTGCGTCCGCAAGCTCGAGCCTGGGGGGCGCCTCGCCGTCAACGTCGCCAATCTCGGCCGGAAGCCCTACCGCTCCCTTTCCGGTGACGTGACCTGGATCCTGCAGGACCGGCTGCGCCTGCTGCTTCGGGGTGAGGTCATCTGGCTGAAGGGGCGGGGCGCGACCGGCTCATGTGCCTGGGGCTCCTTCCAGCGACCGGCCAACCCGGTGATCCGTGACTTGAGCGAGCGGATCGTCATCGCGAGCAAGGGTCGTTTCGATCGGGCGTTGGCACCTCGTAAGCGATTGTCCCAGGGCCTGCCGTCGGAGGCATCGCTGTCGAAGGACGAGTTCATGGAGGCGACGACCGACATCTGGGAGATTCCCACAGAGAGCGCCAAGCGCGTCGGGCACCCTGCCCCGTTTCCCGTCGCCCTCCCCGAGCGCCTGATCCACCTCTACACCTACAGGGGCGACCTTGTGCTCGATCCCTTCATCGGGTCCGGCTCGACCGCCATCGCGGCCCTCAGGACCGGGCGCCACTTCGCTGGCTATGAGACAGACGGCGACTATGCGGCCAGGGCGAGGTTGCGGTTGGCGAGCGAGCAAGCCCACCTTCCCGACATGGTCGAGAGCGGAGTGCACGTCGCGATGGCCGCCGAGCCACCGGGATTCGACGACGACGAGGACTTCCTCACCCGAGGGTTGCGGCAGGGTTGCTCGGCAAAGGAGATCGCCGAGGCGACGATCACCGAGAGCGGCTTTACGGACCTGAGGGCGCAAGTGAGGCTGCCTTGTGGGCTCGAGGTGAGTTTTTCGGCGGTCGATCACTCCGGCAGGAGATGGCTCTTCGAGGTCGCAGGTGGATTCACGTCGACCCGCCCGGGGCTTAGGAGGTCGGAGACGCTTTGGAGGTCGCTCGCCAAGGCGGCCGTGATTCGGGCGGGATCCCCGTCGTCATCGTTCGTCTTGTTGACCCCTGCACTGCCGCCGCAAGGCTCGCACGCTTGGGCCAGCCTCGCCGCGCTGGCCGGTCCGGGTCTTGCCATCAGCGACGTGATCGTGCTCGGCGAGGGTGCCGATCTCACGAGGCTCAGATCTCATGCCTCGAGCACCGCGGACGGGTCCTGATGAGGGGGTCCCACTCTCAGGAAGTGGGATGCGCCGGTCGCCTGCCGCCATAGATGACGTAGTCGAGGTGCTTCCAGTAGACATCGACCGCCTCGAACCGCGCCGTCCTCATGAACTCGATCTGGGGCGCGAGCGGGATGATGTACCTGACGTGGTTCTCGTAGCGCTGCCGCTCCTCGTCGCTCCAGTGTGCCCGCTTGGCCGCAGCGGCCGGATCCCGGCGATCGTTGGCCCGCTGCCAGGCGGCTTCGATGACCGGGTCATCGGCGACGACGGGGTCGTAGTTGAGGTACCAGCCCCCCGGCGCGAGGTGATCCAGTATCTCTGCGAACAGCTCCTGCTTGCGGTCGTCGGGCAGGTGATGAACGCTGAGGGAGCTGATCACGGCTCCCAGTCCTTTCGGGATGGCGTCCGGCCAGTCTCTCGAGGTGAGGTCGAACTCCACGTAGGTGTAGCGACCTTCGTAGCCGGCGAGAGCCTGGGTCCCCTGCTCGATCATCTGAGGGGAGTAGTCGGCCAGAAGCGCCGAGGCGTCCCTGTAGCGGTCGAGGACGGCGCTCGCGGCTGCTCCGGTACCGGCGCCGAGGTCGAGGAACGTGAACTCCTCCTCGTCTCCGTAAGGGAGGAGATCGGCCATGAGGCGGCGCTGGTCTGCCCGCCAGCGCTCGCGGTCCTCGGCCGTCTCGACCCAGTGAGCGATCTGCTTGTCCGACTTCCAGAAGTCGGCGTTCGTGTCGGGGGTGTCGACCATGTCGCCAAACTACCGATTCGTGCAGCGAATAGCTCCTCGGCAGGCCGCGGAGTGCTCGTTGCCTCTTCGTCGCTCTGTGACCCGGGTGAGTTCTGGGTCGGTGGCCCCCGGTAACCTCGTCTCCCGTGGCCCGTGCTGGAACCGCGCGAGGTACCGGGGCGGGCCAACCCGGCTGTCGGCCACAGGGTCCGGAGAGGCGGTGGTCGCAGCACGCTCGGCGCGCCCGCTTCGCCAGAGACCTCGCGAGCGACGAGCACCGGAGACACATGATCGACGCGCGTCTGTGCTGACGCTGACTGGCGCAAGCCTGACAGTCGTCGCGGTCGCGGTCTTCGTCGTCACCTTGGCCCTGGTCATCGCCCAGCCGAAAGGGCTCTCGATTGGCTGGTCCGCGGCTGGGGGTGCAGTCGTGGCCCTGGCGCTCGGAGTCGTGCACCTGGCGAACGTGGCCACGGTGTGGGGGATCGTCTGGAACGCGACGATCACGTTCGTCGCGGTGATCGTCATCTCGCTCGTGCTCGATCGCATCGGGTTCTTCGAGTGGGCCGCGCTCCACATGCTGCGAAGAGCCAGAGGGAGCGCGATGCGCGCCCTGCTGTACATGCTCGGCCTCGGGGCGGTCGTCGCCGCCTTCTTCGCCAACGACGGCGCCGCGCTCATCTTGACCCCGATCGTCTACCAGCAGATGCGTGCGCTCGGCTTCGACCGCCGCCAGGCACTCCCGTTCGTGATGGCCGCCGGGTTCATCGCGGACACCACGAGCCTGCCGCTCGTGGTGTCGAACCTCGTCAACATCGTGAGCGCCAACTTCTTTCACATCGGTTTCGTGACCTATGCCGCGACCATGACCCCCATCGATCTCGTGTCCTTCGCCGCGAGCGTCGTCGTGCTGGTCGTCTTCTACCGCCGCCTGCTGCCCACCCACTACGACACCGACGGCCTGCCGGCGCCCTCGAGCGTCATCAGCGACCATCGCCTGTTTCGGGCCGGCTGGGTGGTGCTCGGGGTGCTGTTGGCCGGCTACCTTCTCTCCGAGCCGCTGCACTTCCCGGTCTCGATCCCCGCATCGATCGCTGCCGTGGTGTTCCTCGCGATCGCGAGCAGGTCCGAGGTCCTATCGAGCGCGGCGGTCGTTCGCGAGGCACCGTGGCGGATAGTGGTGTTCTCGGTCGGCATGTACCTCGTTGTCTACGGTCTGTTCAATGCCGGTCTCACCGCCTACTTCTCCGACGCGCTGCGGGCGTCGAGCCGTGCTGGTGTGGTTCCGGCTACCCTCGTCGGAGGGTTTGGCGCCGCGGCCCTATCCGCGGTGATGAACAACATGCCCACCACGCTCGTCGGTGCCCTGTCGATCCACGGCGCTCATACGACCGGCGTCACCCACACCGCATTGGTCTACGCGAACGTGGTCGGCGCGGACCTCGGACCGAAGTTCACCCCGATCGGCTCTCTCGCCACGCTTTTGTGGTTGCACGTCCTCGACTCCAAGGGCATCAAGATCACCTGGGGCCAGTACCTCCGCCAGGGAGTCGTGCTCACCATTCCGGTTCTCACCGTCACCCTGCTCGCCCTCGCGGGCTGGGTCGTGCTCATCCGCTGAACGGCGCTGCCCAGTCCGACGTCACTGCGGGAACACGGGCGGGCGAAGGCAGGTGAGCATCGCGAGATAAGCAACCTTCGTCGTCAGCGGGGGGCACAGTGCCGTGGTAGGTACTCACCGCCCTCCGGCGCGAGCTGTGGCTGTGGTGGTCAATGTGGTGGTCAAATAGCTGTCGAGGACGTGCAGAGTGGTTGGAGATTCACCAGCGCAAGCCGCTGAACAGGATGTATGCAGCGGAGGAGGTGGGATTTGAACCCACGGACCCTTGCAGGTCACACGATTTCCA
>CAZAMA010000011.1:17253-39255 GCA_964485645.1 uncultured Acidimicrobiaceae bacterium | reverse complement strand
TGGTCGTCACCGATCTGGGTCACCCCGGCGTGAGCGGGCTATCTTGGGCGCTGTGACGGCTGTCCCGTGGTCAAGAGCGACGAGGCCCCGGAGGTCGTGATGGAGATCGACCTCGAGCTTGGCGATATCTCCTACGTCCCCACCACAGGAGTGCGCAAGGTATACGAAACCCCCGTCGTCCTTGCCTCCGACGCCACCCTCGCCGGTTACGGCTGCCTCGTGGAGGATCCGAGGGAGATAACCGTCGAAATAGTCCGATGGCCCGCGCAGGGGTGGCGGAGCGTGGACGAGAACTCCGGCGATCAAGGTGGCGTCACCGAGGGCCTCTTCGAGTTCTGGTGGAGGGGCGAGACTCTCTTCGCGCGCAATAACGCCGTCGGCGACAGCTACCTGTTCGGCTGGAGCAACTGGCCGGAGGAGGCAACTACGTCTGGTGCCGCACTTCGAGAGCGAGTCCTCATCTGGCGCGCCAACTACCACCCCGACGGTGGGCAGCTCTTCTACCCGATGAACGGTGAGCAGTTCGTCGTTCCCCTCGCCCTGCCGGGCGACGATGTCACGCCCGAGCGTTTCGTGTCGTTCTTCCTGGACGGTAGCTGCGGGCTCTATGTGAAGCCCAACGTCTGGCACGGCGCGGTGGTGCCGCTACAGGACCACGCGCAGCTGCTCGACCGCCAGGGGCGAGTGCATGCACGCGTCTCGGTTGACTTTCCGAAGGAGTTCGGATGCTATCTAGCCACCGCGCTCGCGCGCCCGACCGATTGAGTGTCGACTGACTTGGCTGCTGAGGATGAAGCGACGTCGATAGATCGAGTCACGCCTGCCGGCGAGACGGCAGGACAGTCAACCCCTCGTCTCGCTGTGTTCACCGATCCCGACGAGCTCGACGTGTCGGAAGGCCGGGATCTGCTTGAACGCTGTGGTTTCGAGGTCCGCATTCTCGGCACGCGAGATCACGGTGAGATCATCGCATCGGCGTCTACTGCCACCGCAATGGTGATCGGCTACACCCAGGTCGATGCGGACCTGATCGCGGCGATGGGCAACTTGGAGATCGTCTCGACGATGTCGGTGGGCGTCGACACGATCGACTTCGAGGCGGCCGCGCGACGAGGCATCTGGATAACAAACGTCCCCGACGCTGCGAGCGAGGAGGTGTCTGTCCACGCGCTCTCGCTCGCGCTCTCGCTAGTTCGCGGAATTGGGTTCCTCGACCGTCATGTGCGAAGCGGTGGGTGGGCGACTGACGCCGCTGAAACCTTGACAAGACCGAGCCAGCTGAGCTTCGGCGTGATCGGCCTCGGGCGCATCGGCAGGCGCGTCGCCTCGCTCGCCCAACCGATCTTCGGTCAGATACTCGGCCACGACCCCTTCGTCGAAGACGACGCATGGCCCGCCGCAGTAGAACGCCTCCCTCTCGACACCCTGCTCCGCCGGTCCGATGTCGTCTCGCTTCACCTGCCCTCCCTGGCAAGTGGGCAGGCCGTGCTCGACGCGAAGCGCCTCGCTCTCCTACCAGCCGGCGCCGTCGTAGTCAACGTCTCGAGGGGAAGCCTGCTCGACGAGCGCGCTCTCATCGAGGCGCTCGACGCCGGCCAGGTTCGCGGAGCGGGTCTCGACGTTTGTGTAACAGAGCCTCCAAAGCTGGACGACCCCTTGCGACGGCATCCCCGGGTCCTCATGACCCCGCATCTCGCCTACCTCTCCGAACAAAGCGCGAGATCCTACGTACTGCGAGCAGCTGAGAACGTGGCGCAATGGGCGAGGTGCGGCCGGCCCCACGACATAGTGAGCAAAGGACACGAGACATGACAGCAGGAGAGCTCGAGATGGGCTACAGGACAGGCGGACAGGTCGTGGTCGACAGCCTCGTGGCAAATGGGGTCGAGGTCGTCTTCGGCATCCCCGGTACCCATAGCCTCCCGATCTACAGGCACTTACGCGCCGCTGGCATCACCCACGTCACCCCGCGCCATGAGCAAGGCGCCGGCTACGCCGCGGACGGCTACGCGCGCTCGAGCGGGAGACCGGGGGTATGCCTGGTTACGACAGGTCCTGGCGTCACGAACATCGCGACAGCTATCGGGCAGGCCTACTCGGATTCGATCCCCCTGCTCGTGGTGTCGCCGGGAGTCCCGTTTCGGATCGACGGAGGCGACCACGGATTCCTTCACGAGATGAAAAGCCAGATCGGCGTGACGGCCAGCATCGCCGCCTGGAGCCGCCGCGTCACCTCGCACCAGGAGCTGGCCGACTCGCTCAACCAGGCTTTCGCCTTCTTCGCGTCGGGCAGAGCACGACCTGTTCACATAGAGGTTCCCCTCGAGATACTCGAGCAGTCCGGATATGTCGACGGAATCCGGAGAGCGCGCGGAGCGGTCGCGCCGCCACTCGAGTCCGAGATCGAGCGTGCCGCGCAAGCGCTGCGCTCGGCTTCGCGACGTATCCTCGTCCTCGGCGGCGGGGCCCGGGGGGCAGCAGACGCGGCGACTCGGCTCGTCGAGCGTCTCCAGATGCCGGCAATAACGACTATGAACGGGAAGGGAGTCGTCTCCGAGCGCAACCCCCTCTCCCTCGGCACCGCGATCATGACGAGAGCCGCGCAACGATACGTCGATGAGTGCGACTTGGTGCTGGCCGTCGGCACGGAGCTCGGAGATTCCGACCTTTGGGGCGGCACGTTGCGGCCCGCAGGCACCGTGATCCGGGTCGACATCGATTCCGCGCAGCTACAGAAGAATCTCGATGCCGACATAGTGGTTCAGGCGGACTCGAGACTTGCCCTCGAGGCTCTCGAAGCTCGGCTCGGCGCCGCCAGAGCGACGCCCGGAGCGTCTGCGGGCGAGGTTGCTCGGATCCGCCGTGAGATCGACGACGAGCTCGCGAGCGAGGTCGCCCCCTGGCGGGAGCTGCATACAGAGCTCGAGAAGGTGCTCGACGCCGACGCGATCGTCGCGGGAGACGCCACGATGGCCTGCTACTTCGGAACCGGATACCTCCTCCCCCTCGAGGGGCCATCGCAGTGGCTCTACCCGACTGGCTTCTGCACGCTCGGCTATGGCCTGCCAGCCGCCATCGGCGCCAAGATCGCCCACCCGGACCGCCAGATCATGGCCGTCATGGGCGACGGAGGCGTCATGTTCACCTTGAGCGAGCTCGCGACCGCGGCCGGGCTGCATCTCGGAATCCCGCTCGTGGTAGTGACAAACGGTGGCTACGGCGAGATCCGCAGGGAGATGGAGGCGATGGGATCCGAGCCGCTCGGAACCGACTTCCCCAGCCCAGACTTCGTCATGGTGGCGCGTGGTCTGGGCGGGGAGGGTGTGCGCACGACAGTCACCGGCGTGGCACATGAAGTCGAGGAGGCCTTCAGCCGGGACCGTCCGACCCTGATCGAGATCAACTGCGGCCAGTAGAGCCTCAGCCGTCGTTGGTGCTCAGGCGGCGCCTTCCCGCCGATCCTTACCGCGACCCCTTGCTTCCACCCCATCAAGTCCAGGGAGCAGGGAGCCGGGAAAGCCGGGGGACCGCAACGCCATGCCCACCTCGTCTTCGAGGAGCTGGACGACATGGGGCGACCAGGCGTCGCCACCATAGCGCGCGCGGGCCGCGAGGAACCTCTGCTCCACAAAAGACGCGATCTCCGCGGGGACACCGACATCGTCAGCCAACCGGTGAACGAGAGATAGATCCTTGCAAGCGAGATCAAGTGTGAAACCTATGTCGTAGGTGCCCGCAAGGATCACCTGGCTCTCTGTCTCGTGCACAAAGCTGTTGCCCGAGCTCGCTTTCACAGACTCAAAAGCGTCTCTTAGGTCAATTCCCGCTCGCGCGGCCAGCATGAGCGCCTCGCCCGCAGCCACGAGGTGCACGAAGGCCAACATGTTTGTGATCACCTTCATCTTCGAGGCCTGGCCGAGCGCGCCAAGGTAGATAACCTTGGAGCCAATGCTGCCCAGAACACGCTGCTGCCGCACGTAAGTCGCCTCCGGGCCGCCGACGAGCACGGTCAGCTCACCCGCAGCAGCCCTGTGGACGCCCCCGGTCACAGGTGCCTCCAAGGTGTCCACGCCAAGAGAGTCGGCGATTGAGCCGAGACGACAAATTTCCCCCGCATCGTTCGTGCTCATATCGATCCAGCACCCTCCCGAGCCAAGGCTGCTCAGGACTCCGTTGGCGCCCGCCACTACTTCGCCCACGATATCTACGCGCGGTAGACAGGTGATCACCGTCTCGGCACATGCCGCCACCTCGGCCGGGCTTCGAGCCCATCTGGCCCCCGCAGCTATGCAGGCAGTGGCTGCGTCGCGGTCGGCATCGTGGACAACCACCTCGTATCCGGCCGCCAGAAGCCTCACGGCCATGGGACTGCCAAGGTTACCGGTGCCGATGAACCCAAGCCTCGGTCCCCCGCGTAGGTTCTCATCTGACTCTCGATCTGACGCCTGCACTGCTTGCTCGCCTCTCAATCGAGCCAGACCACGCCGAAGTTGTAATTGTCCAAGGACACTCCCACCTTCGACGGCAATAAGCCATTGACGTTAGCTCTAAAGCCGTCTATCACGGGGGGGAAATATGGAATCACATATCCCCCTTCCTCGTAGTCTATCAGTTGCATCTCATGAATAATATCTGTCCTCTTGGCGATATCCACAGTCCGAAGGGCCTCGCTGTAGAGCAAGTCATAACGAGGATTGGCAAAATGACATTCATTGAAGGGGGCATTAGGCAACGTCGCATCGCTTACCTGCGGCAAATAGTAAGCTGAGTACCAGTAGTCTTGGGCGAATGTCCATTTCAGATAGTCGCTCCCATAGAAGTCCGTCACGGTCACATTGCTGATCTCCACCGTCACGCCTGCCGCCGACGCCTGCTGGGCGAACACCTCTGCCGCGAGGACAGTGCCTTGCGCGATATCGCTCGTGACAAGCTTCACCTTCAAATTGGACCGACCTGCGGCCTTGAGTAGGGATCTCGCTCGAGCGAGATCCTGCTCTCGCTGCGCGATCGCGTGATCGTACGACGGATCCCAGATGGAGAACAGGTCGTTGCCAATTGTCCCCTTGCCGCCGAACACGAGATCCAGCATCTGCTTGCGATCAACTATGTAGCGCATGGCTTGGCGAACGCGGACGTCGTCGAAAGGCGACACGTCGACGCGCATGGTGAATGGCGTCCACCCGCCGCCGTCAGCGACCAGAAGCTTGTTGCCGGATGAAGTCACCGTCGACATAGCCGCGACAGACAAGAGGTTCACCACGTCAAACTGCCCAGATGCGAGGCCGTTGACCTGAGCAGTCTCGTCTGTTACATCGATAAGAATGAGCTTGTCGATATAGGGAAGTCCAGATCTCCAGTAGCTGTCGTACTTGAGAAAGACGCTCTGGACGCCGGGCGTGAAGGAATCGAACTTAAAGGGTCCAGTCCCCACAGGTCGTGCCGGGTTGAAGCCGACAGGCACGATGTTGCCGTATCCCACCTGGGCAATCGTCTCGACGAAGGTCGAGAAGGGTACGTGGCAGGGTACGCGTACGGTCAGCTTGTCGAGCTTTTTCATTTCCGCCACATTGACCGGCACGAGCCCAGGTGCGCCTGGCTTTGGCGCCTTGGGGTTCACCTCGCGTTGAAAGCTGTAGATGATGTCGTCCGCCGTGAGATCCTTGCCATTGTGAAATGTGATGCCTGGGCGAAGGCGAATGATCCAATCAGTCGCGTCCGCGTTAGGGGTGATTGACTCTGCTAGCACGAGCTGCACCTGCGACGAGCGGTTCATGCCCGCCAGCGGCTCGAAGAGCGAGTTGATACGAGCAAAGTCGGCGTTGGTGACAGGAGCCTGCCCGTCGAGGGTGTCGGAGCTCGAGCCCCCGCTGATGCCGCCGGTGAGGACGCCCCCGCGCCTGGGGCTCTTGGCAAGAGATGCAGGCTCGACTGGACGAGCCCGGGTCAGCACGTTTCCAGTCCTTGCTAGCGCTCTGAGAGCCGGGACAGAAGCGGCGGCTGCTCCGCCGGCTAGTAGCTCCCGGCGGCTGAACCGTCCTTTGCGGATGTTTGCACCGGTGTCCGTCGTCGCCTGACTATCTGGTCTTACATACTCGCCCATAAGGCTTCTCCCCCTCCATTTGGTGAACGCGCCCCACATGAATCGCGTCTGGTTCCTTTACGCACTTCTTGTTCCCGCTGTCTCGATAGGCTCGCGCCGCCATGAGCAACGCCGAGGAGGCTCCAAATCGAAGCGATCGGAGTCAGACGGTCGAGCGCGCGCTGGGTCTCCTCGATCTCGTGGCCTCGAGTGCCCTTCCGCTCACGACCCAGCAACTCGCCGCGCTGAGCGGTCTTGCCCGGCCGACCGCCTACCGTCTCCTTCTCACGCTCGAGCAGCATGGCTATCTCGACAGAGTCCAAGATCACGCTTTTGCTCTCGGTTACAAGGCGACCCGCATGTCGGGCGTCCGCGGATCTCAGCAGGCACTCGCGCGCCGGGCCAGGCCTGTTCTCGAAGCCCTCACGGCGGAGCTCTGCGATACCGTCAACCTGAGCGTTCCGGTCGGAACCGCTGTGGTGGAGATCGATCAGGTTGACCCTCCCCACCCGGTCAGGCAGATGAACTACATCAACGTGGCATTCCCCCTCCACTGCAGCTCCAACGGAAAGGTGATGCTTGCAAGCTTGTCGCCGTCGGAGCTCGAGTCCTTCCTGTCTCGCCCGCTCGAGCGCCGGACGCCGAGAAGTATCACCGACGCCGCAGCGCTTCGCGAGCAGCTCGGCCGCGTGCGCGAAAACGGCTTTGGGACCTGCGTCGCCGAGCTTTACGACGGGATCAACGGCGTCTCGGCCGCCGTGATCGACGAGAACCTTGCTCCGATTGCCTTCGTGAGCGTGTCGGGCCCCTCTTTCCGCCTGCCGGAGCAACGACTGAAGGCGGCCGCGCATGCCGTGATCGAGGCGTGCGACACAATCCGTCAACTTGTTCTGCCCCCCTAGCCTGACGATTGGCTTCGGCGTCCATTATATGGACGCATTGCTCATTAAATGAGCAAAATATCAGTCGCCGTGACGGTCGTCAAGCTAATGGATCGCGAGGTGCTGCCTCTTGAGCGCGGGCGGGCTGGGTGTAACTTCGAAGCTGCGGGAGCTCAGGGTTCACCGAGTATGGCGCCGTAGCGGCCGTCTCTCCAGGCCAGTGCGGCTTTCAACCCCTCTGAGTTCACGATCCGGTCAAAGTGCTGCTGCTCGGGCGAGTCGAGCGAGTTCAGTATCGCCGAGAGATCGAGGTTCGCCTGCACAGCCTGTTCGAGGCCCGCGGCCTGCCATGCGCGCTTTAGCGCAAGTTTGGTGAACTTGAGGACTTCCAGGGGGGCGAGCGCGATGCGCGTCGCGAGCTCTCGCCCCACTTCATCGACCTGCGCCGAGGGCGCGACCTTATTGACGAGCCCGAGCCGTTCTGCTTCCAGGGCATCGACGACATTGCCGGTGAACAGGAGCTCGTTCGTCTTCTTCTGGCCGAGCACGAAGGGCATGAGAAGTGTGACTGGACCCGAGCCGTACCTGATCTCCGGCTCTCCAAAGCGCGCGTCGTCGGCGGCAACGATCATGTCGCATGCCATCGCAAGCTCACAAGCACCCGCCAGGCACCAGCCGCGTACGACGGCGACCGTGGGCTTTGGGAAGGACCACAGTGCCATGGTCATCTCGACGTCGCGCGCGAGAGTCTGGTGCCACCTGGCGGCCCCGGTGATCCGGTCGTTAGCTTCGGCGACGAGGTCGAAACCGGAGGAGAACGATGAGCCTGCCCCGGCGACGAGAAGTACCTTCACCTCGTCGTCCGCCGCGGCTTCACGCAGCCTTTCGCCCATTTCATCGACGACGGCATCGTTCATGGCGTTGAGCTTCTCGGGCCGGTTGATTGTGATGAAGCCGAGTGGCCCCTCCCTCTTGTAGACAACTACGCTCACGGTGTCAGACTCTCCCCCCGGCGCGAGCGCCGTCTTCGGACCAGTCACGGCGGACAACGACCAACGCGTCGACGGCAACTATGCCTTCGCGTCCGACCACGAACGGATTGACGTCTATCGCGTCGATCTCCTCGTGCTCGACGGCAAGCAGTGACAGTGCAAGCAGCGCCGCGACGAGCTGTTCGCGCGCGACCCTGGCGACCAAGCGCTCGAGCCACGGCACGTCGATGATCAGCTCTTCTGCTGTCGCGCGCGACAACGGAGCCAATGCAAGAGAACCCAGCTCGGTCATCTCGGCGAGCGCGCCGCCGGCACCGAGGGCGATCACCGGGCCGAAGCTTTCGTCGCGGTGCATGCCACAGATGAGCTCTGGACCCGGCGGGACCTGGCGCGCGACGAGGACTGCCCCGTCCTCACCAGCAATCCGTCGAACAGCCGCTTCGACCGCGGATGCGCTCTCCAGACCGAGAACGACTCCGCCAAGCACGCTCTTGTGCGCGGGCCCATCCAGCTTGACGACGACGGGAAATCCGAGCTGTTCAGCGGCCTCAGCCGCCCGTGCGGCGCCCGCAGCACGAGCCCGCGGCACGACTTCGATGCCGTAGCGCTCGAGGACCAGTGCCGATTCGTGCTCGGGCATGGGACCGCTTCGCAAGAGATCGGCTATTTCAACGCCCGAGTGGCTGGGCGCCCGTACCGGCTGTCGCGGCGTCCAGGAGGCAACCGCGTCTAGTGCGCGCGCGGCCGCGCCGATGCCCCGGAGCAGAGCCAGGTCCGCCTGGCGCGCGAACGCGGCGATGTGGGGAGGTGGATCGTTGGCCTGGGACGAGACAACCGCGCCGAAGAGGTCTCGCCCGTCCACGGCGGCGGCCAGGGAACGCACGACAGTCTCGCACCAGCCCTGGTCGCGATTGCTTCTGTACTGCGTCAGGTCCACCTGGGCCACGAGGACATCGAAGGCGCCCGAGGCGGCCAGCATCTCGAGCGATCGCGGAAAGACCTTGTCGGCGTCGTCGATGGCCCAGGCATCAAGAGGGTTGCCTGGCTTGACGAAGTTGGGGAACTCCTGCTCCAGTCCCTGGGCAAGCTCGCGGGGGAGCTCCTCCACAACAAGGCCGTGCGCCTGGGCGTGGTCCGCCAGCAGCTCTGCTTCACCGCCGGACTCGGAAATGGCTCCAATTCGCCTGCCCTTCGGCCAGCGCCGCCGACCAAGGATCTCGAGCGTCTCCACCATGTCGCAGAGATCGTCGACCTCGATGACCCCATGTGCTCGCAAGAAGGCCGACGTGGCTCGGGCGGAGCCGACGAGGGCTCCGCTATGAGCCAGGGCTACCCTGATCGCCGCCTCCGAGCGGCCAGCCTTGAGGCAGACGACGGGCTTCCCGGCCTCCGCGCACGAGACGAGCGCTTTGGAGAACACCTGAGGACGCCGTATCGTCTCGAGGAACAAGCCGACGGAGCGCGACTCCTCGTCTTTCGCGAAGTGAGCGAGGTAATCCGCGGCATCTCGGTTGAGCTCCCCACCCGAGGAGATGATGGCCCGGAAGCCGACCCGTCCCCCGAGCGAGACAAGACCTTCTGCGACCGAACCTGACTCGGCTACCACCGAGACAGAGCCGCCCGCGAGGCTCGCGGGGATGCTTCCGATCCAGAGCGACACCTGGCCGGGCCGAACATAGCCCATGCAGTTCGTACCGAGAACCGCCACATCGGCCCGAGCCGTGATATCTCGGAGCTTGGAAGCGATCTCGGCTCCCTCCCGGCCGGCCTCGGCGCCGACTCCGGGAACGACAAGTCCTCGGACCCCGCCCGCTATCGCCTCCTCGGCCGCCGCGACAACCCGCTTGTGCGAGACGAGCAGCACCGCGACTTCGGGTCGTTCGGGCAATGAAGCAACCGAGGCGAAGCAGGCCGTGCCAAGCACGGTGTCGCGGTTGGGGTTGACGAGAAACGTCCTCGTCGGTGACGAGACGGCATTCGCGACAACTGACGGCGCCCGCTCGCTCGCACCGACGAGGACGACCGAGCGAGGAGCAAGGAGTCCAGCGACGTCGCGGCAGACCGATGCGACCGCCGGGCCGGACGAGCCGAGGGCGGGACCGTCTGTTGCAGCAGGCGGCCGTGTCACCTCAGCTGAGCCACAGGCTCTTGAAGTCGTAGTTGAAAAGCGGGCGACCGACCTTGGCGGGTGCAAGGCCCTGCACCTTTGTCGTGTGGCCGTCTATGAGGGGAGGGAAGTACGGAATGATATAACCACCATAGTCATAGTCTATCCGCTGCATCTCGTGGGCTATCTCGTTTCGCTTGGCGCCATCGACAGTCGCGAGCGCCTGGTCGTAGAGGTCGATGTAGTGAGGATCGTCCCAATGAGTCTCGTTGTATGGCGACGCGGGAAGAGTCGCAAAGCCAACCTGGGGCAGGTAGCCGTAGTAGCCCCAGAAGTCCTGCGCGAACGTCCACTTGAGATAGTTCGGCCCGAAGAACGCCGTCGAGGTGACCTTGTCCAGGGCGACCTTGACCCCTGCGGCGCTCGCCTGCTGCGCGAACACCACCGCGGCCTCGACAACTCCTTGGGCGATGCTCCCAGTCACGATCTGAGTCGAGAGGTTCTCGTGACCGGCTTTCTTTAAGAGGTACCTCGCCTGGGCGATGTCCTGCTCGCGCTGGGGCAAGGCGTGGTCGTACTCCGGGTCGAAGATACCGAAGACGTCGTTGCCCAAAGTCCCATAGCCCCCGAACACGACCTCCATCATCTGCCTCCGATTAACGATCAACCGGAATGCCTGGCGCACCCGCACATCGTTGAAAGGGGCCTGATCAACGCGCATGGTGAACGGCGTCCAGCCCCCACCGGCAGAGATGACCACCTCGGCTCCGCCGGAGCGAATGCCGGCAATCGCTGGAGCCGAGAGAAGGTTGACGACGTCGGCCTGACCCGCGAGGAGCGCATTGATCTGGCTGGTCTCGTCGGGGTAGTCGCTTATGACTACCGAGTCGACATAGGGTAGGCCACGTTGCCAGTAGTTGTCGTTGCGGACGAACGTGCTCTGCACGCCGGGTGTGAACGACTCGAACTTGAACGGCCCGGTGCCCACTGGACGGCGGGGGTCGAAGCCGACTGGGATGATGCTGTAGTAATAGAGAGGCATCGTCTCGTAGAAGGTCGCGAACGGTCGCGTGCAGGGGACCCGCAGCGTGAGGGTGTCGAGCTTTCTCATGGCCCTGGCATCGACGAAGCTGATCGCGCTCGCCCCGGCCGCTGGCGCTTTCGGGTTGAGAATCTGCTGGAAGGTGTAGATGACGTCTTCAGCAGTAAGCGGCTTGCCATTGTGGAACTCGACGCCAGCGCGCAGACGGATGGTCCACGCGGTCGCGTCGGTGTTGGGCGTGATCTCCTCTGCCAGCGCCAGCACCGGGCCCGCGTCCCGGTCCATCGCGACGAGAGAGTCGTAGAGCTGGTAAACCCTTGCGAAATCCGTCTCGTTCAACGGGTTCAGGGGATCCACTGTGTCCGAGCTCGTTCCCCCCGAGAGCCCGGCACGCAGTGTCCCGCCCCTGCGCGCGTTGTTGCGCGCTTGCAAAGGGACCGTGACTTTCGACCGCACAGAGTTGCGCGGCCCGAGAAGCGACTGTGCGCCCAGCAGTGCACCGGTCCCGGCCGAGCCGGTGAGAAACTCTCTCCTCGAAAGCGAGGTAGCCCGTGAGCCGGCTCCCGTGTGCCCTTCCGACTGTGCCATGACTACAGCCCCCCTTGCAACACTCGGATGCATTGTCTCAAAGGAGACTAACTATCGTTTGTTAGTCTCGTCAACACAATGGTAGACGTGCAACTGCCGCGCACGGAGCCGGGGACGACTCGCCCGGCCGAGACCGAGGAGCCCACGACCCGCGACCGCATCGTCGAGGTCGCGGCGCGCCTCTTCCACCAGCAGGGTTATCACGCCACGACGATGCGGCAGATTGCCGAAGGTGTCGGCATCAAGGCCGCCAGCCTCTACAACCACTTCGCCGGCAAGCAGGAGCTTCTCTATACGATCTCCTACGACACCATGGGCGAGATGCTCGCCTCGGTACAGACCGCACTTGCCGGAGTGCGCGAACCAGACGAGCAGCTGCGTGCGTTCGTGCGGGCCCATACCACCTACTGCATGGTCGAGCGGTACCGGGCTCGGGTCGCCGACGAGCTGCGCGACCTCTATCCGGAGAACCTTCTCGACGTCGTCGCGATGCGGGACCGCTACGAGGCTGTACTGCGGGACATCCTTGCGGCCCTCGACGCGTCGAGCGGTGGTGCAGTTGGGGACGTCGCGCTCGTCGCGAACGCGATCGGCACGATGGCGAGCCAGGTGGCCACGTGGTACCGAGACGACGGTCGCCTCAGTCCCGACGAGATCGCCGATCTGTACGCGACGTTGGCTCTGGGCGCCGCTCTGGCTGGCGTAACCCGGTCAGCGACCCGCGCACGGCCACGATGAGGACGGCTAGCTCTTGCCGTCTCTCGCTGGCAACGCGGGCTGAGGACGCTGCTGCAGCGAGGCATAGGCGAGCTGCTCGACGAACAGAGCAACCGCTCGCGACGATTCTGCCGCCGCGTCTATCGCTCGCTTGGCCAATGAGGTCGCCAGCGGGGGCAGGTCGGCCAGCTCACCCGCCAGAGCGAGCGCCCTGTCCAGGCTCTCTCCGTGCGGTGCCACCTCGGTCAGCAGCCCGAGCCTGAGAGCGTCGGCGGCGGAGAAGCGTGGGCGACCGAGGATCAGCTCGCGGGCCCTTGCCGTGCCGAGCATCGTGACGAGCCGGTAGATCCCCCCCGAGCTCGGCACTATGCCGATGCCGACCTCGGGAAAGCCGAATGTGGCCGACTCGTCGGCAACCCGCAGGTCCGTCGCGAGCGCCAGCTCGAGGCCGCCGCCGAGGCAGTACCCACTGATGGCGCTCACGCTTGGCTGGCGCAACGATGCCAGCTTTTCGTACACGCCACCGCTCCTCGCGTAGTACTCGAAGACAGCTGCGGGATCGAGGCCCGCGATCTCGGATAGATCAGCTCCAGCCGAGAACACCTCGGATCCACCTGTGAGCACGACACAGCGGCTCGAACGCACTTCTTCGGTCTCGAGCGCATCGGCGAGTGCCGACTCCATGTGGGTCGAGAGCGCGTTGAGCTTTCGTCGCCGATCGAGACGCAGCACCGCCACCGAGCCGCTCACAGAGACGCGCACGCCCCCGTCGCTTGCCGCAGCCGATCCGGCGGGAGCGTGATCACCTGACGGCCGGACCTCGCTCACAGGCAGGGCTCTCCAGTCACCCCGCCGACCACGGCGACACAGTGCCACCGACGTCACGCTTGGTGATTTCGTTTGCGATGACAAGGCGCTGGATCTCCGAGGTCCCCTCCCAGATCCGATCGACGCGGATGTCCCGGTACAGGCGCTCGACGGCATACTCTCGCATGTAACCTCGGCCGCCGAAGATTTGCACGGCACGATCTATGACGCGTCCGGCGGCCTCCGAAGCTGACAGCTTCACCATGGAGGCCTTGGCGTGCACGAGCTTGCGCGGCATCCCGGCGTCGGCCTCCGAGGCCACCTGATAAGTAAAGGCCCTGTTGGTGGCAATCTCGACCGCACTGTCCGCGAGCATCGCCTGGATCATCTGGTTGTCGATGAGCCGGCGCCCGAACTGCTCGCGGGTCTTCGCCCACTGCGTGGCCTCCCGCAGGGCGCGCTCGGCACCACCGAGTGCTCGGGCCGCGATCATCATCCGCTCCTCGACGAACCACTCCCTTGTAAGGTCGGCCCCTTTGCCGATGCCGCCAAGCACACTATCGGCACCGACGAAGACCCCGTCGAAGCGAAATATCGGATGCTTGTAGACAAAAGTGTGCATGTAGCGCGGCGTCCGCTCGATGCTCACCCCTGGCGCATCTCGCTCCACGAGGAACAGCGTCGGACTGGCCTCGGGCAGTACCACTGCCATCACGATCAGGAAGTCTGCGACGTCGCCAACCGTGACGAACCACTTCTCTCCGTCGATGCGGTAGCCACCCTCGACCGGTGTCGCCGTTGTCTCGATGGAGGTGTAGTCGGACCCAGCTCCCGACTCGGTAACCGCGTAGCAATCCCTGCGCTCTCCCTTGATGGCCGGGATCAGGTACCGATCGCGCTGCTCGGCAGTGCATGCCTTGAGCGCGTTGGCCGGCCGCCAGACGGTGTCCCACAGCGCGTTCGTCAAACAGCCAAGCTCCTCTTGGACGAGCACCTGATCGAGGATCGAGAGACCCACGCCACCCCACTGTTCCGGCATGTTGATGGCGTTCAGCCCTGCGGCAAGGGTGCTCTTCTTGATCACCTCGAGTGCCTCTGACGGCAGACCGTCCTCGGCTTCGCACTGGTCCTCGTAGCCCATGATCGACTCGGCAAGCTCTCTCGCCCGTTGCTTGAGCTCGAGCTGGGAACTGCTGTAGGTCAAGTCCATGATCTTCCTCCTCGAAGCGGGACGAGTGTTTTTAATATGACGCTCATATTATTATGCTTGCTCGGTCCTTACGCCAGCTGAGCAGGCGCGCTGTAACCTTGTCAAAGGCATTCAAGGCCGCACTTTTTTTTTCTGGGGGACTCCCCCGGGGGGCCGGCCGAGACCGCACCGAGCAGAGCCGGGGACTCGGGCGACCAGTGGGATTCGTGCGCCACGGTGCTTTAGGATTCAACGCGGATCTTCGGCAAGCGCCAGGGCATAGACTCGGCCCCGACCAACAGGGAGATCTCCGTCGAATGGGCAGGAGGACTCCCTTGGGCAAGTGACGGACAAGAGTCAGTTGCTCCAGCTGTAGCGGCAAGTTAGATGCCCGCGCCCGCCGTCCGCCGCCGGCGCTCGACAGGCGCAGGGCGCTGAGACAGGCGAGAATCGAGATCATGAGCCAGACGACACGCGACACCACGCCGTCCGCATCCGCAAAAAGCGCACAGCAGGGGGCCGCAGCAGCGCAGCCGGGCACCTCGGCCCGAGCCGTCATCATCGGTGCCGGAATCGTGGGCAACAGCCTCGCCTACCACCTCGCCCGGCTTGGCTGGCGCGATCTCATCCTTCTCGACAAGGGACCGATGCCGAATCCCGGCGGCTCGACCGGCCACGCCTCGAATTTCATCTTTCCCATCGACTACTCGAAGATGATGATGGAGCTGACCGCCGACAGCACGGCGCAATACAAGGAGCTGGGCGTCCACACCGAGTCGGGCGGCATAGAGGTCGCCCGCACCAAAGAGCGCGAGGAGGAATTCCGCAGGAGGGTCTCGGCCGCGAGAGCCTGGGGCATAGAGGCCGAGATCATCTCACCGAAGGCGGTCGCGGAGCTCGTCCCCTTTCTCGACCCGGGTGTCATCTCGAGCGGCCTTCACTTCCCGGCCTGCGGAGTGGTCGACTCGCTTCGCGCTGGCACGATCATGCGTGAGCGCGCGCAGGATCTCGGTGCTCTTGAGGTTCGTGCCAACACCGAGGTGCTCGGAATCGAGACTGACGCGAGCCACCACCGGCACGTGCGGCGGGTGCACACTACGAGCGGGGATATAGAGACGGCCCTTGTCGTCGTCTGCTGCGGGGTCTGGAGCCCTCGAATCGCCACGATGGCTGGTGCCCACATACCGCTCACTCCGATCGTCCACCAGATGATCAGCGTCGGGCCGATCCCGCTTTTCGCCGGGACCGTGGGCGAGATCGGCTATCCGATCGTGCGCGACGTCGACACCAACATGTACGAGCGCCAGCACGGCGGCGACATCGAGGTGGGCTCGTATGCCCACCGTGCCATTATCGTCCACCCCGATCAGATCCCCTCGAACGAGGAGGCGTCCCTCTCTCCCACCGAGATGCCCTTCACGAAGGAGGACTTCGATCCCCAGCTCGCCCAGGCGCTCGAGCTCATGCCCGAGCTGCTCGGAGACGAGCGGGTCGGAATCCGCTATGCGATAAACGGCCTCATCTCGATCACGCCCGACGGGCACCCCGTCCTCGGTGAATCACCCGAGGTAGGTGGTCTGTGGGCCGCGGCAGCCAGCTGGATCAAGGAGGGGCCCGGCATAGGTCGAGCGGTCGCCGAATGGATGAACGGGGACAAGCCAGAGATCGACATCCAGGAAGCCGACATCGACCGCTTCTACCCCTTTCAGACGACGAGCCGTCACGTCGTCTCGCGCGCAGCCGAAAGTTTCAACAAGATGTACGGGATCGTGCATCCTGCTGAGCAGTGGGCAGACGAGCGCGAGATACGGCTCTCACCAATGCACGAGGCCACCGCCGACAGCGGAGCAGTCTTCTTCCAAACCGCAGGTTGGGAGCGCCCCTTTTGGTACGCGAGCAACTCCTCGCTGCTCGATCGCTACGGCGCGCGCGTCATGCCGCGCGAGGCCGAATGGGAGTCGAGATGGTGGTCGCCGATCATCAACGCCGAGCACCTAGCGATGCGCGACGGCTGCGGTCTCGTCGACCTTTCCGCCTTCGCTGTCTTCGATGTCACGGGTCCCCGCGCTCTCGACTCCCTGCAGAACCTCGCGGTCGCCCAGCTCGACGTCGCTGACGGCAGGGTCGTCTACACGTCTTTCCTCGACGAGCTCGGCGGGTTCGTCGCTGACCTGACGGTCATGAGGCTGGCCGGCGACCGCTTTCGCGTCGTGACCGGAGGAGCGGGAGGCATGACCGATCGCCAGTGGATCGTGGACCACCTCCCGACCGACGGCTCCGCCCAGCTCGCCGACCTTACCTCTGCATGGACGACTATCGGCCTGTGGGGTCCGAATGCCCGCCTTGCCCTCGCGGCCGCAACGCCGGACGACGTCTCGCACGAGGCCTTCCCTTTCGGCACCTGCGCGAGCCTCGAGATCGCCGGAGTCATCGGACTCGCATCCCGTATCTCCTATGTCGGAGAGCTCGGCTGGGAGATCTATGTTCCCTTCGAGCAGGGAGCCCGCGTCTGGGCAGCCCTCTACGATGCCGGGCAGAGCCACGGGCTCGTGCCCGTCGGTATCGGTGTGTACGGCACGACCGGTCGTCTCGAGAAGGGCTACCGAGCGTTCGGCAACGAGCTCACGGCTGACTACAACCTCGTCGAAGCCGGCATGACACGCCCATCGGTGAAGGCGCAGGGGTTCATCGGGAAGCAGCCTTACCTGACGCAGCGCGACCAGCCCGCGACGGCGACGCTCTGCAGCCTTGTCGTCGAAGACCACACCGCTTCCGACGGTCGCAAACGGTACATGCTCGGCGGCGAGCCCATCGTGAGGACGACCGGCGAGCGCATCGTCGACAAGTTGGGGCGCCCTTCATATGTGACCAGTGCCGGCTCGGCTCCTTCGCTCGGGCGGCACATCCTCCTTGGCTACCTTCCCAGCGAGCTAGCGGTGGTCGGCACCGAGCTGAGCGTCGAGTACATGAGCGAGCGCTTCCCGGTCACTGTCGCAGTTGCGGGCTCGACTCCCTTGTTCGACCCGGAGAACGCGCGGGTGCGGTCGTGATGGACATCCTTGTGTGCATAAAGCGTGTCCCGATGGTCGGCGGGCGCATCAGCCTCACCCCCGACGGGCGCGAGGTCGACACCCAGATGCTCGGTTTCACGATGAGCCCGCACGAGGAGTGCGCTGTAGAGGAAGCCGTTCGCCTCGTCGAGCGCGATGGTGGCGCGGTCACGGTCCTGACACTCGGACCGCCTGAAGCGTCCGATCAGCTCCGTGACGCGATTGCCGTCGGAGCCAATGCTGCGGTACTTCTCAAGACGGACGGCAGGGAGTGGGGCCCCACTGCGACTGCTGCCGCGATCACGGCCGTGGCCGAGCAGCACCACGCTCAGACGGGGCGGCCCTTCGACCTGCTCCTGTTCGGAAACGAGGCCGCCGATACCGGCGACTATCAGGTTGCCGTACGCGTGGCCCACATGCTCGGCCGCCCCTGTGCAACCGGGATCAAACAGCTCGAAGTCGACATCCACGGAGCACACGCGAGGCGCGAGTACCGCGGCGTCACCGAGCTGTTCGAGCTCCCGCTGCCAGCCGTGCTGAGCGTGAAAGAGGGGATCAACCTGCCGAGATACCCGTCGCTTCCAGGCCGGATGAGAGCGAAGAAGGCCCAGGTCGACGAGGTAGAGCCAGAGTGGCAAGACGACGGGCTGAAGCTCGAGGGGCTGAGAGTCCCGATATCGGAGCGGCGCCAGGCTGCTCTCCTCGGCCAGGGAGTCGAGGCAGTGGCGGCACTTGTCGATCTGCTCGAGCGGCTTGGAGTGCTGTCATGAGCGTCGTGTGCTTCGTGGAGCAGGACGCGGAGGATGTGATCGTGGACTCCTCCCTGCGGGCCGTGACCTTCGCCCGCACGCTTGCTAGCCAGAGCGGCGAGGACATCGTCGCGGTGGCCCTCTCGAGCCGAGCCCGGGGCTCGGGCGTCGGGGGGCCAGGCGGCTTCGACGGCCCACGGCAGAGTCCGGCTGAGGGGAGCCCTTCCGAAGGTGTCGGGCAACTAAGCCATGAGGTCCTTGGCGCGTACGGCGTGGGTGACGTCTGCCTGCTCGTGCTGCCGCGCACGGTCGGCTACGCGCCGAGAGCGCTCGCGACCGGACTCGCCCAGCTCGCGGGCGCAGCACGCGCATCGGCCGTAATTGCCGCGTCCACAGACCACGGCAACGAGGTGATGGCGCATCTCGCGGCGCTCAGCCACCTCCCGATGGTCGCCAACTGCACCGAGGCCAGGCGCTTTGGTCCGACGACCTTGCGGCTGAGCCGCCAACGCTGGGGCGGGAGCCTCATAGAGGACTCAGTCCTCGAGGCTGCGGTGGCTCTTCTCACTGTCGCGACGGACGCAGTTGCCCCGAGCCTCGCGGAGACTGCCAGCGAGCCGGCAGCGCGGACCTTCACCCCGGATCTGGCCGAGACCGACATCGCCGTACGAGCGCTCGAGTCCCGCGACGCCACCTCAGGGGTCTCTCTGGCGAATGCCAAAGTGGTGGTGAGCGGAGGACGAGGGATCGGTGGCGCTGAGGGTTTCGGGGCCGTCGAGCAGCTCGCGGGTCTTCTGGGCGGCGCCGTCGGAGTGTCGCGGGCGGTCACGAGCCTGGGTTGGAGGCCCCACTCAGAGCAGGTGGGCCAGACCGGCACGCGCGTCTCGCCGGACCTCTACATCGCGTGTGGGATATCCGGTGCCATCCAGCACTTGGCCGGATGTCAGAGCGCCAAGGTGATGGTGGCGATCAACACCGACGCGCAGGCTCCGATCATGGGGCGGGCAGACTACGCCGTCATCGGCGACGTGAACGCCATCCTGCCGGCGCTCGTGGAGGCGCTCTCCCAGAGGAACCGCTAAGCGCCTGCCTTGCTGGACAGCCGCTCGAGCTCATCGGCCAGACCTGTGATACCGGTTTCGATGACCTCGAGCGGCAGGGAGAACATCTCGGCTATCGCACCTGCCCGGCGCTCCAGATCCGCAGTGCGCCGCTGGGCGAGCCACACAATCCGGCGGTAGTTTACGAAATAGTCAGCCCAGAGCTCGGGGTAGCGGTCGAGGCCGAGCTCTTGGACCACCGTGCGCTCGAAGCTCCGCACGAGGAAGTCGGTGAGGACATAAGTCCCCGGCTCTTCCGCGAAGATCGCCTCTACCACTTTCGCGCCGGCGAGCACGTCATAGCAGTGCAGGCCCGCGAGCCGTTCTATGCCGAGAGAGGCGCAGATCTCGTCAAGGGCGCCATAAGTTCCACAGTCCGCATAGGCGACAACCACAGTGCGGCCCTCGCTTTGGAGCTGTCCTGCCAGACGCGCGACCTCGCCCGCAATGAGCGCGGGCCGATTGTGCAACAGGGATGGGAGGGTGCGAACCTCGATGCCGGCACCGGCTGTTGCGGTCGACCGCAAGGCTGCACGCACTTCGGCGGCGATGGCACCACAGGCTATGACGACGACGCGCCCGGGCGCTAAGTAAGGGGCCGCCTCCTTCGACGAGGCATCCGGCCCACTCGCGTCGCCACTCGCGTCTCGACTATCAGGCTCGCACGGTGGGGAACTGCAGCAACTCGACGAAGCGGTCGTTGAAGTCAGCGCGATCGGAGAGCTCCACATAATTCACCTCCTCGAGCAATGCCATGGCTCCGGCGCGCTCGCGGATGCTGAGGAGCGCCATCTTCGCGCCTTCGCCGGCGACGTTGCCGGCGCTCACAACCCTGAGCACGGGGAGTTTCGGTACGAGCCCGAGGCGGACCGCACTTGCGGGGGAGAGGTAGCTGCCGAACGACCCGGCGAGCAACACTTGCTGGACATCTTCCGGCGCTATCCCGGCGTCCTCGAGCAAAAGGTTCCAGCCAGTGGCGATCGCGGCCTTGGCGAACTGCAGCTCTCGCACGTCGCGCTGGGACAGGTAGATCGAGGCGCTCGGCTCTCCACGCCAGTGCAGGACGAACACGCGCTCGGATCCCACCATCGTGAGGCGAGCCGCCACGCCCGGCGCGAGGCGTGCCGCCTCCTCCTCGGAAGCAAAGCGCCCCGAGCCATCCACCAGTCCGCACGCAACCAGCTCTGCCACCGCGTCCACGAGCCCAGAGCCGCATATGCCGATCGGCTCGGCGTCGTCGATCACGCGCAGCTCGAGGGCGTCCGGCGAGATCCGCACCCCTTCGATCGCTCCGGCCGAGGCTCGCATGCCGCATCGGATAGCCGCTCCCTCGAACGCGGGACCCGCCGGAGCCGCCGTTGCCAGCAGCTGCTCGCTGCTTGCGAGAACGATCTCGCAGTTGGTCCCGATGTCGATGAAGAGGCGGGTCCGAGGGTCACGATCCATACCCGACGCGAGCAGTCCTGAGATGATGTCACCACCGACGTAGGCCCCAAGGGCTGGGAACACCACGGCCCGCGCCCGCGGATGGATCTGCACTCCGACATCGCTCGCGAGAACCTCGGGCCACTTGCGCGCGGTCATCACGAACGGTGCCATACCGAGCGGCTCGGGGTCGATGCCCAGCAATATGTGGGTCATCGTGGCGTTACCCGCGACAGCAACCTCGTAGACCTCGGCCGGGTCGACGCCGCCTTCTCGACAGACGTCGTGTGCCAACTCGTCGAGAACCCCGTGCGCAAGGCCGCTCAGCCGTTCGAGGGCTCGCTCGTCCATCATTATCGTGCTTATGCGGGTGATGACGTCGGCCCCGAAAGTCTGCTGCGGGTTGAGCTTCGACGCCACCGCGACTGGTGCCCCGGTGACGAGATCGAGGAGGGTCGCCACCACCGTCGTCGTGCCGAGGTCGAAAGCGATGCCGAAGACGCGCTCGCTCGTGTCACCCGGCTCCAGGTCGATGAGAGTCTCGTCGACCACCACCGCGGTCACGCCGGCTTCGGGGCCGGGGCTGTTCTGGTCAGCCCTGAGCAGCTTGCCGATCCGCCTGAGGGCGTAGAGATCCACCTCCAGCTCGAGGTCGTCCATCGCGGCCAGGAGCCGCTCGACATCGCTCGTCTGGTCCGAAAGGGAGGGCGCGCTCAAAAGGAAGTGGCGCTTTTGCACCGCCGGGCGGAGGATGACCTTGCGTCCGACCCCGACCGTGGCGGCCTTCGGCCTCGTCGCGAGCGGGGGCACGTCGACCTCGAGATCGGAGTGGACCTCGACCCGGCAGGCGAGGCGCCACCCCTTCTTGAGCTCGTCTGGGAGAAAGGCCCGCGTGTCCAAGGCGGTAATCGGCGCGTCTCCCGCCAGGACCTGGACCTTGCATTTCTTGCAGGTTCCATGGCCTCCGCAGGTGGAGTCGATCGCGATGCCGTTCCAGCTGGCGGCGTCGAACAAGGTCACCCCTGCCGGGACGCGCACCTGACGGCCACTCGGCTCGAAACGCAGATCGACGCGGCCGAGCCCGTCACGCACCGTCGTCACTGCGACCTCCAGCGACACGACTGCAACTTGCCGGGACGATACAGGCGGGCGTCGCTAATCACGAGCGAATCGACCGCCTGTTCCACGGCGGCGATCAGCTTGCGCCGACCGACGCGGCTGGCCCGCCAACGGCGGCGTCTGCAACCGGCTCGGCCTGAGCCCTTACCTGCTCGGC
>CAZAMA010000011.1:0-17153 GCA_964485645.1 uncultured Acidimicrobiaceae bacterium | reverse complement strand
GCCCTTACCTGCTCGGCACGGTGACGAGATATCCACGATGCGCCCCACGGGTCGCGGTCGAGCAGGAGGTCCGCCGCTTTGGCCGCCCGCACGATCTCTGGAGAGCGTGCGTCGACTATCGCGCTGGTCAGTCCTGCGACCATCGCCATCGGCAGGAAGGCAGCACCGATGGCAGCGCGATTAGGCATCCCGAAGGAGACGTTCGAGGCGCCGAGAGTCATGTTCAGCCCGAACTCTTCTCGTATGAGAGAGATGGTATCGAGAGTGCGGCGGACAAGCACGGTGTCGGCGCCGATCGGCATCGCGAGCGGATCGATGACGATGTCCTCCAGCGGGATCTGGTACTTGCCGTTTGCCACGGCCACGATCTTGCGGACGAGCTCGAGCCTGCGCTCGGGCTGCTCGGGAATCTCCTCCTCGTCGTTGGGCAGGCAGATGATCGCCGCCCCGTGACGCTTCACGAGCGGCAAGATCGCGTCCATCCTCTCGTCTTCGGCGGTGACCGAGTTGACGAGCGCTTTTCCCTCATATGTCCCAAGCCCGGCTTCGAGCACCTCGATGATCGAAGAGTCGATCACGAGGGGAAGATCGGTGAGACTCTGGATGAGACGGACGGCCTTCCTCATCAGCTCTGCCTCGTCGGCAAGGGGTACGCCCATGTTCACGTCCAGGACCATCGCGCCCGCGGCCACCTGGTCGGCGACATCTCTCGCGATCCGGGAAAGATCGTCGGCGCGAAGCTGCTCCTGGAAAAGCTTGCGCCCCGTCGGGTTGATTCGTTCGCCGATTATGCAGAACGGCTGGTCTTCGCCGATTACCACCTCCTTAGAGGCCGAGCGGAGAACGGTGTGCACGCGCTACCTGTCTTTCTCGTTGATCGCGGGAGGTACCGTCGGACCCTGGAGCTCAGGCCTGGCCGACAAGGCGGTGCTTCTTCACGAGCGCCTTCGCGCGGTTGACCGCCGTAGACGCGTCGGCCGCGTAGCCGTCCGCGCCCACCGCGTCTGCGTACTCCTGGGTGACCGGAGCTCCGCCGACCATGACCATCACCTTGTCTCTAAGGCCCGCCTTCTCGAGAGCGTTGATGTTCGCCTTGAACATGGGCATCGTCGTCGTCAGAAACGCCGAGAAACCCACGATGTCCGGCTGATACTCCTCTACTGCCGCGACGAACTTCTCCGGCGCGACCTGGACGCCCAAGTCGATCACCTGGAATCCTGCGCCCTCCAGCATGATATTGCACAGGTTCTTCCCGATGTCATGGACATCACCTTTGACGGTCCCCATGACAAAGGTGCCGATCGACTCGACGCCGGTCTCGATCAGCAACGGTCTCAAGCGGTCCATCGCGCCGGCCATCGCTCTACCAGCGATCAGCATCTCCGGCACGAAGAAATCCCCGCGCTCGAACCGCGCGCCGACCTCCTCGAGGGAGGGGATGAGCGCGTTGAACAGCAGCGCCTCGGGGCTGAGCCCCATCTCGAGGCCCACGTTCGTGAGCTCGAGCACCGCGGGCGCGTTGCCGACGAGCGTCAGGTCGTAGAGCTGGGCGAGTAGCTCTTCTTCGTTCATGCGGCTCCCTCTCTTCGTGGTCGGTAACCAAGCAGGTGTGACAGGGCATTGCTTTCACGTACACAGGCGGCCACAGTCTCGCCCAGTCGTTGGGAGCTCAGGCGAGTGACCGGTCCCGAGACTGAGAGCGCGGCGACGGCCGCGCCGCCATCGTTGTAGACAGGGGACGAGATGGCGACCAGTCCCGGCTCGAGCTCTTCGGCCGTCACGGCAAACCCGCGGCGACGAACCTCGTCCAGCTGGGCCGACAGCGCGGCCCGGCTCGTGACCGTGTTCCCGGTCAGGCGCTCGAGCCTCCCGGGTGGAAGCGTGGCAACGCCGTGGGCGAGGAGCACTTTCCCCTGGGCGCTGCAGTGCAGCGGGACTTCGCGCCCGACCCAGTTGGTGGCTCCGAGCACATAGGGGCTGTCGACCTGCGCTATCTGGTCTACGAAGCCCGAGCTCGCGACCCCCAGATTTATGGTCTCGCGAGTCACCTCGCCCAGCCGCTGGAGAAAGGGCTGCGCCATGTCCACGAGATCGGACTCACGACCCTTCTTCCATGCATATCGGACGAACACCGCGCCGGGCAGGTAGCCACTGCTCGCCTCGCGCCTCACAAGGCCGTGGCGCTCGAGCGCGAACAGCAGGCGGGAAGTCGTGCTCTTGGCAAGTCCGCTCGCCGCGGCCAGCTCGGAGAAGGTGAGTGCTTCAGGCGCGTCGACGATGTCGGTGAGCAGGCGGGCCGCGCGATCCACTGCCTGCGTGCCTGTAGGGCTGGCGGAGCTGTTGGAGTTTGTCATCGCATCTGGGAGGTCTTCTGGGCTGGCAGCGGCGGTGCGCGTCCTGGCAGTTCCACGTCCTGGCAGTTCCACGCTACGGAATGCTATTCTACTATGTGATAGCAGCCTACCACAGCGAAGACGACGAGGTAGTCATGTTCGAGAACCGTATGCCCCGTTACGAGATACTTTCCGAAGACGCCCTAGCCGTTCTCGACAAGGGTTGGCGGCGGATCGTGTCGGAGATCGGTGTCCAGTTCGCCAAGCCCGAGGCGGTCGAGCTGTTTGCCGCCGCGGGGCAGAAGACGGACGGCGAAGTCGTATATCTCGACCCCGACTTCGTGCTCGCCCAGGTGGCACTGGCTCCTTCGCAGTTCGACGTACAGGCTCGCAATCCGGCCAACTCCGTCCACATCGGAGGCAACAGCATGGTCTTCTCCGGCGTCTACGGGCCGCCGTTCGTACGCGAGGGCGACACCAGGCGGGACGCGACGATGCAGGACTTCCGGCGTTTTTGCATGCTCTCGCAGAGCTTCGCCGAGCTCGACTCGGCCGGCGGAGTGATCTGCGAGCCGAGCGACGCTCCCTTGGACTCGCGCCACCTCGACATGATCTTCGCCCTGCAGACGCTCACCGACAAGATCTACATGGGCAACGTCGTATCGGGCCCGAATGCCCTGGACACGATCGCGATGACCGAGATCCTCTTCGGCGGATCCGAGACGATCAGGAAGACTCCGGCGACCATCTCCCTCATCAACTGCAACTCGCCGCTGCGATGGGACGACCGGATGCTCGATGCGCAGTTCGAGTACAACAAGGCCCACCAGCCCGTCGTGCTGACCCCGTTCCTCCTTATGGGCGCCATGTCCCCGGTGACGATTCCGGCCGCGCTCGTGCAGCAGCTAGCCGAGGCCCTGTCGGGCATCGCGCTCTCACAGCTGATCGCCCCAGGGTGCCCGGTGATCTTCGGGTCTTTCCTCTCCAATATCGACATGCAGTCGGGCTCGCCGACCTTTGGTACGCCAGAGTCTGCGATGGGACTGCTCTGCACCGGCCAGCTCGCCCGCCACTTCGGGCTGCCCTTCCGCTCCGGAGGAGGACTGACATCGAGCCAGACGGCGGACGCCCAGGCAGGCTATGAGGCGCTGATGACGCTCTTGCCGACGTTCCTGGCAGGGACAAACTTCGTCATGCACACGGCCGGGTGGCTCGAAGGCGGCCTCGTCAGCTGCTACGAGAAGTTCGTCATCGACATCGAGCTCTTGCGGATGATGCAAGTGGAGTTCACGCCCCTCGAGATCGACGAGGACGCTCTGGCCTTCGGCGCGCACGAAGAAGTCGGCCACGGCGGACACTTCCTCGGAGCGTCGCACACGATGGATCGGTTCCGCGACTGCTTCTACCGGCCCATCCTCTCCTCTTCCAAGAACTTCGAGCGGTGGAAGAGGGACGGGTCACTAGATGCCGCCGCCCGCGCCTCGGATATCAGCAACCAGACGCTGGATGCCTACGAGCCGCCCCCGCTCGACAGCGCCGTGCGAGAAGCGCTGGAGGACTATGTCACCCGTCGGCGTCGCGAGCTCGGCGACTGAGCCCTACCTCGCGGGCGGAGCGATCTCGTCGATCAACCCAAGCTGCTCGGCGGTAGGCACGAAGTCGGAGGCGGCGGCATTTGCCACTACCTGAACGGCCGACGTCGCCCCGGCGATCACCGACGCCACCGCGCGCTGGGCGGCCAAGGCACCGAGAGCGACCGAGACCAGACTGACTCCGGCCGACGCGGCAAGAGAGCCCAGGCGCTCGACTATCTCGAAGCTCCCGGCGTTGGAGACAGCTATCTCCCTCGCCCAATCCTCCGACAGGCGGCTGTCGGCCGGGGGGTCGTCACCTCGGCGCCATTTTCCCGTGAGCATGCCGTTGGCGAGCGGAAAGTAGGGGATCAGCGAGACCCCGTGCGCTAGGCACGAGGGCACGACTTCGGCCTCGACGTCGCGAGTCAGGAGCGAATAGTGGTTCTGCGCGGAGACGAATCTCGCGACGCCCAGGTCACGGGCTATCCACTCGGCGTCCGCGATCTGCCAGGCCGCGAGGTTCGACGACCCGATGTAACGGACCTTCCCCGCCTTGACAAGGTCGTCCAGCGCCGAGAGCGTCTCTTCGAGGGGCGTGAGACCATCTGGGCGATGCAGCTGGTAGAGGTCTATGTAATCAGTCCGCAGCCGGCGCAGCGAGGCCTCCACAGACTTCGAGATGTAGCGGCGGCTTGCTCTCGCGCCCCAGTCGGGGCCGTTCGAACCGTCCATGTCCGAACCGAACTTCGTCGCGACAACGGCTTCGTCGCGCCGGCCGCTCTCGGCGAGCACCGTGCCGATCACTGTCTCGGACCCACCGTCTTCGCCATAGCTGTCAGAGGTGTCGATGAAGTTGATGCCCGCGTCGAGCGCAGCCAAGATGACCTCACGGGAGCGATCTAGGTCGAGCCGTCCCCCGAAGTTGTTGGCACCGAGACCGACCACGGACACCATGAGTCCCGACCCACCGAGCTGTCTGAAGCGCATCTCGCGAAGGTAACGCCTTCATGGCCACACCGAGCGCCGCACGACAGCTTTCGAGCCACTACCGTTTCCACCGTGCCTCGAGACTCTCTCATCCTTGTCAATACGGGCGACGGCAAAGGGAAATCGTCGGCGGCCTTCGGCGTCATGGGCAGAGGGTGGGCCAGAGGTTGGAACGTGGCCGTCGTGCAGTTCGTGAAGAGCGGCAAGTGGAAGACCGGCGAACGCAAGCTCGCCGATCACCTCGGCATCGAATGGCACACTCTCGGAGACGGCTTCACCTGGGAGTCGACCGACCTTGACGAGACGGCTGCCAAGGGGCGGCACGCCTGGGACGTCACCGCCGCCAAGCTCGCGGGCGGTCAGTACGACCTGCTCATCTTGGACGAGGTCACCTACGCGATGAAGTACGGCTGGGTTCCCGTGGAGGAAGTCGTCACCGCCCTCGTCGGTCGCAACCCCCGTACCAACGTCGTCATCACTGGACGCGACGCACCGAAGGAGGTAATAGAGATCGCCGACACGGTGACCGAGATGCGCAAGCTCAAGCACGCTTACGACAAAGGCATCATCGCGCGCAAGGGAATCGAGTACTGACGCGCAGCATCGCCGGCTCCTCTGGCAGCCGGCTCCTCTGGCAGCCGGCTTCGCCTCGACTTGCGGGGCGCGACTTGGCCAGGGCGCCGGGCGACGATAATGGCAGGGTGCAGGAGCACTCGTGAGCAGCGGCGGCGAGACCCACGTAGGCCGGCGCGCCGTGCTCGGGATGGCTGCTCTCGGTGCGGCGGGCATTGCCTTTGGAGCAAGCGTCGACAATGCCGTGGGTGGCACCTTGACCCGGATAAGCAACGATCTCGGAGCACTCGGTGCCCTCGTGCCGGGTGCCGACGAGTTTCGTATCTACACCGTCACCGGCTCGATCCCGGTCATATCGCCGGCCTCGTACCGGCTCCGTGTTAACGGCATGGTCGAGCGTCCGCTCGATCTGTCACTGGCCGATCTGCGGGCGATGAGACGAACCAGGCTGGTCCACTACTTCCAGTGCGTGACAGGGTGGCGCGTGCCCTCGGTCCACTGGGAGGGCGTGCAGCTGTCAGAGATCCTCGGCCACGCGGGTGCCACCGAGTCGGCAACTTCGCTGCGCTTCTTCTCCGGAGACGGTGTGTACACCGAGTCGCTGACCCTCAGCCAAGCACTGCTCCCTGACGTTCTCGTGGCGGATCGCATGATAGGCGACGACGTCACGCCGGACCACGGAGGGCCGGTCCGCCTCTACGTTGCCCCGATGTACGGCTACAAATCGATCAAGTGGCTCGACCGCATCGAAGTCACCGACACGGTAACCCCCGGGTACTGGGAGAATTTCGGCTACCCCGTGAACGGCTGGATCGGCGGCGTCGCTTGAGCCTGAGAATCGGCCAGGATGGGGAAGCCCCGGAAGCTACCGGAGGCCAGACCGGCTGGCTGGACCGTTTCGACATGGTCGAGCGGGCCGTGCATTGGACAACGGCACTGTTGATGCTGGAGCTTCTGGCAACCGGCGCGGTCCTCTACATCCCGTCGTTGTCGATCGCAGTCGGTCACCGCGCCGTCGTCGCGAACATCCATGTGTTCAGTGGCATCGCCCTCCTCGTGCCGGTGGCGATCGGTGTCGCGGGGCCCTGGAGAGGAAGGCTGCTGCGAGATCTGCGACGACTGGACAGCTGGTCGTCGGCAGACTGGGAGTGGTTTCGCCGCCCCAGCCGGCGCCTCGGGCTGGCACGGGGCAAGTTCAACGGAGGACAGAAGGCCGAAGCCGCCTTCGTGGCCGGTGGCATGATCGTCATGCTCGCCTCGGGGATCATCATGGGCTTTGCCCCAGCGCACTTGATCGACTGGCAGCAAGGGGCAACGCTCGTGCACGACTGCGGCTTCGTCGCGATCGGCATTGGTCTCGCGATTCACATCTACTACGGTCTCACGCGCCCCGAGCAGCTGCGCTCGATGCTGACTGGCCGCATCCCAAAGTCATGGGCGGAGAAGAACGCTCCGGTCTGGGCGGAAGAGGCCGAGCGCAACTGGCCCTAGTCCAAGCCGAGCTCGGCTTCCACGACGCTCGTGTGCTCGCCGAGACGAGGAGGGGCGATCCGGTAGGAGACAGGTGTCCGGGAGAAACCCATCGGGTTGCGCACCTGCGACTGCGGAGACGGATCGGCCGCAACCGCCGAACGAGTCACGCCCCCGCGCTCCAGGTGCACGACGGGGCTGAGACCGAGATGCTCAGCCAGGTCGAAGGCCTGCGCGATGTCGTTGACGACGCCGCAGGGGATCCCGGCAGCTTGAATCAGCAATACCCAGTCGGCCGCCGGCCGAAGGACGAGCTCGGCCTCGAGGACCCCTACGAGAGCCTCACGGTTGGCCACCCGGTCAGCGTTGGATCTGAAACGGTCGTCGGTGGCGAGTGCGGGCAGGCCCACCGCTCCGGCAAAAGCCGCGAACTGGGCGTCGTTCGCGACCGCGACGACAACTGCACGGTCTTTGGCCCGCAGCGTCTCGTACGGCGCGATGCTGGGGTGGCGGTTGCCCATGGCACGGGGAACCGTGCCGGTCGTTATATACGTCGAGGCTTGATTGATGAGAGCCGACAGGACCGACGAGAGCAGGTTGACCTCCACGCGCTGTCCGAGCCCGGATCGCTCTCGTTCGAAGATGGCCGCAAGGATCGCATTCGCGGCGAACTGCGCGGTGAGGACGTCTACGACCGCAACCCCGACCTTGCGCGGTTCGCTTTCCGGATCACCGGTGATCGACATGAGACCGCCGACTCCTTGGACGAGGAAGTCGTATCCCGGAAGGGCCGCGCCCTCACCCGAAGTACCGAATCCGGACACCGAGCAGTAGATCACCCTCGGGTTGAGCGCGGCGATGTCCTCGTAGCCGAGCCCGAGCCGCGCCGCGGTCCCCGGCCGGAAGTTCTCGACAACTACGTCGGCACGCAGGGCAAGCGCCACGGCCTTGCTCCTGCCACCATCGCTCGCGAGATCCCAGGCAACGCTGCGCTTGTTGCGGTTTATCGCCAGGTAGTACGAGCTCTCGCCCCCGGTGAACGGCGGCCCGAAGCCGCGCGTGTCGTCACCTTGACCCGGCCGCTCCACCTTGATGACGTCGGCTCCTAGGTCGCCCAGCAGCATCGTCGCAAAAGGGCCGGCTACGACCCGCGAGAAGTCGGCGACGACGATCCCTGCGAGCGGGCCGCGCACCTCGCAGGCGCGTCGCTCGATCACTGGTCGTCGAAAGCAAGCTGGTGGGCGAGCATGCCCGCTACCGTACCGGGCGCGACGTCGTCGCCGACGATGTTGGCGCCGGCCTCCGCCATCGCGGCCAGCGCCTGCTCGGTGCTCTCGGGCCGCACTCCAGCGGTGAGGTCGGCAAGCACGTCCACCTCGAAGCCGAGCTGCCGCGCGTCGAGCACCGTGGCCCGCACGCAGTAGTCCGTCGCGATTCCGCAGATCTGCAGCCGGTCGATACCCCGGTCGAGAAGCCACGTTGCAAGGGTGGCACCGGATGCCTCCCGCCCCTCGAACGCGGAGAAGGCGGCGGCGTCGCGACCCTTGTCGAAGATTGCGCCCCATTCGACGTCCGCGAGACTCGGGTGGACCTCGGCTCCTTGACTCCCGACGACACAGTGCACAGGCCATGAGCTCTCGAAGTCCGGCAGGGTCCCGCTTGCGGCGAAATGGGTCCCGGGGTTGACGTGACGGTCACGTGAGGTGATGACGGCGCGGTATCGTCCCCCGTTCTTCGCGATGAGCTCTCGGACGCGCCCGGCGACGAGGCTGGCACCGGCGACAGCCACCGCACCGCCCTCGCAGAAGTCGTTCTGGACGTCAACTACGAGCAGGGCGGTTGCAGGCCGGAGCGAGCCACTAGGGGCGGGCAGAGGCAGTCGACCCGCTCCCGGAAATATCTCGCTCACCGTGGCGATCGGTCGCTCGCCTTCACGAAGCTCCCGGCTGTCCCCGGCGCCTCGTCCATAGCGAGTCGGGATGACGGGAGGGCCAGGGTGCAGGTCGAAGGCTTCGGCTCCGAGCTCACGCACGGCCCAGCGGTGGTGCTCGCGCGCATCGCCAATGCTGGGAAGCTCGGAGGCAACGACGCCCTCTGAGATCCAGCGTCGCTGGAGCTCCCGGGCCTCCCACCCTTCGGGGAGCTCATCGGCGACCGCCGGCAACCTCCTCAGCTTGCCCTTGCCGGCGCCACTTGAACTTCCCGCCCCCACCCCGATCTCGCAGCTGCTGGGGGCAGTGCCGTCCGCTCCGGCGATGCTCGTGCCGTCGGCGACCGGCCTCACGAACTCGACGCGAGCACGCCCCTCCTCGTCGATCCATCGCGAGGCTCGCTTGCGCGCGCCGAGGGTGTGCTTGGCCGGGGAGCGCTTCTCGACCGGGATGAGCTCGGCGAGCCGTCCGTTCTCCGAGGCGACGGCCACGAGCTTGTAGACAAAGCCTGCCGTCGGCGCGCCGGATCCGTTCACAAGCTTTGTACCCACGCCGTAGCCGTCTATCGGAGCCGCCGCGAGGGCCGCGATCGCATACTCATCCAAGTCAGAGGTGACGATTATTCCCGTGGACGTCGCTCCAAGCTCGTCGAGCAGCGTCCGTGCGCGCACTGCCTGGTCGAGAAGATCGCCGGAGTCGAGGCGGATCGCACCGGGTCCGTCGACACCTCGCTCGCGGCACAGCTCGACAGCTCTGGGAATCGCCCTGTCGACGTCGTAGGTATCAACGAGGAGAGTCGTGCTCGTACCCATGGTGTCGAGCTGGGCGGCGAAAGCCGCTCTCTCGTCGGGATGTGCCAGCACGAAAGCGTGCGCCGCCGTGCCCGCCGTCGGTACGCCGTACAGCCGTCCCGCGGCGAGGTTGGAGGTGGAAGCGCACCCAGCTATGTAAGCGGCACGAGCCGCGGCCACTGCCGCGTACTCGTGGGTACGGCGCGCTCCCATCTCGATCACCGGCCTGCCTTCGGCAGCTCCCACGATGCGCGAAGCCGCGGCGGCAACCGCAGAGTCGAAATTGAGAATCGAGAGAATCACGGTCTCGAGGAGCACTGCCTCGCCGAAGCTCGACTCAACCGTGAGCACGGGGCTGCCAGGAAAGTAGCACTCGCCTTCGGCATAAGCGTCGAGGTTGCCCGAGAAGCGGAACGACCTCAACCACTCCCCGGTCTCCTCCGAGACTATGCCGTCACCTACCAGCCAGGCGACCTCGTCACCGCCGAAGCGGAAACGGTCGAGGGCGTCGATGACACGTCCCACTCCCGCGAGGACGCCGTAGCGGCGCCCAGGCGGAAGCGACCTCGCGAACACTTCGAACACCGCGCGCCGGCCTGCGACTCCTGACTCGATCGCAGCATCGAGCATCGTGAGCTCGTAGCGGTCGGTCAGCAGCGCCGTCGAAGGCGTCCTGTCAATCACCTAGCTCACGCTAGGGCGGCCAGGAAGGCGCTGTGCATTGCCTTGGGGGTCCGAGGCGACAGAGGCAGGGGCAAAGTCACCGGCCGAAGACCTCTTCCCTGCCGTCGTGTCGCGCGAGCTGCCTCGACTGCGCGACGAGCGAGCCGTCCTCCGACCAGAGCTCGCCGTCCTCCTCCACCTAGCCACCGGCGAGCTGGCCAGAGCTGAACCGCGCCCGCAGCCATCCTGCGGGTACCCCTTTGCGCCAGTGGACGGTGAGCTCGAGCGTCGGTGCCCCCGCGGCGTCGGGCCGCATCGTTCGGAAGAACACGGCGGGGGCCAGCAGTCAAGAAAGAGCGGGACGCACAACGCGTCAGTCGGCCTGTCGTCGGCGAGGCGTGTCCAGCCTCCGGTGCTGGCTTGGCCTGCCTCGGTCCGCAAGAAGAAGACGTCGTCCGGCCGGGCCACTCGAGTCTCGAGCCGGTCCCAGAGCGACACATGCGCGCCCGGCTGCAGAAAGCGACGTACCGGTGTCGACTCATCTGGTCCAGGTCCGAGCGGCTGGCTCGGAGCGAAATCGAGCCGCCCGGCTTGCCGCAGCCGGACCGTCATCGAGAGCGGATCGGGCAACGAGCTCTCCGCCGGGACTGCTCGGAGGCAGAAGACCGCTAGGTACCCGCCGTTCATGCCCACGCCGACGTTCCAACGTTCCGAGAGCTCCCCGCTGTATCTGCCTGCGCCCTCCAGTGACAAGCAGGTATCGACGTCAAGCTCGAAGGTGGTTGGTGCCACGGCACTCGGAGCTCGCACGTCAGCGAGTCTCGCGCGCCGCGCTGCGGGCGAGACCGTCGCGGCCCGCCGTGCCTCGACCGCAGCCCACCTAAGGGCTCAGGTCGCCACAGCCGCCTCGATCGACGCGGCCACGGCACAGATCAGGGCCTCGCTCCCGGGCAGCCCGACGAGCTGAAGGCCACAAGGTGGACGCGATCGGCCAACTGGCACCGGAAGCGAGATCGCGGGGAACCCGGCGAGGTTCACCGGAGCCGTCAAGATGTTGAAACCCGGGCCGAACTCCTCCAGACGAGGCGGCCGTAGTGCCAGGGTTGGCAGCGCAAGGACGCCGTAGCGACCGACACAAGCGCCGAGGTCGGCCGCGAACCTCCCGCCGAACGCCCGCGCCTCGTCGAGCTCGCGCAGTGTCGCGTTGCGGCCAAGCTCGAAGCGGGCTCGTATGTCGCCGCTCACTCCTCGTCCTCCGTCGAGCTCCAGAAGATGGCGGTCGGACTGATAAGCCTCGTGGGCGAGCACGAGCTGCTGGTGGCGGTGGGCGTCTGCCCACGTCTCGAGACGGACCGGCTCTGTCGCAAGACCGGCTGCAGCCAGGGCACTTACGACAGCAGCATCGATCACGGGATCGACCGGCACTGTGGCGGGCAGTGCTGCTCGGCCCAGCACCGCGGGTAGGACCGGGGGAGCCATATCGACGCCGAGCATCTCCATTCCGAGCACGACTCGAGCAACGTCACGTGCCAGCACGCCGACGGTGTCGTAGCTCGGAGCGAGGGGCCACACGCCCTGGGTCGATAGGAGCCCCTTTGTCGTCTTCAGGCCCACGACGGCACAGCAGGCAGCCGGAATACGCACGGATCCGCCGGTGTCCGAGCCGAGAGCGATGTCGGCCTCGCCGAGCGCGACGGCGACAGCCGACCCCGAGGAGGAGCCACCGGGGACTCGTCCCGGGTCGACCGGGTTCGGCGGAGTCCCGAACCACGGGTTGATGCCGCTCGTGCCGAACGCGAGCTCGTGGAGGTTCACTTTGCCCACCAACCGCCCGCCGGATCGCCGGATCGCCGCGATGCAGGACGCGTCGGCAGGAGCAGGCACTCCGAGATCCGCGAGGGCTCGGCACCCACCTGTCGTGACGGAGCCCTCGACATCGATGAGGTCCTTGACAGCCACCGTGGGGCCGTCGCCTTCCCCCGCGGGCCACCGCTCCAACCACGTCGTCACCGCCCGGGCACCTCTCTCACCGCTTCGACCTTACGGAGCCCACGTCATGGGGTCCACCTTAGGTCGTCTGGGAGCGATCTGAGCCAGCAACACGGCCCGCGCCCCGATCGGCTCACTCCCGCAGTGGCACCGTCGCCCGCCTCGGACCCCGCTTCCCGAGAGCGGATCTGATGGCCGTGCGGAGCGTTCCCGGGCGTATGACCAAGAGCTTGACCACAGGGTCCGTCCACGGCAGGGGCACGATCTCTCCGGGGTGGAACAGGTGCTCGCCGTCTACCCAGACGGACCCGACGTCGGGAAGGACGGCTAGGCGCGCCCCACTCGCCACCCAGGCCACCTTGGGTCGCGTGGGCGCGACGCGCCGAGATGAGGCCGTTATCCGTCGCGTGCCCAAGTCCGGCGCTGCAAGACGGCTCTCGAGTCCCGCCGGCTTGGCTACGCAGACGAAGACGCCCTCCCCGCCAAGATCGTCGTGCACGCGCGAAAGATCCGCCGCGCTCAGGTCACCCGAGCCCACCAGCCCGAATCGACCGGCGGCTGCCAAGTACCAGTCCGCTCCGCCGGCGAGACGGGCTGCTCTCGGCCGGCGCTGCCCGTCGACAAGATGCCCAGGCGGCAGAGCGGCGCTCGTCATCGTCCGCAATCTTTGCTCATTTCCTCCCCTTGCCACGACCTCGCCCGGCCACGCCCTCGTCCTTTGGGGGTCCCCCGCCGGCACGCGCGCGTCCGGTACGGTCGCGACTGCTCTCTTGGCCGCTTCGGCATGCAAGAGGCGCCGACACAAGACGTGAAGGAACTATCAGCGAATGCCAAAGTCATCTTCTCACTCACGCCCGAGCCGGTTCGCCAGGCTCCGTTCGAAGCTGGGCCTGCGATGGCGACGTGCCGGCACCAAAGCCAAGGTCATGTCGTCTGTTGCCGTTGTGGTCGTGCTGGCCGTCGTCGTTGCCGGCATCATCTCAGTTGCCTCGACTCCTCACCGAAAGGCCGCAGCAGGCCGCGGTTCCACCACGTCGACCACGACGACGACCGCGCCGAGGGCCAAGGTCAAGGCTCAGCTCTGTCCTCTCACCCACACCCCGGCACCCCGCGGTCGTGTGCCGGGGCGTCCCGCGCTGGCCGTGAAGATCGGGAACGACCCCGCGTCGCGACCGCAAACGGGCCTGCCCGAAGCAGACATCGTCTATGAGCAGATGGCGGAGGGAGGTATCACCCGCTACATGGCGATCTTCCAGTGCCACGAGGCATCCGTCATCGGTCCCGTGCGCTCGGTCAGATGGGACGACTGGCACGAGCTCGAACCCTATGGCCACCCCATCCTGGCATTCTCCGGCGGCATCATCCCCTGGGACAACGTGGTGGCGAGCCTCACTTGGCTCTACGATGCCAACGCGTCGGCAGGTCCGGCCGTCGGCGCGTTCTACAGGTCGTCCAACCGCGTACCACCCTGGAACCTCTATACCTCCTCCAAGACGCTCTGGTCGCTCGATCCGAACCACCAGCCGCCTCAGGCGCAGTTCTCCTACTCCAAGCTCACTCCGAGCGAGGCGACCACAGCCAAAGCCGCGACCATCACCAGCTTCGCCGCCGGCGCAACGGTGCAGTGGACCTGGAGCGCTCGGCTCGGCGTCTGGCTCCGCTCTATCGGCGGGGTTCCAGACCTCGACGTCAGCGGATCGCAGCTGCAAGCAAAGAACGTCATCATCGAGATGGTGCCAACCCAGCCCGGACCCTACGCCGAGAGCGGCACGACACCCGACGTCGAGAGTCTCACGGTTGGGTCGGGACCCGCGTGGGTGCTACGCGACGGCAAGGTCGAGAAAGGCACCTGGAACTCGGCTGGATACAAAGACCTGACCCACTACAGGTTCCCCGACGGCAACACGATGACTCTCACGCCGGGCAACACCTGGGTGGAGCTCGTGCCCAACCAGAACTATCCAGTCGCGATCCAGCGCTGAGCATGGCGCCTACAAGACCATGGGAGCACTCCGCCTGAAGATGGAGATCGTCATTTGAAAGTGCTGCTGCTCGGCGCCGGCGGAGTGGGCGAGGCGGTGGCCGTGCTCGCCGGATCCAGGGGTTTCCTCGAGGAGCTCATAGTCGCCGACATCGATGTCGATCGCGCCGTCAAGGTCGCCGCCAGGTCCGCAGCTGCCGGTCAGCGCGCAGGTGCCGACAGCGTGAGGCTCGACGCCGGTGATTCCGCCGCCATCACCGATCTCGCGGTCGCGAGGGGTGTAGACGTCATCTTCAACGCCTGTGACCCGCGCTACGTGCCGAGCATCTTCAAAGCGGCAGCCGATGCGGGCACCGACTACCTGGACCTGGCGATGTCGCTGTCGCTCCCCCATCCCGAGGTCCCTTACGAGCAAGTCGGGGCTATCCTCGGCGAGCAGCAGTTCGCCGCCGACGCGCTGTTTCGCGACAGGGGCCGCCTCGCCCTCGTCGGATGTGGCGTGGGACCAGGTCTCTCCGACGTCTTCGCGCGCTACGCCGCCGACCACCTCTTTGAGGCTCTCGATGAAGTCGGGGTCCGCGAGGGGACGAATCTTGTCGTCGCGGGATACGATTTCGCTCCGACATTCAACATCTGGTCGACGATCGAGGAGTGCCTCAATCCGCCCGTGATCTTCGAGCGCGATCGCGGTTGGTTCACGACCGAGCCATTTTCCGAGCCAGAGGTGTTCGACTTCCCCGCGGACATCGGCGAGGTTACGTGCGTGAACGTCGAGCACGAGGAGGTTCTCCTCATCCCGCGCTGGATCGAGGCCGGCCGTGTGACCTTCAAGTACGGCTTGGGCAACGACTTCATCGGCGTGCTCCAGACCCTCCACAAGCTCGGCCTCGACTCGACACGGCCCGTGACGGTGGGGGGCCAGGAGGTGGTCCCACGCGATGTCGTGGCGGCATGCCTGCCAGATCCGTCGACGCTCGGCGACAAGATGAGCGGGCGGACCTGTGCTGGTACCCATGTGCGAGGTACCGGCAAAGACGGGAGCTACCGCCAGAGCTACCTGTACCACGTGTCCGACAACGCCGAGACGATGGGCCTCCACGGCTGCCAGGCCGTCGTGTGGCAGGCCGCGCTCGCGCCCGTGGCCGCGCTCGAGCTGCGAGCAAACGGGGAGTGGCAAGGAGCAGGCGTGCTCGGCTGCGAGGCTTTCGACGCGGTCCCGCTCCTCGACATGCTCACCGCTTACGGAGAGCCGTGGCAGCTTCGAGACGAGGCTCCCGCATAGCTCGGCTCACGAGCCCGCAGGTGCGACCTTCTGCCAGTTCGCAACCGATGGGATGATCCGTCCGGCAGGACCTTGACCGAAGAGCCACAAGAGGTTCCCGGTTATCTTCTGCACGGCAGGGGCCGCGCACGTCGAGACGTGCCGCGTGCACGGCGTCAGGGAGTTGATCCAGTTGTTGTCGCCCGTGTCGAGCACGCCTGCCTTCGACGACCGCGACGTGTAGTAGGTCATGTCGGAGTAGGTATAGCCGCCCCACTGCCCCTGATCTGTCTGAGAGTTTGCAAGCGGTATCGGCGAGTGACCGAGGACCTGCAGGTCCGAGGGCATCGGCCAGCTCGGGGCGACATGGTCGAAGTCGGCCTGGATGACGCTTCGGAGCTGTGACCCGTTATGGAGACCGGTGCCTTTGAATATCCAAGAGCTCGCGTCGTAGATGACAAAAGCCGATGGCGGTGACCAGGGCTCTATGAAACCTGCGTACATCTCGCCGACAAACCCGCTCTCGGGCCAGTTGGTCGGTGGCGAGAACCAGGTATTGCCGGTAACCCGTAGCGGGCTGCCCTTTCCGTTCAGGGGATCCTCGTTCGGGTCCCGGTAGTCGACAACCTCCCGGTCGGGGCCGAGGGGCGATCTCTGCAGGCGCACGTGGCGCAATATCGCGCTCGCGCCGAAGAAGACCATGTTGACGCCGGCAGCCATCGCCGCCTGCGCGGCCCGGCGCTCCGTCAGCGACCAGCATTCGTCGTGACCGAGCGACAACAGCGCACGGTGGCGCAAGAGGAACCCCGGGTGCTGTTGGAGGGTGACGTCGGTCGCATAGGTGACATCGAGGCCGTGCTCTTCGGCGAAGCGGACGAGCGGATACTCGTTGCTGAAGAAGTCCGCGGCGCCGTTGCCGGCAAAGGGGCGGTCGAAGGACACGACTCTCGCCCGGTTGCAGGGCGGATAGATACCGGGTGCGCAGGATCCGAGCCCCTGGTAGAGGTCGTAGCCACCGTAGGTGTTCCACGCCTCCTCTGTGTAGACGTCATCTTTGATCACGAACGCGGCCGTGCTCGTCGGATCCCAGATCGTGAGAAGCACATAGCTCTGCTGGTTCCCACTGCCGACGAGGCGGAGCACGTAGTCGCCCGGTAGGAATTCGTGGCCCACGACGAAGGAGAGGGACGGTGACCAGTTGTCACACGAGACCATGTTGGTGACAGGCGTGACAGGGCAAGCCGGTTGATCACGTCCAGCGACCTCTCGCGACCGCCAGATGAAGCGACCTCCCGCCCCCCCGTAGTACCCCATCCGGTAGCCCATGACGTGAAAGCGGGGGGCTGTCGTGCTGACGTAAAGGGTGACGCGGCTACCAACGGCCGCGTACGTGACGTTCGCGAACCCGGCGATCGATCCCGTCTTCGGCTGGTGCCTGATCTGCCAGCCAGTCGTCCCCGGCAACTTGTTCTCCGCGATCACCCAGGACGCTTCGAGGCCGTAGGGACCTAGGAAGCTGCGGCTGTTCGCGGGATTGGGACGAGTTGCGACCCGCCGGGACGCCGACGCCCTGGCTTTGCTTGGGCCCGCTCTCGGCGTC
>CAZAMA010000010.1:35887-40977 GCA_964485645.1 uncultured Acidimicrobiaceae bacterium | reverse complement strand
CCCGGCGACGCGGGTGCACATCGCGCCGACAGCCGGAGTCGCGGCCGGGTCGAGCGCGGCAAGCCTCAGGCCACGCGTTCGAGCCGGATCACCTGAGCCAAAGCGGAGCGAAGCGCGCATGCCTGTGTCACCATCTCGGCCAGCTCCGGGTGACAGGTGAGCAGCAGGATCTGATGCGACGCGGAGCTATCGACTAGCTCGACCGCGACGGCACGAGCCCTCTCGGGGTCGAAGTTGACGAGCACATCGTCGAGCAGGATCGGGAGGGCGACTGACCGCGCGGCGAATGAGTCCGCCAGTCCGAGCCGCAGGCAGAGGTACAGCTGCTCGATCGAGCCTCGGCTGAGGCTGGCGGCGTCGACGACCTCTCCGCTCGAGGCGAGCACCCGGAAGCCCTGGTTCCCGTCGGCGCCTGCGTTTGCGAGAAGTCCCGTGTACCGTCCGCCGGTGACCCGCTTGAAATGCTCGCCGGCCCTGGCGACGACCGCGGGCTGGCGCTCGCGCTCGTGCTGGCTCAAAGTGCGCTGCAGCAACGCCTGGGCGGTCCCGAGGACGAGATACCGCTGGAGCGCCACCTCGAGATCCATCTCGATCGCGTCGTGCCGTCGCTCGAGCTCTGCTATCCGATCCGAGGTCGAGAGCCTACCGATCACTTCCGTGAGGCTCTGATGTCGACGGACAGCCTCCTCCTCTGCGCGACGGAGCTCGGCGATCGTCTCTCTCAGCTCGGCCCGCTCGTCGGCCCAGGTGACTACGTCACCGCTCCTCAGTCGCACGCGCAGCCGGTCGGACGCCTCCCCGCGACCGATCACATCGGTGAGCGCTCTTTCGGCTGCTTCCAGCTCGGCTTCACCCGCCGCGCGTCGCGCTTCCAAGTCGGCCGTGCTCTCGAGCTGTTGAAGGAGGTCGGTGATCTGCCCTGTGATCGTGTGGACGCTCGAAGAAACCCCCTCGGCTGCCGAGCGGCTGAGAAGTGCCGGGTCGATCACGTCGTACAGGTCCTTGTACCGCTGGGCGAAGGACGCGACAGCGGTCCTGCGCTCAGATATGGCACTGTCGACCGCGCTCAGGTCGCTCAGGCGCTCCCTGAGCTCAGCCAGGCACGCGATGGTCTCGAGGGCTCCCTCGGTATCGAGGTCCTCGGCAAAGCCGTGCGTGCCGCACCAGGAGCGGTAAGCGCTTTGTGCCTCGTCGAGGGAGCGTCTCGCGGCGTCGAGCTCACCTGCAGCCGAGTCGCGCTGCAAGCTGGCCTTGCGGCGGGACTCGCTTCGGTCATCGAGCCGGTTACGTTGCTCGAAGTGTTGCTGGAGGGTTGCTGCGTAGCTCTCGATCTCCACCCGTGAGGGTGGCGCGCTCATCTCGAGGGCGCGGGCCAGCTCGTCGATCTCGGCCCGAGCGCGTTTGAGCAGCGCTCGTCGGCTTGCGATCAGCTGGACCGACATCGGCCGGTCCGCCTCCTCGGCTCCCGGTGTGTCAGGCGGTGGGTGCCCGGCTGGCTCGACTTGCTCGACCGTGTCGGTCCGTGCCGACGGACCGGCAGACGGGCGCTTGGCGTGGCGCCGAGCCGAAGACCACACGACAGCTCCGGCAACGGTGAGAAGCAGACCTAGGAGCACTGCCGCCAGGCCGAACCCCCACTGCCCTCTGGAGAGCAGCGTGACCCCAAGGACGAGGGTGAGCAGCCCTCCCGAAAGCAGCGCCACCAATGCGGGACCGCCGTCTCGTCGGATCCCTGAACCGGACAACTCCGGAACAGCCAGCCTCTGTTCGTGGCCCAGCATCTCCAGCTCAAGGCGCTCGGCTTCAGCCGAGTGCCCTCTCAGGTCGAAGAGCATGGTCCGGCGCCGCTCCAGAGCGCGGCGGTCGGGTGGCACGTCGATGTCATCCTGTGCAGGCATGCCGCAGAGCGAGCTTTCGGCTTGGACGAAAACAGCTTCGCGCGCGGCCACGCGGGTAGAAAGCTCAGCCAATTGGTCGCGCTTTTCGCGAACAGTTGCCGCCAGCAGCTCCGGCGCCGGGGCATCTATTGCATCCTGGCGTGTCCAGGCAGGTCCGATCTGGGCAAGGCGGTGACTGACGGAGCCCTCGAGCGCGGACTTCCTCCGGACGAGCAGCTCGAGCTGCTCGACCCGTTCGAGATGGCCTGAGAGCTCACTTCTCAGCTCGCGCAACGGCCCGGCGTGTTCGAGCAAGGTGGCTTGTGGGCCCGTAGGCGGCAATGCCTCGAGGACGCGGCGCGCGGCCGTCGCTCGCTCGTAGTGCTGCCGGCTCACTTCGAGCAGGTCGAGGTCACGCTCTCGGCTGCCGGCCCCCCGCAGCTCTTCGCGCAAGCTCGTCAGCTCATCCTCGATCCCACGGGAACGGCGTCTCAGATCAGCGAAGCTCTCCGTCTCAGCGCGGGCCGCCGCAAGCTCTGCACGGACCTGCTCGAGCTGCGTCTGAAGTCGGTTCGCAGTGGCGTCGTTGCGTCGAGGACGGGCCAGCTCGTCTCTGGCCTCCCCCAACTGGCGCAGCGCCGCAGAGGCCGATCGGCGCTGCCCGAAGATGCTCGCGGCAAAAAGCATCTCGCGGACCTCATCGCTCTCCAAGTTCTTCAGCTGGCCGAGATCGTCGAGGCGAACCGCAAATACGGCTTCGAACAGGGAGGCGTTGGCACCTGCGAGGGCGGCAGCGAGGTTCTGCTCGTCGCCTGGCGAGCCGTCGGGGAGCGTGACCACGAGCCCACGCTGCGCGCCTGCATGCCGCTCGACGATCCAGTAGCCGCCTGCTTCGTCGACGAAGCCGATCCGCCCTCCGTGCCTTCCGCCTCGCACCGGAGACCGGAATCTGACGTTATCCCGGCGCAGCGGAAACCCGAAGAGCACACCTGTGAGGAAGTCGAAGAGCGTGGACTTCCCCGCCTCGTTGGGGCCCAGAATCACGACGAGCCCCGGAGCGAGGTTGTCCTGACCGAAATCAGCGAGGGCTCCGAAACCATCGACGTGAAACGACGAGATCCTCACCTCAGCCTCCGACACCGGTCGGGCTGCCGGTCACGCCCAGCTCGTCGAGCGCGGTCAGCAGAGCGAGGGACAGCAGCTCGTCGCCGGTGAAGTCCATAGCCCGGGCCCGTGAGCGAAGTGCCTTCGGCAACGACGCGGTGATCTCGTCGAGGAGGTCCCGTGGGACGCTGTCTTCCAGACTGGTGCCCTCCTCGTGGCCGGAGCAAGCTGATCTCAGGCTTTCGGCTAGGGAGATGAGGTCGGCGGCAAAGTCGGCTCCGTGCCTCAGCTGCTCCAAGTCGACGAGCGGCTCGCTCACGTCTTCGAGTCGGTCCCACCATATCCAGGCGCCGCTCGTCTCGAAGCCGTCCCGGAGCGACTCGAGCAGCTTGCTCGAGGAGTCAGCGCCCTTGAGCAGCTGGTGGATTTCACTTCGACCCCTGAGCACAGCGCGCACAACGATCGAGCGGCCGTCAGCAGCTTCGAGCTCGCTCTGGGCGGCCTCCTCGAGGGCGTCACGCACCGAGTCGAGGGAGCGGAGGGGGCTCAGGTCGACACTTACGGTCGCGAACCGGATCCGGTCGCACGCGACGAACTCGATCTCGGCGACATCGCCACCTCTCACCTCGACGACCACGGCGCCTTTCGGTCCCCGTTCGCTCGGCTTTGGACTGCGGGCCTGGAGATTGCCCGGGTAGACGATCCAGGGCTCGTCGCCATAGGGTCTTCCACTCAATACGGTGCGCGAGTGGACATGGCCGAGCGCCCAGTAGTCGAGGCCGACCTGTGCGAGATCCTCGACCGAGCAGGGGCTGTAGGCCCTGTGGCCTTCGCCCACCCCGCTTACGTTGCAGTGGAGAAGCCCGACCTGCAGCCCTGGCCCTCTTCGACCCGAGAAGCGGAGCGCGAGGTTCTCGGTTACGTCTCTTCGCCAATACGATATTCCCTGCACGAGGGCAACCTGAACACCGTCCACGACGACCGGCACGGCATCGACCCCCGCGGTGCGAAAGATCGTAACCAGCGGCGGCCACTCCGTCACAGCTGACCAACCCGAGTCCACAGGATCATGATTGCCGTGGACCACGAACGTCGCGACGCCGGCCTGCGAGAGACGATCCAGCCCGGTCCGGAACCTGAGCTGGGCGCGTATGCCCCTGTCGGCCCCGTCGTAGATGTCGCCCGCGATGACGAGAAAGGCCGCCCGACGAGCGAGGCACAAGGCGACCAGGTTGTCGAACGCCTCGAGCGAGGCTTCTCGCAAGGCGGTCGCGACGGCCGGCGTCGTAGCTCCGATCCCCTTGAACGGCGTGTCCAGATGGAGGTCCGCGGCATGCACGAAGCAGAAGTCGTTCCGCTGATCATCGGGTAAGGCCACGTAAGGGACGTTAGAACGGTGGTGTGTCAACGTCGGGGATATCCAGGGGTGGCCGCCTGAGCCGATCGGCTCGTAACCAGGAGCGCAACACACAATGGTGCAATACTGCGGCGGCGACGCCGTCATCGATGTTCTCGAGCAGGCTGGCGTCCGGGTCGTCTTCGGGATACCGAGTGTCCACAACCTGCCGATCTACGACGCGATCCGCCGGCGCGGTGCTATCCGGGCGATAACGGTCCGTCATGAGCAGGCAGCTGCCGGCGCAGCAGATGCTTACGCGCGGGTAACGGGGCGCATCGGCGTCTTTCTCACCTCGACGGGTCCCGGGGCGGCCAATGCGATGGGCGGACTGCTCGAGGCCTGCGTCTCCGGGTCACCGGTCCTGCACCTGACCGGCCAGGTAGAGACGCGCTATCTCGACGAGGGGCGCGGATACATCCACGAAGTCCCCGATCAGGCGGGCATGCTTCGGGCGCTTTCGAAGGCAGTTCACCGCCCTGATGCGGCCAACAGCATCTCCAGAGTCTTGGCAGGGGCGATATCGCAGGCGCTCACGGCGCCGTGCGGTCCGGTGAGCGTCGAGCTGCCGATCGACCTGCAGTACGCAGAGGCGGCCCCGCTCCCACGCGACGAGCTCGCCGAACTGCTCGTACCGGCACCGGCACCAGGTCCGGACCGAGGGACCGTCGCGCGCGCGGCCGAGCTTGCGTGCTCCAGCCGCCGTCCGCTCG
>CAZAMA010000010.1:27542-35877 GCA_964485645.1 uncultured Acidimicrobiaceae bacterium | reverse complement strand
TCTGGGCCGGTGGGGGCGCCGTTTCCGCTGGAGCCGCAGCCGAGGTCGCCGCGCTCGTCCACTTCCTCGGCGCCGGGCTCCTCACGAGCCCCAACGGCCGTGGTGTGCTCGATGAGAACGACTTTGCATGCATCGGCAACCTCTCTTGGGATCCAGATGTCCGTGCTCTTTGTCGTGACGCAGATCTCCTGGTGTCGGTGGGCACTCGCTACCAGGGACCCAACACCGAGAACTGGCAGATGGAGCTCCCGTCGGCGATCATCCAGATAGACGTCGTGCCCGACCGCCCCGCCAGGAACTACGCGCCCACCCTGAGCCTTGCCGGTGATGCCAGAGAGGTAGTTCGCGCGATCTTGGACTGCATCGCCTCCGAGGGATGGCGATCTGGCACCGACAGCGCCTGGTCCGGACGGGTTGCCGAGGTGGGCAGATCCGCGAGGGCGGCGATGAGAGAGTTCGTCGGAGCTCAGGTCGCGCTGCTGGACGAGCTCGCAGCTTCCATTTCGGGGAACACGGCGGTCGTGAAAGACAGCACCATCTCTGCCTACACCTGGGGTAACCGCCTGCTCCCGGTAGCTCGGCCACGGCGCGCGATCATGCCGAACGGTTTCGCCATCGGTCTCGGGCTTGCCCATGCCATCGGTGCATCGGCTGCGGTGGTCGAGGACTACGACGGCGACTCGCCGGACGGGGTCGTGCTCATGGTGGGCGACGGTGGGTTCATGCTCAGCGCAACCGAGCTTGCGACCCTTGCGACAGAACGGCTGCCCGTCGCTGTGGTGGTCCTCTGCGACGGAGGCTATGGGATCTTGCGCAACATTCAGGACAAGCAGTACGGGGAGGGGACCGGCCGCATCGGGGTCGAGCTCGGATCGCCAGACTTCGTGGCCCTTGCAGAGGCGCTCGGAGTCCAGGCGACAAGGGTGAGAACGGCCGCCCAGATGGGCATCGCCGTCCGCGAAGCGCTCGAGCACGCCCGGCCGTCGCTTGTCGAAGTGGATCTCGACGCAATCGGCCCGATGTCGCGCGCGTACACGGGCACCTCGCGGGTGCCTCTGCCGTAGGTGACCTCAGGTCGGTCGCGCGCTCGGGGGGACGCCAGGATCGCGCGTCCGCGGCCGGTACGCTCGTGGCAGCATCGACCCGGAGGCAGTATGAGTTTCGAACTTCGCCAGCTTATGGACGCCCGCAAGGGGGAGAATTTCCGACTCCACGCGCAATATCTCAACCCACAGCTGGCAAGGGTGTTACGGACGATAGGCATGGACCGCTTCTACGAGCGCGGTGAGGGGTGCTATCTCTATGACCGCGACGGCGAGCGGTACCTGGACTTCCTCTCCGGCTTCGGGGTCTTCGCCCTGGGACGTTCTCACCCCGTAGTCAAGCGGGCGCTCGCGGACGCGATCGACCTCGACCTTCCCAACCTTGTCCAGCTCGACTGCGCGCTCCTGCCTGCCCTGCTCGCAGAGGCCCTCGTCGGACGAGTGCACCGTGGGCTCGAGCGGTGCTTCTTCTCCAACTCAGGAGCAGAAGCTGTCGAGTGCGCGATCAAGTTCTCGAGGTACGCGACGAAGCGTCCCAGGGTCCTGCACGCCGATCACTCGTTCCACGGGCTCACGACCGGGGCCCTGTCCCTTAACGGGGGGGCGGAGTTCCGCCGCGGCTTCGGTCCGTTGCTTGCAGGGTGTGACTCGGTGCCCTTCGGAGACCTCGACAGGCTCGAGGCCGAGCTTTGTCGCGGCGACGTGGCGGCATTTGTCGTGGAGGTCATCCAGGGCAAGGGCGTGTACATGGCCGATCAGGACTACTGGACCGGCGTGCAGGCCTTGTGTCGAAGGCACGGGACTCTTTTCGTCGCCGACGAGGTCCAGACTGGGCTCGGGCGTACGGGCATGCTGTGGGCGCACGAGCATTACGGTCTCCAGCCAGACATGGTCACGGTATCCAAGGCTCTCTCCGGCGGGTACGTCCCTGTGGGGGCGACAATCTGCTCGTCCGACGTCTTCGACGCCGTGTACTCGAAGATGGAGCGAGCTGTCGTCCACTCGACGACCTTTGGGCGCAACCAGTTGGCTATGGCGGCAGGATTGGCGACACTGCAGACGCTCGACGACGAGAACATCGTCGCGCGGGCGCGCACGACCGGTGACGCTTTCTCCGCCGCTCTCGCGCCCCTCGTGGAGCGCTACGAGCTCTTCAAGGAGGTGCGAGGCAAGGGACTCATGATCGGGCTCGAGTTCGGTGAGCCGTCGTCTTTGCGGCTCAAGTCCCGCTGGAAGATGCTCGAGGCTGCCCGCAAGGGTCTTTTCTCCCAGCTGGTCGTTGCCCCGCTATTTCAGCGCCACCGCGTTCTCACCCAGGTCGCGGCAGACAACGTCAACATCGTGAAGCTCCTCCCACCGCTCATCGCAGGTCAGGAGGAGGTGGACTACTTTGTCAGCGCTCTCGACGACGTGCTGGCCGACGCGCATCGCAATTCCTCGCTGATGTTCGAGTTCGGAAAGACGCTGGCGAAAAGTGCTCTTCAGCGCGAACGGGTCTGAGGCACATGGGTCTTGTGGAGGGCGGCACCGGTACCGCTCGGCTGGACCGGGGCGTAGCCTGGCGCCGCGCGACTCATCGTCGCAGCCTCTTCGCAGTCCTTCTCGCACTTGCGGCGGCGCTCACGGCCTGTGGCTCGGTCGCCCCCTTGCAAGACGGCGCGCCCCCTCCGGCAACGCGCAATCGCGCGGCGTCGATCCCCTCGACAACGCTACCGTCACAGGTCGCGGTGAACGGTACCGCCGTGCCGGGGGCGGCGTTCCTCGGCCTCGTTCGTCGCGTTTCCGTAGTTGCCGTAGCCGCAGGCCACCGCATCTCCCCGATGCCCCAACCAGGTGATCCTGGCTACGCGTCCATGCAACGCATAGCTTTTCGGCGCTTCGGCGCCGGGCCCGACCTGCTGCTCGTCATGGGTCAGGACGGCTCGATGGCCTGGTGGGAGCCGAGCCTGCTCTCGGTCTTGGCCCAGCATTACCGGGTTACGGTGTTTGACCTTCCCGGGGTCGGCTACTCGGCGCCGGCGCTTGCGCCTGTAAGCCTCGACTGGCTCTCCGACGAGACGGCCGGCCTCATCGAGGCGTTGGGCCTAGTCGAGCCCAACATCCTTGGATGGGGGCTTGGGGGGGAGGTGGCGCTGGATCTCGCCGAGCGACATCCCGGCGACATCCGGTCACTCGTGCTCGTCGACACATCCGCAGGCGGTCCTGGCGCCCAGAAGCCCTCGTCCGCTGTCTCCTCGCTGCTCGACTCGCCAGATGCGACTCCTGCGTCGTTGGCATCGACGCTGTTCGCCGACGGAGCTCCGTCGCCGTCTCCAGGCGGCGGCGCTGCGGGTTCTTCGACGACGACGATCGTCGGATCTCCTGATTCCGCGCCCACCACCGCTACCTCCATCCGAAGCTCTCCAGGCTCGTCGGCTGCCGCGTCGGCCGCGGCCGCGTGGCTCGGGGCCGTTGATGCCACGGTGCCCGACAACGTCACCCCTGGCGCGCTTGCCGAGCAGAGAGCGGTCCAGGCCGAGGCGTGGTCCGGGCACGCCCTCGCCCGTGATGCCGGCTCGGTGACCGTTCCGACGCTCGTCGTGTTCGGGAGCGGAGATACGGTCTTTCCCGCTCCAGACGGGCAGATGCTTCGTCGCCTGATAGCAGGATCGCAGCGAGTCGAGCTTCCTGACGCGGGGTACGCCGCTATGTTTGAGGACTCCTCCCAGTTCGTCGCCGCGCTCGAGCAGTTCACCGGCTGAGTCCCTCCCCCGTGGCAGGACGCCGGCGGGACGGCAGGCCTGGCTAGGCCCTAACCAGGCCACCGTGGAGCGCCCGAGCTCCGAAGCAGAGATCCGAGGTCACGTGATGGATTTCCAAGACGTGCTGCGCAGGCGCAGGATGGTGCGCCACTTCAGCGCCGACCCGGTCGAGCCAGAATCTCTCGAGCGAATTCTTCGAGCAGCGCTACGGGCACCGTCGGCCGGATACAGCCAGGGCCACGAGCTGCTCGTGCTGACCGATTCGACTGACCGGGCAAGGTTTTGGGCGTCACAACCACCCCGTCTCGGTGGCGGCGGCTGGGATCCCCAGGTTCGCGCCGCGATAGAGCGGGCGCCCGCCGTCGTGGTCGCGTTGGCCTCGAAGGATATCTACCTGGAGCGCTATGCCCGCGCTGACAAGGGCTGGGTTGATCGGGACGAGTCGCGCTGGCCCGTGCCGTACTGGTATGTCGACACGGGATTCCTCTGCCTGCTGATGCTGCTGGCTGCGATCGATGAGGGGCTCGGTGCGCTTCTCTTCGGCCTCATCCCCCCATGCATCCCTAATCTGCGGGCGGTGTTCGACATCCCCGATAGCTACGACCCAGTCGGGGTCGTCGCCATCGGACACGAGGATCCGTCGGCTCCCCGGCGCGATCTGCGCTCGAGGAGACGGTCGCCGGCAGAGATCATTCACCGGGGACGGTGGTAGGGGCCGAGGGCCTTTTGCGGTGGGAATAGTTGACCTGTCACCATCGTTGACGTCGTTAGCGTTGACATATCAACAACCGACGAAGGGACTACGGGACATGGGTGACACGACGACCGGCTTCGAGCTGCCGGGATATGTGGCGGGGCGGTGGAGCATCGACCCCGTGCACTCCGAGGTGGGTTTCAGCGTGCGGCACATGATGGTGAGCAAGGTCCGTGGCAAGTTCACCAGGTACCAGGTCGAGCTCGTCACCGCCGATAACCCGCTCGACTCGTCCGTGACCGCCACGATCGAGCTCGACTCGATCGACACCGGTGCTCCTGACCGCGACAATCATCTCCGGTCTGCGGATTTCTTCGAGGTCGAGAAGTACCCGACAATGACCTTCAAGTCGCGCGGCGTCCGCCAGAGCGGCGACCGGTTCATCCTCGACGGGGATCTGACCCTTAAGGGGCTCACCCGTCCGGTCACCCTTGACCTGGAGCTCGGCGGTTTCGGACCTGACCCTTACGGCGGGACACGGGCCGGATTCTCCGCCACCGGTCAGATAAAGCGCAGTGACTTCGGCGTCGATTTCAACGCTGCCCTCGAGACCGGCGGACTCGTCGTCGGAGACAAGGTCGATCTCAGCCTCGAGATCGAGCTCGTTCGCGCCAGCTGAGAGCTCGGTTCACCCCGGTCGGCTGGATGACCGCAGGTCGTGAAGGCGACCGGGGTGGAACCTCGCCGAGCCATCCGCGGTGGCGGCCGAGCGCTGCAGGCTCTCGTGGCGCTGCAGGCTCTCGTGGGGGAGCCCCCCGGTCACTTGTGCCGCCAGGTGTCGCGCTCCGATATGCGCGCGGCGAAGGCGGCCGCTTCGGTGCGACGAGACATGCCCAGCTTCGTGAGGAGGTTGGAGACGTAATTCTTGACGGTCTTCTCCGCGAGGAACAGCCGAGCGGCTATCTGGCGGTTGGTCAGGCCCTCGGCGAGCAGGTCGAGTATGCGACGTTCCTGCTGGGAGAGCCGGGCCAGGCGCTCGTCCTGTTGGGGGCCGCTACGGATCCGGTCGAGTACCCGCTTGGTAAGGATCGGGTCGATGAGGGATTCTCCCTGTCCGACACGGGTGATTGCCGCAACCAGGTCGTTGCCGCGAATCTGTTTGAGGACGTAGCCCGAGGCACCTCCCATGATGGCGGCGAAGAGGGCGTCGTCATCCGCGAACGAGGTCAACATCAGGCAACGTAACTCGGGCATACGGCTACGGAGCTCTCGGCAGACCTCGACGCCGTCGCCGTCCGGCAGGCGCACGTCAAGGACGGCGACATCGGGTCGGAGCGCCGGTACGCGCTGGATGGCCTCCAGCGCGGTGCCAGCTTCGCCCACGACCTCGATGTCGCCGCTCTCCTCCAGCAGCCCACGGACACCCGCGCGTACGACCTCGTGGTCGTCGAGAAGAAAGACTTTCAGCATCACTTGGCGTTGTCGTCGTCGTGGGCGATGGTCTCCTCTCGGTACCACTGCCGCCAGATCAGACGATGGACCGGAACCCAGCGCGGGATGTCCCTCAGTCCGGGGATGAAAGGGACCGCTAGTAGAAGCAGCGTCGCAACCCCGGTGAGGTAGATGGCGATGAGGTCGACGTTCGCCGAGCTCGACATGCCGGGAACCTGGTACCAGAGCGTATAGAGCCACAGCCACGGCTGGCCGGGATAGCTCCCTGTCTCGTTCATGACGCCCCACTGGGTGCCCACCATGTGCTGGGCGTGGGCCAGGGAGGAGAAGTAGTTCCCGTCTTCCAAGAAGAGCAGCGGCTTGGTGAAGTTGGTGCCATAGAACGGCTGTTGGGCAACGAGATCGGCGTCTAGCGCGCCCGATCGGGCCAGGGTGAGCTCGGTGTCGAGCAGCGCCGGCACAGGGCCGTCGTTCGCTCTCGGCACAGCTGGCGCGCCCTCGTGGAACACGACGTGGGTGACCGCGGCCAGGTAGGCGTTCGCCCAGCCCTTTTGCACGTTGGCCGGAGCCACGTTGTAGCTGTGCAGCGCTCGCGCCACTGCCGGATCGGTTGGGGATAGCTTCGAGAGGGGCGAGAGGACGAAAGTCTGCGCGGCGTCGATTGGCTCGCGGACGCCGGCAAGCATCTGCCAGGAGACGACGATGCGCTGTACGAATGCAGAGCCGTGGTTGTACGGAGGTCCGTAGGTAGCCGTCTCGCTTGTGCCGGCAAGCTCGCTTGCGGCCGTGCCGAGGAAGTCCGCGGGGGCCACCTTCGCCCAGCTCGCGATCGTGACCGGAGGCTCGTCCGGCGACGAGAGCAGAGCCGCGAGGAGAAAGACGAGTACCAGAGCTACGACCGAGGCCATCGTCGCCTCTTTGAGTATGTCGTAGCGACGGGTACGTCCCGTCCAACTTGCGCGGTCAGCTGCAGCAGCTGAGCGCCGGGCCGCTTTGCCGCGTACGCGCTGGAGGGGAAGCGGGTGAGATACTCCCCGCACACGCACCAGGAGCACATGCGCAGCGACGATGACGACGAGCACGATTGGGATGAGGACGACGTGCCACAGCAACATCTGGCCGAAGTTCATCAGGTCGAACAGTGATCCGAGTCCGGTCGCGTTGATGGCGTCTTTGCCGTTGGTCGAGATCCATTGCGAGGCGAAGTTCTGCTGGGAGAGATAGCCAGTGAAGCACTCGACGACCGAGGCGACGAAGGCGACGACTCCGGTGATCCAAGTGAGGGCTCGCCGCCCTCTCCAGGCCGCCATCCAGAATTTCCCCCAGAGATGGATCACCATGAATGCCATGAAGAGCTCGACGCTCCAGAGATGAACGCTGTTGAAGAAGTGGCCGACGGGATTGGTGTGCCACCAGTCCGTGCCCCCCAGCGCGATCACCATCCCAGAGACGATCGCCACGCCGAGCGCTGAGAGCGTGGCGACGCCGAAGACGTAGACCCAGGACGCGACGTAGGCTGGTTGGCGATCCGGCAGGAGCTTGTCCGGTGGGAGCGCACCGAGAGCGCGGGTGCGGACCCTTGCGGTCCACATCCTGCTGGTCGGCGTGAGCGCTCCGATCTCGGCAGGCACCGGCTCAGGCGCCTCGTCAGCCACTGACGGTTCGCTCCGGCCCGCTGTCTGCTCTTCCTCGCCGCCCCCCTCGTGACCTCGGCCGTGGGGGAAGGGCAGGAGGAGGGCGAGGCCGAATATGAGGACCATCACGCCGATGAGCGAGAGGTTTGCCACCGAGACGATGAAGATCGACCAGTGCAGGTACCGGTCTGGCTGGGTCATGTTGACAACCGACGCGATGAGGATCGTCATGATCGTCCCCACATCCTGCCCGATCTCGACGAGAGCAGGCGCGACATGCGCGAATCGTCGTTCATCGTGACGTGAGCCTGACAGCTAACCGACGGCGCCCCTAGGGCCAAAGGTCCCGAGATCTGAATGGCCCCGGTCGGCGAATGCGGGCTGAGCAAAGTCGCCAACTCGCCACCGGCGGCACCGATGTGGCCGGTTTCTCTGTTCTTGAAGGCCTTTCGGCCCTTGGAGCGGCAAGTCACTGGGAGCAAGGTTAGATACAAGGAGGTGGTTACGGTGGACTGAGGTGAGCAGAGACAGGTTGTCCATCTGCCGCAGTCACGCCATCCTCGGTCCGAGCAGGCTCGAGTCCAACCGACACGGCTCGACAGCACGACCCCGAGACACGCCGCCTTCATAAGTGACTTTCTCCACCTGGCGCGACCCTTTGCCCAGATGTCAGCCGTGATGCTCGATCCGAGCAGCCCCTGGCTCGCGGTCGCCCAGCGGGGGGCCGCGAGCCAGGGGTTCACGCTCGTCACCGGAAAGCCTCGCCACCAC
>CAZAMA010000010.1:0-27442 GCA_964485645.1 uncultured Acidimicrobiaceae bacterium | reverse complement strand
GCGGGGGGCCGCGAGCCAGGGGTTCACGCTCGTCACCGGAAAGCCTCGCCACCACCACGGCCCGATGGCAGTACGGACAGGCTGACGATCTATCGCGCGGCCGAGTCGGGGGTGAGGCTCCTCCTCTCCGACATCGCCCAGGTAATCGAGGCTCTCTGAGGTAGAGGAGAGGGCGTGAAGTGCGGACAGGAAGTCAGTGCGATAGCGGCAAAGCCTTGTAGCGGCAGCGTTTTCCTGATCCCGTCAAGTTTGCCTCCGGGGGTCTTGACTTTTGCTGAGGCTAGCCGTAACCTGCACGAAACAGTAGATGTAAGCGCTTAGACAGTTGTCGGGCGAGAGCACTTGCTGCCGGCGGTGCGTGGGGGATGCGCCGAAGGAGCACGTAGTCGTGGCCGCAGCTGGGCAGGCCCTGGACTTGGGGGTTGGACGTGTCGACGCTATATGACTGCGCTCGCCTGGCGGGCGTCTCGACTGCGACCGTCTCGCGCGTCCTGCACGGCCACGACCGCGTAAGTGCCACTACCCGTGCCCGTGTTCTCGAAGTAATCCAGCAGCTCGGTTACGTCCCCGACGGGGCGGCCCAGAGCCTTTCTCGCCGCCGCAAGCAGGTTATCGGTCTTGTCAGCGTCGAACGGGCGTCGGACCCCATCGCTCTCGAGAGCTCGAGCCTTCTCTTCGCGGACGAAGTCCTCCATGGCGTCGAAGCAACTCTTCGCGCCAAGGACTGGTCCCTTCTGATCTCTTTCTGCACCGAGGGCGACCCCCGAGCCTTCGAGCGGCTGTATTCCATGTCGGGAAAGGTGGACGGTCTCATCATCTCCGAAGGTATTGTCGGATCGGAGCAGCTCGTCCGCTTGGCCGCGAAAGTCCCGGTGGTCGTAGTGGCGGGCTCTCGGCACGAGGCCACGACAGATGTCGTCACTGCCGACAATTACGCGGGCTCCACCTCCCTCACCAGGCACCTCGTAGATGTGCACGGGATCAGGAGCTTCCATTACGTCGACGGGCCCTCGAGCGCGCCGAACGCGCTCGAGCGTCGCTCGGCTTTCGAGGACGTCATAGCCGCACATCCCGAGGCTGAGCTGGTCAGCACGAGCCGTGGGGCGTTTTCGGCCGAGAGCGGGCGGACAGCGGTCGAAGCCATGCTCGGCGAGCAACCCTCCAGCATTCCCGAGGCGCTCGTCTGTGCCAACGACCAGATGGCGATCGGCGCGATTCAGGCGCTGGCGGCACATGCACTCTCGGTCCCCGAGGACGTTGCCGTCGTCGGCTTCGACGACATCTATCCTGGCAGGCTCCTCGACCCGCCCCTTACGACCGTGCGGCAACCGACGCGCAGCCTTGGGGAGCGGGCCTGCGCGCGGCTGCTCGAGCGCATCAACGACCAAGCGCTGCCCAACGTGATCGAAGTGCTCCCGACCGAGCTGCTGATCCGGGTGAGCTGTGGTTGTGGCGCAGGGACGCGGGGAGCGCTCCGCCCGGCCGGCATCTCCGCGCAGCACCGTCGCACCATCGCAGTGGCACGCCGGAGCGGCGTTTCGAAGTCCCGCCGGGCGGTGGGTTCGTGAGCCAGTCTCACCTCGCCGGTCGCAGGCCGTCCTGCGCGGAGGCGCGGCGTACGAGACCGCGGCGCGATCTCACCGCGGGCGCAGGGCATCGGAAGGCTTGCTGCAGCGTCGAGTCTGCGGGCCAGGGGCGATGAGCTTCATCGTCCGGCGTCTCGTGTTCTATATCGTCGCTGCCTGGGCTGCGATCACAGTCAACTTCTTCATCCCTCGTCTCATGCCCGGCAACCCGGCAGAGGTGCTTTTTTCGAAGTTTCCCTCTCTCCAGCCCCAAGCGCTGGCCGCGCTGGAGGCCGAGTTCGGTATAGGCCATGCCGGAAGTCTCCTACACCAGTACGGGCAGTACCTCGTGAATATATTTCACGGCAACCTCGGGCTCTCAGTGAGCGAATACCCCTCGAAGGTCTCGACGATCATCGCCCAGACCTTGCCGTGGACGCTGATCCTCGTGGGCTCCGCGACGATAATAAGCTTCGGCCTCGGGACCCTCCTCGGCATCTTGGCAGCCTGGCGCCGGGGCGGTTGGTTCGATCGGGCGCTGCCGGCTCTCAGCTTCCTCCAGGGGACCCCGTACTTCTTCCTCGCCCTGTTGCTGGTGGACGCCTTCGCCATCCACCTCCAGTGGTTCCCGATCCAGGAGGGTTACACCCAGGGGCTCGTGCCCGGGTGGCACCTTGACTTCATCTTCAGTGCCATGTACCACTCGGTACTGCCGGCACTCACGATTGTCCTCACATCGATGGCCGGCTGGATGCTGCAGATGCGCAACGTGATGATCACGACGATCGGTGAGGACTACGTCCTTGCAGCCCAAGCCAAGGGACTGTCTTCCAGGCGCGTAGTGATGACCTATGCGGCCAGGAATGCGATCCTGCCGAATCTGTCGGGATTTGCTCTGTCGCTCGGCTTCGTCATCTCGGGGGCTCTCATAATGGAGATCGTTTTCTCCTACCCCGGTATTGGGCTGACGCTCTACAACGCGGTCACGTCGGACGACTATCCCCTCATGCAAGGGATATTCTTGATAATTAGCCTGGCGGTATTGCTGGCTAATTTCGCGGCCGATGCCGTCTACGTGGTAGCCGACCCCAGGGCACGAGCGAAGGCGGCCCACTGATGGCAGTAGTGCTGAACCTTGCCGCGAATCCGACCACCCAGCCAAAATCCAGGCGGGGATCTGCGTGGCGACAGCTCTCGTTCAAGGCAAAGTTCGGGGCCTTCATCCTGGGGTTCTTCGTATTGGCAGCGATCATCGGGCCCTATGTCGTTCCCTACGACCCTTCAGCCCAGAGCGTCGTGGCGGCGGCATCGTCGCCAAGCGCTCAGCATCTGCTCGGAACGACTACGTTCGGCCAGGACGTCCTCTCCCAGCTCCTCGTCGCCATTCGGGCGACGCTTATCCTTGGTGTGCTGGTGGGGCTGATAGCCACTTCCCTCTCCGTCGTCGTCGGGGTGTCGGCCGGTTACCTCGGCGGCTGGTGGGATGAGGGGCTGTCGCTCGTAAGCAACGTCTTCCTCGTGCTGCCACTCCTGCCGTTGCTCATTGTCCTTCTCGCCTATATCCCCCAACAGGGCGACCTGACGACGATCCTTGTTCTGGGGCTTCTCGGTTGGCCATGGGGGGCTCGCGTCATCCGCGCGCAGACGATGTCGATCCGAGGCCGTGATTTCGTGGCTGCCGCCAGAGAGACGGGCGACTCGACGTTCCGGCTCATCTTCTTCGAAGTGCTTCCGAACGAGGTGAGCCTCATAGCTGCAAGCTTCGTCGGCACGGTGCTCTTCGCGATCGCGACCTCGGTGGCTCTCGCGTTCCTGGGGCTGGCGGATCTCAACAGCTGGACCCTCGGCACGATGCTGTACTGGGCGCAGAGCCAAAGTGCCCTGCAAGCCAACGCCTGGTGGTGGTTCATCCCGCCCGGGCTCTGCGTCGCGGTGCTGGCGGCAGGCCTCGTCCTGCTCAACTTCGGCATCGACGAGCTCGGGAACCCGCGCCTTAGAGACGCGGCCGGTGGCAGCCGGATCGCCGGCCGCCGGTGGCGCCCCGCCGACCCGACGCCCGTGCTCCACATAGGCGTGCAGCCCCCCCGGCGCCTGGCGGGCCTAGTGCACTCCTTCTCCCGCCGGTCCATGCTCGAGCAGCGCAAAGAGCTCCGATGAGCGCCGGTCCAGAGTCCAACGGCGTCGCCGCCCCCGGCCACGGCAGCGGGCGGGCCCGTAGCGCGCTTTCGGCTGATCCGGTGCTCGAGATCAACGACTTCTCTGTCGTCTACAGGACCTCGGGTGGAGACGTCCATGCCGTTGATCGCGTGAACCTGTCGTTGTTTCCCGGCGAGGTCGTCGGTCTCGCGGGGGAGAGCGGGTCGGGCAAATCGACTCTCGCCTACGGAGCCTGCCGGCTGCTTCGCCCGCCCGCGCTCATCACGAGCGGGAGCGTCATGTATCGGGGCCGCCGCTTTCCCGCAGGCGGAGATATCCTCTCGAGGTCGCCGCGACAGCTCCGCGAGTTGCGATGGAGAGAGATCGCCATCGTCTTTCAGAGCGCGATGAACGCTCTCAACCCTGTTCTAAGAGTCCGTGAGCAGCTGCTGGACGTCATCGAGGCCCATCTCGACCTCTCGAAAGACGAGGCCATGGACCGGGTGGGCACCCTCTTCGATCTCGTCTCCATTCCTCGCTCGCGTTTGAAGAGCTTCCCGCACGAGCTGTCCGGCGGCATGCGCCAGCGAGCCATGATCGCGATGGCGCTTGCCGCCGAGCCCGAGGTCGTGATCATGGACGAGCCGACTACCGCGCTCGACGTGGTCGTGCAGCGAGACTTGCTCGCGCAGATCGTGGAGCTGAAGCAAGAGCTCGGCTTCTCGGTGCTCTTCATCACCCATGACCTTTCCCTGCTGCTCGAACTCGCGGACCGCATCGCGGTGATGTACGCGGGACAGCTGGTGGAGCTCGGGCCGGCTCCCGAGATTCACCACAGTGCCGCGCATCCTTATACGACCGGTCTGCTCACGTCCTTCCCGTCGCTTCGCGGTCCTCGCCGTGAGCTTGCCGGCATCCCTGGATCGCCTCCGGATCTGCGAAGTCTTCCGCCAGGCTGCCCGTTCATGGAGCGGTGCGCCTACAGGGCCGAGCGGTGCTCGAAGATCGACATGAGCCTGTCCCCGGTTGCCTCCTCGTCGGCACCGGGCCACCTCACCGCCTGCTGGCGGTTCTCCGAGCCCGATGCACTGGTGCCGCTCGCGAGCCTGGACATGGCGGTTACGAGACGGCCTGGCGCAGAGCCATTGGGCGTGCGCCCCTCTTTCGAGCCGGTGCAAAGAGGAGTTGGCTCATGACTTGGAACGATCCCGAGGGTGCGCCGATCCCGAGTTCGGAGGGGGCCGACCATACCAACCTGTCGACCGCTCCCGTCGAGTCGCCAGGGGCTTCACGTGGCCCACTTGCCATGGAAGCGATCTCGGTGTGCAAGAACTACAGGCTCGGCAGAGGCACGGTGCTGCCTGCGGTACGAGACGTGTCGCTCAGCCTCTATCGAGGGGCAGTCATCTCCCTCGTGGGCGAGAGCGGGTCGGGAAAGTCGACAGTGGCAAAGCTCCTGGCGGGTCAGGAAGGGCTCAGCTCCGGAGCAATTCATCTTGAGGGGAAATTGGTGAAGGTCCGCGGCAGGGGAGCTTTCCGCCGCTACAAGAGCGTTGTGCAGCTCGTCTTCCAGGATCCGTTCTCCTCCCTCAACCCGGTCCACACGGTCCGTTATCACCTGGAGCGGCCGGTCCGGATCCATCAGGGGCGTATGGGCCGGGAGAACGTCGATAGAGAGCTTGTCGCTCTCATGGAGCAGGTGCGTCTCACGCCGGCAGAGCAGTTTCTCGCCAAGTACCCGCACGAGCTGTCCGGCGGCCAACGCCAGCGTGTCTCGTTCGCTCGTGCGCTCGCGGCCAAGCCGAACGTTCTCCTGGCCGACGAGCCGGTATCGATGCTCGACGTCTCTATCCGCTTGGAGATGCTGAACGTTCTGGCCGATCTGCGCGACCGGTTCCAACTGGCTCTCCTCTACATCACCCACGACATCGCATCGGCTCGCTACTTCGCCGACGAGATTCTCGTGATGTACGGCGGCGAGGTTGCCGAGAGAGGGCCAGCCGAAGAGCTGACCCAGCAGCCGGCGCATCCCTATTCTCAGCTGCTCGTCTCTTCCGCGCCTGATCCGGACGACCTCGGGAGCGTCCTGCGCCACGGGGGCAAGGGGGCGACCGGCCAGGCGGGCGAGGGCGCTGCCCAGGTGCAGGGTTGCCACTTCCACCCCCGCTGCCCCTTTGCCGAGGAGCGGTGCCGGCGCGAGAGGCCGCCCCTGTTCCGGATCAGCCGCAACCGTGCAGCCGCCTGCTGGCGGCTCGAGGTCACCGCGCCGGCGCTTTTCGCCGGGGCCACTCGAGAGGAAGGGAGGGCGATAACGAACTAGAGCCGCAGATACTTTTGTCGAAGGCGAGGATAGTCAACCGGCATTGAGCACCACAAGTACGGTTGCCGCGCTCCCGGCTAGCTGACGCCCCGCAAACAGGGGCGCCGGACCGCGCGAAGAGGTGTACAGCTTATCTGATTGGGACAAGGGACAAGCGGTAGATAGTGCCGTCTCTAATCAGCGATGAATAAGTACCTACGTCCACGTAATGGCGATCTTGCTTGGCGAGACGTCATTGTCCAATTCAAACAACAAGAAGGGCAACTATCACATGAAGGAATTTCTCCTAAAAAGGAGGCTCCGTTTCGCTATTGCGGCAGGGCTTATAGGCTCAGCCATGGTGGCGATCGGGGTCACGCCCATAGCGGTACAGAGTGCTTCGGCCTCATCCGGGTCAGTGCTGACGATGGAATCGAGCCCGGAGAACACGATCACCCAGAGCTTCAACCCTTACAGCACAACATCTGCCGCCTATCAGATGGGAGCGACCTCGTTTATCTACGAGCCGCTCCTGCAGTTCGACGCGGCCAAGGCGGGGGTCATCTACCCGTGGCTGGCGACGTCATATCAGTGGTCAAACGGCGGTAAGTCGATAACCTTCGCGATCCGAAAGGGCGTGCGGTGGTCGAACGGCACCCTTTTGACTCCGGCGGACGTGGCTTTCAGCTACAGGTTGGTGGAATCCAATCCGCCGATCAACACCGGTGGCCTCACCATAAGGTCCGTGAGCACCCAGGGTGAGTACGTCACGCTGACCTTCCCCAGCGCGCAGTACACGAACCTGCAGAACATCGCCAGCGTCTACATCGTGCCGCAGTCGATCTGGGGCAGCATTTCCCGTCCTGCCACCTACCTCGACCCGAACCCGGTCGGGACCGGCCCCTACAAGCTCGGCACTTTCACTCCACAGGGCTTCAGCTTGGTGAAGAACTCCTCCTACTGGCAGGCGAGCAAGGTCAGGATCGGGACCGTCGAGTTTCCGACCTACGCCTCGAACACCAACGCCGAGGAAGCGCTCTTCTCAGGTGCTGCGCAGTGGGAGGGGAACTTCATCCCCAACCTGAAGGCGCTCTTCCTCTCCAAGTCTAAGTACAACATGGCCTGGGAGGCACCGCTCAACACAGTTTCGCTCATGCCTAACCTCAGCCGCTTCCCGCTCAACCAGGTCGCCGTTCGGCAAGCGGTTAGCCTCGCAATCGATCGGAACGCGCTCAGCACCCAGGGCGAGGCAGGACTCGAACCACCGGCACTCAACGGCAGCGGTATCACCCTGCCTGTGTTCGGCGCTTACTTGACCGCCTCGGTCAAGAAGGCTTACGCGCTGAACGACAACGCCAATGTGGGAGCGGCTATGAAGGTGCTGGAAAAGGCCGGATGGAAGAAGGGCTCCAACGGGTACTTCGAGAAGGGCGGCAGGACGCTGTCATTCTCGATCGCCGATCCGAGCTCCTACACCGACTATGCGGCCGATGGCTCGATCATCGCGGCTGACCTGAAAAAGGCCGGCATGGATGTCACCTTCGACGGCCTCTCGGTGACCGGCTGGGGAGATGCCGTGGCGAGCGGTAACTTCGATTCCATCCTGCACTGGTCGAACACCGCCAGCAACCCCTATGGAATGTACAACGGTTGGCTCAACAGCGCGCTGGACACATCGTCTGCGAGCGGGGACTACGAGCGTCTTCACAACGCGGGTATCAATGCCGATCTGGCCAAGATGGCTTCCGCGTCGACACTCGCGGCTGAGTCCAAGGCGATGCTGCCGATAGAGAATTTCGTCGGCACCGACCTGCCCGTCATTCCGCTCATGTACGGCGTGGCCTGGTCAGAGATCAACTCGTCTGCGATCACGGGCTGGCCGACTCCTGCCAACCCGTATGAGTCGGGGCAGCCCGCTACTCCGACCAACGAGGTGGTCGTCCTGCATCTCGCGCCACGAGGTTAGGAGCGAGAGAGCACCGTCGACAGTTGACGGCGCTGCCCGACCGGCAGCAGTAGGGCCAGCCCACGCCTCAAGGCGTGGGCTGGCCCTTTTTCGCGAGCTGGGCAGCCGCCGTGACGCCCCGCCGTCATCCAAGGGCGCTCGAGGCGACGGCGCTGCTCAGCTGCGCCAGGCGCAGCTCCTTGTCCTGCTCGGAGAGAAATGACCCGAGAAAGGAATTCCTGACCAGCTGGACGACCGCTGTCCTGTCCAGCTCGAGGGCCTCTGCGACCGCGAGCAGGTTGTCACCGATGTAGCCGCCAAAGTACGCAGGGTCGTCTGAGTTGATCGTCACTCGCAATCCCTCCTCGATCAGCTCGGCAAGGTTCGAACCCGCAAGGGACCCAAACACGTGGAGCTTCACGTTGGAGAGGGGGCATACCGTAAGGGTGGTCTCGCGCGCGACGAGGCGGGCGACGAGGGCTGCATCCTCGAGACAGCGGACGCCGTGGTCGATACGCGATGCATGGAGGAGGTCCAGTGCCTCCCAGATGTACTCCGGTGGTCCTTCCTCACCGGCATGGGCGACGGCGAGAAGGCCCTTCTCCTGGGCGCGTGCGAACACGCGAGCGAACTTGGAGGGCGGGTTGCCGACCTCGGATGAGTCAAGGCCCACCGCGGTGATCCACGGCAGAAAGGGCGTCGCTGCCTCGATGGTCTCGAGCGCCTCGTCCTCGCTCAGGTGTCGCAGGAACGAGAGAATGAGGCGCGAAGACACCTGGAAACGGGCCCGGTACTCCTCCAGGGCACGGTGGATGCCCGTGACGACCGTCTCGAAGGAGACACCGCGAGAGGTGTGGGACTGCGGGTCGAAGAAGACTTCGGCGTGGCAGACGCCTTGTGCTCTGGCGCGCTCGAGGTAGGCGATCGTGAGGTCGTAGAAGTCCTCCTCATGCACCAGCACCGAGCAGCCCGCGTAATAGATGTCCAGGAACGACTGCAGATCTGTGAAGACATAGGCATCGCGAAGCTCGGCGACGCTTTGGTATGCGAGCGAGACATTGTTGCGCTTCGCCAGCTGCATCATCATCTCGGGCTCGAGGGTGCCTTCGATGTGAAGATGAAGCTCGGCCTTGGGAAGAGACCAGATGAGCTCTTTGCTCGCGGGGTCATGTCTCACTGGATCAGCGCCTTAGGTCGTCACGAATCTTGTGCGGGCGAGAGGAGTCGAACCTCCACCCCCGAAGGGACCGGGTCCTAAGCCCGGCGCGTCTGCCGTTTCGCCACGCCCGCACGTACGGCTCAGCCATCTGATCCAGACTAACCCTGTGGGCAGGATTGCGCCGCTGCTCTCGAGCTCGGAAGGCGGGCGTCGTGGTCGCTTGCGGCGGTAGCCTCCTTCCACGCTTTTAAGAGGAGGATCGATGTCAACAGCTGGGACAAAGGAAGCGATCGGCGGGGACGTGGGACCGGCGCCATGCGCGATGGCGTCCAACGGCGGCTTTTCGGACCCTGCTGGGGACATCTACCGGCAACTGCTTCGCGAGCGCATCGTCTTTCTCGGCACGCAGGTCGACCAGACTTCGGCGAACATGATCTGTGCCCAGCTCCTCCTCTTGGAGGCCGAGGATCCGAGCCGCGATATCTTCCTCTACGTCAATTCGCCCGGGGGCTCTGTCACCGACGGGCTCGCCATCTACGACACCATGCAGTACGTGACATGCGACGTCTCGACGATCTGTCTCGGCCTTGCGGCCTCGATGGGCCAGTTCTTGCTCTGCGCGGGGGCACCGGGGAAGCGGTACGCCCTTCCGCACAGCCGCATCCTCATGCACCAGCCGTCGGGTCAGATGCAGGGTCAAGCGGCCGACATCGCCATCCAGGCAGAGCAGATCATCTACTTGAAGCGAATGATGGCTGAGCGGATCGCCTTCCACACGGGTCAGCCCATCGAGCGCATCGAGGCCGACTCCGATCGCGACAGGTGGTTCACGGCCGACGAGGCGCTCCAGTACGGTTTCATCGACAAGGTGATCGATCGCTCGAGCCTGAAGGCACCCTCCTGAGCGATGTCGCCCAAGCCCCGTGAAGTGGAGGAGCGAGACGTGGGAGATCTGGTTGAGCCTCGCCGTCTGGCATTTGTGACTCCGCGCTACGGATCCGGCGTAGTCGGTGGTGCCGAGGCAGCGATGCGCGAAGCCGCGGCCGGCCTGGCGGGCCGGGGTCACCGCGTCGAGGTGCTCACGACCTGTGCCACGGACCACTACACCTGGGCGAACGAGCTGCCCGCAGGGGAGACCCGCGACGGGGTGTTGACCGTCCGCCGTTTCTCGACCGTGCCCGGTGAGGACATCGCCACCTGGGCTCGCCTGCAAGGGCGCTTGATGGAGGGCGACGTCCTCGACGAAGCGGAGGAGCTGGCCTGGGTGAACGGCCGCTTTCGCGTTCCCGACCTCTACCTGCACCTTGCGGCTTGCGCCCGAAGCTATGACGCGATCGTCTTCGCGCCTTATCTGTTCTGGTCGACTCTGTACTGCGCTGCCGTGGCACCCGAGCGGACGGTAGTCATGCCATGCCTTCACGACGAGCCCTACGCCCGGCTCTCGGCAGTACGTGCCCTGCTCGCGGGAAGCGCCGCAGTCTGGTTCCTGAGCGAGCCCGAGCACCAGCTAGCGCACCACCTCGGGCCCCTTCCAGCCGAGCATCCGGTCGTCGGCTGTGCTGTCGACATTCCTGCCGACTACGACCCGGAGGGGTTCAGGGAACGTCATGGGATAGACCGGCCCTTCGTGCTCTACGCCGGTCGAAGAGAGGGCGGCAAGGGCTGGCGCCAGGTGCTCCATGGTTACGGCGCCGCAGTCTTGCGCCACCGCCTCGCTCTCGACCTGGTCACTTTCGGCGTTGGGGATCCCGAGGTGCCATTCGGCCTGGAGGACAGAGTGCTGGACCTCGGCTACCTGCAAGAGGGCGAGGTCCCCGATGCCTTCAGCGCCGCGTCTGCCTATCTGCAGCCGAGTGTGAACGAAAGCTTCTCCCGCACGATCATGGAGGCCTGGCTGGCCGGAACCGTCGTGGTCGCGAACGGTGGGAGTGACGTTGTGAATTGGCACTGCGAGCGATCCGGCGGCGGGCTTTGCTACCGGGACGAGCTGGAGCTCGGCGAATGCCTGCGCTTTGTCTCCGAGGCGCCGAAGCTCGCTCACGAGCTTGCCAGTCGTGGACGCGACTACGTGCTGGCGAACTACACCTGGCCGCTCGTGCTCGACGCCATGGAGGCCTCTCTGGAGAGACTGGGGTGAGGGTACTTGTCGTCGGGTCCGTGCCCCCTCCGGCCGGTAGCCACCGTGACGGCCTTTTGGGCGAGGTGCTTCGCCTGCGCGACGAGGGATACGACGTGGATGTCGTCTCCCTTAACCGTCTTGGCGCCGCGCACCGCTACTTGTCAGCGCCTGGCGTTCTCGTCGGCCTGGAGGTCGGGCTTCTCGCTCGGCGTGCAGGCGCGGTGGTCCTCCAAATCGAGCCAGGGCTGCCGGTTCGTCATAGCGCCGGGCGGGTGGAGCGATCGCTGGCTCTCCTGCTGCTGGCCGCGGGTCTGCGCACTGCGCCCGAGGTCACTCTGCGACTCGACTCCTTGGACGATCTGCCCGGTGGTCAAGGGGGTCGTGCTGCGATCGAGCTCTGGAAAGCCGCCGACTGCATCGAGGTGGCTGACGAGGTCACTCGGAGCAGACTGAAGGAGATCCTCGGCCCTATTGACTCCAAGGTGGTCGTGACACCGGGCCTCCTCGAGGCGACACGCACGGCCGTGCCTTGTGATCCCGCGGCGCCCGACGGCTGGAGCGACGGTGCTCTCACGACCGCTTCGCAGGTGCAGGCCGCCGTCCGGGCGCGGGCGGCTGCCCAGAGAGAGGTGCTGGCTGCACAGGGCCGTCTTCCCGTCAAGGGCGGTGGTCATGGAGTGCGGGTGCAGCAGTGGCAGTGGCTTCCCACGCCAGGTGCGGGCGTGCCCGACCTCGGTGCGCTCCCTTGCAGGGACGGTACCGCCGGTAGGCTCGGCCGCAACCCGCCGCGCCGACGGCGCTACTCGAGATTGCCGCTCCAGCTTCGGCGGGGGGCCGCACGGCTGCTCGCGACCATGGAGCGCCGTCCCCTTACCCGGCCTGCTGCTCGCGTGGCGCGACTTGCATTCGTCGAGCTCCGCGACTCCCTGCGAGGTGGCGACACATGATGGAGACGCGATCCTGCGCCTGCAATGTATTCAACTTGGCTTAGCCTGCCGAAGTGGCCGCGAGTCGGGACACTTCAGGCGAGCCCGAGGGCTTCGACCAACGCGGACGCGGTCTTGGCAAATGTGTTGCCGGCGGCATAGCTTGCGGCCTTGGCGGACAGCGCGGACCGATGGTCAGGATCATCGAGGAGTGCCCCCAGTGCCTCTGCCAGCCTGTCTGCTAAGGCGTCGTCCGTGGTGCCGATCTTGACGACGGTGCCTTCTGGAAGATCGCCCATCCATCCGATGTCGGAGACGACTGTGGGGACTCCCGCGGCCAGGCAGTCTCCGACCGCGGCGGAAGCCTCCCCCGAGTAGGCAGCCCGTAGCTGGACTGCTACCGTCGCCCGCGCGAGGTAGCCCAGATAGTCGGAACGCTCCAGATGCCCGGTGATCTTCAGCTGTTCGCCGATCCCGAGCTCGGCTCCGAGCCGGCTGAGCTCGCCGGCGAGGGTACTGCTGACGGGGCCGACGAAGGCAAGATCCACCCGCACGACAGGCTGGATTTGAGCCACCGCCGAGATGAGCACCTGGGGAAGCTTGGAGGGGTCGACAATGCCGAACGAGACGACGAGGAGGTGCTGAGGTTCGTCCCTCGCCCGCGCGGCCTCGACGGCGTCAATCTCTTCTTTGTCGAGTGCCATCGCAAAAGGGAGGACCCCTATCCGAGAGCCGTATTCGGGCTTGACGTCCGCGAGCGCAAGGGCCCGGGCCGACTCGCTCGACACGAGCAGCCTCTCGGCATGCCCCACGACGTCACCAAGGAGGAAGAGACTGGCCGCGTCGATCTGTGAGACGTCGACGCCATTCGGCGGAGCGAGCGCTTCAGCTGTCTCGACACCGTAAGCGCGCTCGAGTGCTCCCCGCAGGCCGCCCGGCACGGCCCCGCTCCGCTCGAGGGATAGGCGCAACAGGCCCGTCATGCGTACGTCGTGCGCGACGACTGTGCCCGGACGGCATCGGAGTGCCCGCAGCGCGCCACTGTGGAACTCGCTGTTGCCGAGGACGTACACCACCTCGTCGAAGCCGCCGACGGCGCGCTCTACCTGCGCGAACGACCTGGCATCGTATGCCTCTTCGTGCTTGGGAGGTAGCAGCGTGGCGCCCGGTACCCGATCGAGCCCATCGGCGACGCAGTCGATATGTGCTGCCGGCTCGTTTGTCCCGTACCGGACCTGTTCGTCGAGTGCATTGACGAGCCGGCTGCTATAGCGGGCGACCCCTGACGCAATCGGCGGAAACGGTGAGACGAAAGCGACACGCGGGCTGAGGCGCCAGGGACGCGCTCTCCGGGACGCCAGCTCCTCGAAGACCCCACAAGAACGCTCGACAATCTCCCCCCAACTGGTGACGTCCTCGATCACCGTCAGATCAGCCGTTTCGTGGCCGAGGATCTCTGCAAGGAGGAGGCAGGCGCTCGGCGAGGTGGCGATGAGCGCGTCGGCATTGCGGAGCAGGCCGCGCCGGACCCTCGCGCGATGCCGGCCAAGGCACGTGCCGGGAGATGCCTGTGACCCTTGCACCAGCTGCAGCTCGTGGACGGTCAGGGCGACATCGAGGCCGAGGCGCTCTACGAAGCTGGGCCACGCGTGTGCGAGCGGTATCGCCGGCTCGAGGACCGACATCGTGTGGAACACTCGCGCGCCAGCTGGCACCGCTCCGTGAGCGCCTGTGTCCGCGAGCTTGGATCCGAGGAGCTCCACGATGTCGCGCCCCAGCTGGCCGCCTGCGGGGACCACGTAGCAGCAGACGAGATCCGGGCGGTCCCGCTCGAGCGCGATGACGAAATCTCGAGCCCAGTTGGAGACCCCGTCAGCTCGGTCGCCCAGGTCAGAGAGCACGCTCAGATCCATGACGACGGGTCCACCCATGGCGAGCCGTTCGCTCAACGGAGGGTCGTGCCAGGCACTCCTGCACCGCTGCGCCCGCTTTCGAGCAAATCGAGCCTCGTCCGCGTCGACTGAACCAGGCGTCCCAGGAGCTCTGTGGACTCGTTCGCAGTGTCGATCTCGTCGTTCACCGTCTCTGCCAGCTCACCGATAGCGACTGCCTGGGTGTCGAGCCGCCCGGTCAGCTGCTCCAGCCTGCCGTTCACTTCGTCCAGCTTCTTCTTCGTCTCTTCGAGGGAGTTCCAGAGGGCGCCAAGATCGACCGACAGGTGTGCAAGCTCTTTGAATACGTCAGCCATCTGGCGAAGTAGCTCCTCCTGGGCGCTCGTGTCTGCCGGCGCCACCTTGGCAAGGACGCCGGACCACAGGCGAGGCAAACTGGAGCGACTGGTCTGGCTCACAAGGCTATTTCTCCTCAGATGTCTGCGGTGCCGGCTCCAACGTTTCGGTGAAGGCCCCACCAAGCGCGTTCAGCTTAGCTTTGGGCCCTTTCGTATAGGGTGCACCGGAGCAGCGAAGAGCGACCTCGCCGGTGTCGAGCCGGGGTCGCTGCGTGCTTGGGCCCGGTGTTGTCGGTGCTCCAAGTACAATGGCCAGCCACCAACTGATTGCGACCTTCGCGTCGGTGCCTACAGGAGGACCAGAGACACCATGGGCTTGGCGCTGAGCGCCGCGGCGTCGCAGGCAGTGCTCGGATCGAAGGCGGTGGTGTCTCGGTGAGCATCGCAAAGCCCCCGGGCGCAGCGCTCGTCCGCGATCGTGGCGAGCTGCCCCAGCGGGTCGTGTCGGCCAACGTGAGCCTGAGGCAACGAGTTGTGGAAATCTGGCGAGCACGCGAGCTCCTGGTGTTCCTGGTTCGCAAGGAGCTCAAGGTTCGCTACAAGAACAGCGCCCTCGGCTTTCTGTGGTCGTTTTTGAACCCCGCGCTCGTCCTCATGATCTACTACGTCGTCTTCAAGTACTTCCTCCACAACCCGACGCCGGATTTCGCCCTGTTCCTGTTCGCGGGACTGTTGCCATGGAACGTCTTCAACAACTCCTTGCTCTCAGCCTCCGGTGTGCTCGTGGCTCATGCGGGGATCGTGAAGAAGGTGGCCTTCCCGCGCGAGGTGCTGGCGCTCGCCCAGGTGGGTACCGCGATCTCCTACTTCTTCTTCCAGACCTGCATCCTTGCGTTGTTCCTCGCCGGGTTCCGCGTAATGCCGGCGTGGGGCTATCTCCCTCTCCTGTTCTTCGCGCTCATCTGTGACATCATCTTTTCCGCTGCACTGGCGGTCTTTCTCTCGGCTGTCAACGTGTACCTTCGCGATGTGCAGCACCTCGTCGAGGTGCTGCTGGTCGCCCTTTTTTTCAGCCCACCCATCGTCTACGCGTTCTCGAACGTCTCGCACGCTCTCCACGACCACGTCTGGTTCCGATGGCTCTACGAGGCAAACCCTCTCATGTGGATAGTGGTGGCCTTCCAGCGTTGCCTTTTCGGGAACGTCATCCCACCGGCGGGTAAGGTGGTGCCCAGCATCGGCCCCACTCCCTACCATGTGCTGCCTACTTGGGGGGCGACGCCCTACTGGGTGGGACTGTCCGGGGTCTTTGTCGGCTCGCTCGCGCTCCTGCTGTTTGCCATGTTGATCTTCGGCCGGGTCGAGGGCAACTTCGCCGAGGAGCTCTGAGTCTTCGGTGAGCTCGGCCATCGAGATCCAGCACGTCTCGAAGCGGTTCCGTCTCTACAAGGAGAAGTACACCTCGCTGAAGGAGCGCATACTCCATGGGGGCCACCTCCCCTTCGACGAGTTCTGGGCCCTCCGTGACATTGATCTCGAGATCGAGCCAGGCGAGACCCTCGGGATCCTCGGACGCAACGGGTCGGGTAAGTCGACGCTGCTCAAGTGCATCGCGGGCATCCTGCAACCGACTTCCGGACAGATACTGCTGCGCGGGCAGCTCGCCGCGATGCTTGAGCTAGGCGCCGGCTTCCAGCCGGAGCTCTCCGGCAGGGACAACATCTTCCTCAACGCGTCGCTGCTAGGACTGTCGCGAAAGGAGATCGAACGGAGCTTCGACGAGATAGTGGCCTTCGCGGAGCTGGAGCAGTTCATCGACAACCAGGTTCGCTTCTACTCCTCGGGAATGTACGTCCGGCTCGGTTTTGCCGTCGCCGTCAACGTCAATCCCGACATCCTGTTGGTCGACGAGGTCCTGGCCGTAGGTGACGAGCGCTTCCAGGCCAAGTGCCTGGAGCGGATCCACCAGTTCCAGGAGGAGGGGCGCACGATCGTCGTCGTGTCTCACGCCGCCGACGTGATGCGCGGCATCTGCAGTCGCGTGGCCGTGATAGATGCAGGAGAGATGATCAGCTTCGCACCTCCCGGAGAGGCGATCAGGGCGTTTCGTGACCGCCTCATCGAGAGCGGAGAGGCCGGAGCGCTGCCTGGTAGCGAGGAGGAACCGGCTCCCGCGCCGTCCGAGGGTCAACCCGGTAGCCGGGTGAACAGGGCCAACGTCCAGACGACGGTCTCCGTCGAGCGCCGCGTGGCCGTGACCGCCTGCCGGCTGGAGCTGCCCTCGCCCGATCGGGGATATGTCTTTCCGGGCGAAGGGATCACGATCGTGTTGGATCTGAAAGTTCGCGATCTCATTCCCAACGTCGCCTTTGGATGTTCGATCTTCGCCCAGAACGGGGGCATGCTCTTCGACTGCGACTCGGCGATGCTGGGCGACCAGTTCGATCTCGTGCCAGGGCATGCGAGCGTGTCCTTCCAGTTCACCGAGATACCCTTCCTAGATGGCCGCTACACCGTAAATGTCCGCGTCCAGGACGCAGGGGGAGGCGTCGTGCACGCGCTGGCCGAACCGGCAGCGATGTTCGAGGTGGTCAACCCGGGCAAGGCGACCGGCATCGTGTCGCTGCCCTTTGCCGTCCAGGTCAAAAGCGAGCAGCCGGGGACGTGACGATGCCGGCGCCAGGACGTGACATCGTCGCTGAGGCGGTCCTCGGCATCGTCGTCGCGGCCGAGCAAATCAGGGGCTCTGGACGGCTGGCGCCGCACTACGAGGCGGATCTGAGCGCGAAGTTCGACGCGCTCGCGCTCGACGTCGATGGTTTGGAGCGAGCCGTTGCCGCAGGAGCTCTGAGTGAGCCCCAGAGGTACCTTCCGAGCTCGCGTACGTCGGGTGCCGAGCTCGCGCATTCGTCTCGAGGAGCCCCGACCGGCGTACGCGCCATCGTCCAGGGAGCGACTCGCCGGTCCCGCCAGGTAGCGGCCGAGGTCTCGCGACGCGGCTCCACGAAGTTCAGGCAGATGGCCGGCCCGCATCTGCGCGAGCTCGAACGCACCGGCGTCGATCGCCTCGGTCGCATGTCGGAGGTGGTGGCCACGCGTGTGCAGGTGGTCGCCGACCACTCGCGTCGCGTCGCCACCTCCGGTGGCAGCTCCCGCCGACTCGACCGGGTGACACCGGCCGGCCGAGCCCGGCCGAGCCTTGCTCCAATCCCGCGCGAGCGGTACGGATCGACGCTGATCGGAGCGCCCGATCCTGATACGGCCACGTCCTTGCTCGTGGACTGGATCGTCGATCGCATAGGACGCGGGCCTGGCGGTCGCATGCTCCATGTGGAGTGCAACGAGGGGGGCCTCGTGGACAGACTTCTTGCCCTTGGCTACGACGCGCTCGGTGGCGATCCGATGGCTAGTCCATCCGAGCGCCGGGTGCGTGCCGGAGCGCTCGAGTGCCTTGGCGTCACTAAACGGTCGTCGCTCGGAGCCCTAGTCGTGTCCGGCGTGACCGACGACGTCACCCCGGCGAGTGCGCGCGCTCTCGCCCACCTCGCGCGCACTCGCCTCGAGCCAGGTGGCATCGTCGTGGTCGTGAGCACCCACCCGCGTGCTGCCGGTGAGGAGGATCCGGTCACCGCAGATCTCAACCTCCGCAGAGCACTGCATCCGGTGACTTGGTGTCACCTGCTGGCCCGCTACGGCTTTGTTGCGATCACGGTCTACGACCCCTCTGGCTCCGCCTCGCAAGCAGCTCGCACCAGCTGGAGCTCACCTGGTGGGGCGACCACCCAGGCCGGTCAGCAGGGGCGACCCGAGATTTACGCCGTGTCGGCTCAGCGGACGAGCTGAGCGCCGCCGGCAAGCCATGAATGAGCCACAAGTGAGCCGTCGTTGAGATCGCGCCCTGTCCGGCTGGATCAGGTAATACCGTCGATCGTCGAGCGCGATGCCGTGAGCAGCCACACCATCGAGGCCCAGAAAGTGCTGCGCTCGATGGGATTCGTGTCCGAGATCTTCGCGGGCAACTGGGGCCCCGGTCTTGACGGCAGGGTTCGCCCCCTCTCGGAGCTGCCGCGCGAGCCGGGCGGAGGGCAGTGGATCTGCTACCAGGCCTCGATCGGAAGTCCCGCGGCCGACGTGGTTGCCGGGCATCCCGGGCCGAAGATCGTCAACTACCACAACATCACCCCGGCGCAGTACGTCGAGGCATGGATGCCCTCTCTTGGTGAGGAGGTCCGGCTCGGGCGCGACCAGATGGCTGAGCTCGCCGGGGTCTGCGAGCTCGGTATCGGAGTCTCGGCCTATAACGCCGCCGAGCTCGGGAGCTGGGGCTACCGCCGGACGGCCGTGGCCGCGCTCATGACCGACCTGTCAACGCTCGGGCCGGCGATCGACCCCCGGACGAGGGAGGATGCCGGCGCCGAGAGGGAGCCGGCGGGCTCGGACTGGCTTTTCGTCGGCCAGATGCTTCCGCACAAGGCGCACCAGGACGTCGTGAAGGCCTTCGCCTGCTACCTCGAGCTGTTCGATCCGCACGCGACTCTGCATCTCGTCGGTCGGCCCAGTTGCGGACCATATGCGCTGGCAGTGCGACGCTTCGCCGAGGAGATCGGCATCGCAGCCTCGGTCGATTTCGCCGGATCGGTCAGTGCCTCAGAGCTGGCCGGGTACTTCCGGACGGCCGACGTCCTCGTGTGCTGCTCCGAGCACGAGGGTTTTTGCGCGCCGCTTCTCGAGGCCATGCATCACGGAGTGCCCGTCGTGGCCTACGGAGTTGCCGCCGTGCCTGAGACGGTCGTGAACGCCGGCATCGTGCTCTCCGCGAAAGATCCGATCCTCGTGGCCTGCGCCGCTCAGCGGGTCATCTCCGACCGAGCGCTCCGTTCGGTACTGATCGACCGTGGCCACGAGCGAGCCCGTGGGTTCAGCCTGGATGCGGCCCGCCGGGCCTTTGCCGGCGCGATCGAGCAAGCTGTCGCCGAGCCCCTGCTCTGACGGGGCTGGCACCCGTAGCGCTCGTTCCTGGTACCCCGCAAGGCTGGCAGGGTGAGCAGCGGCTCGCAGGCGACTAACCTTGGTGCCACATGAACATCATCAGACTCACGAGACACACGGAGACGTCTGTGAGCTGTCAAGTCCGCGCCTATTGCGGTGCCGGTCGTGGCCGTATCTCGAGCTTTGTCGCGATCGGCTTGCTGGGCGTCCCACTAGTGGTCGGTCTGGGCCGGCAGCTGCCGGCGGCCGGTGCCCCGAAGGTCGCGGCTTCACCAAGTGTCACTTTCACCGGGCACGGTTGGGGCTCGGGCTACGGCCTCGGGCAGTGGGGCGCCTTCGGTCTCGCGACCCTCGACCACTTCACCTACCGCCAGATTCTCGCCCATTACTACGCGGACGCCGTCGATCCGGTGACGAGCGCGGCTCTTCCCGCTAAGACCGACTCTGAGGTGGTGAGCGTTGCCATCCAAGAGAACGACAACAATGCCGTCACGGTTACCTCGCCATCGCCGATCACATATGAAGAAGCCGGAATTGGTGGAGCAGCCCCCCGGACGATCGCGACGATCCCCGGTGGCCACGCCGGAAGGGCTGTCGAGATCACTGACAGGGGTGTGCGCACCGGGCTCTGGAAGCTGGAGACGGCTGCCTCCTGCTCCGCGACAAGCTGGACGCAGGTCGCCACGGGGCTGACCGACCCGATCGCGGTTCCCGCTTCGCTGGCACCGACGGCTCTACCGGGCGAGCTCCTCACACTCTGCGAGCCTGCTGATCAGCAGGTCACTTTCCGCGGCCGCATAGAGGCCTACGACTACTACGGCGCCGGAGGCCTGCATCTCGAGCGCACGGTCAACCTGGTCGCTCTGGAGCAGTACGTGGCGGACGTGACGCCGAGCGAGTCACCCGCTGCCTGGGGGACTTATGGAGGAGCTCTCGGTGCACCTCAAGGGGAGCCGTGGGGGTTTCAGGAGCTCGAGGCCCAGGCGGTTGCGGCGCGCACGTACCTGCTCTATTCGATCGCGGACGGTGGATGGAAGGGGTACGCCGACATTTGCGACGCCATGTGCGAGTTCTATGGTCGTGGTGTCGAGTACGCGACCCCGCTTGCGACCCTCGCGGCCACCGACACCGCCGGACTTTACCTCGTCCAGGCCGGCGCCCCGGCCCCGACCGAGTACGGCTCGTCGAGTGGGGGCTACACCGCCGCTCTCAGCTACGCGAGTGGCAAGTCGATATTTGCCGCAGTGCCGGATCCGACCGACAGCGTGTGCATAGGCGGCCGACAGAGCCTTGGTTGCAATCCATGGCACAGCTGGGTTACGACCGTGCCCGTCGCCAGCCTGGAGAAGCAATTCGGAGTTGGTGCCCTCGTGTCGTTGCAGGTGCTCGCCACCGACAGCTCGGGGCGTGTCCGCGAGCTCCAGATAGTCGGAACGAGAGCCACGGCGATGGTGACCGGGGCGACGGTCGCGCAGGATTTCGGTCTCCTCTCGACGATGTTCCAGGTGGCGCTTTCGGGAGAGCCCGCCGTGCCGCCAGCTGCCGGTGCCGGCCGGAGGACGCCCACCTTGGCACCGATGGGCGCACCCGGGCTGCGGCCGCCCGTTGGGCCGCTCACGCTCGGAGCACCCAAGCGGCACAACGCTAGGCTAGATCGCACATGGCGACGCGTTCGGGTGCCGCGGGCGACCCTCTAGGGGCCAAGCCGCCGGGCGGTTCCGGTGCCCGTCACAAGCGACTGGCGATATGGGCGCGCTTCGTCATTGGGATCGGCCTCGGCGCCGCGGCTTTGTGGGCTGTGAGCGGTCAGCGAGGCGAGCTCGTCGGCGTCGGGAGCGAGCTGAGTCGCTTGCATCCAGGGTGGGTCTTGCTGGCTGTCGTCTCAGAAGCCCTGTCCTTTATCGCCTTCGCGAGGATGCAGCAACGCCTCCTTCGTGCCGGCGGCGTGCGCATCACAGGTGGCCGAGCGCTCGGCTTGACGGTGGCAGCATCTGCTATCGCAAGCTCCATTCCCGGGGGTCCTGCATTCGCGACGGTCTATGGCTACCGCCAGTACCGCCGGGCCGGAGCAGATGAGTCGATCGCGGGCTGGGGCCTCGTCGCGACCCTGCTCTGCTCGGCGCTGGGGCTCACTGTCGTCGCCGGAGGTGGGGTCCTCCTGGCCGAGCGCCAGGGGGCTGCTCTCGACCTTGTCGGAGTTACGGCTGCGATGTTCCTCGTCGTGCTCCTCGCAATGGTGGTGTTCTCCCGGCGCAACTTCGTGTCTGGCGCGGTGCTTTTGTCCATCAGAGTCGCCAAGCGCCTCACCGGTTACCCGCGCGGCGCGGCGGCCGAGCACCTGGACAACGTCGTACGCGAGCTGAGCCAGGTGAGTCTTACCCTGCGCGACGTGGTGCCGTCACTCGCCTGGTCGCTCGGCAACTGGGGTTTCGACTGTGGCGCGCTCGCGATCAGCTACACGGCGATCGGCGCCTCGATCCCCTGGCGGGGCCTGCTCCTGGCATATGGAGCCGCCCAGCTGGCAGCGACCCTTCCGATCACGCCTGGCGGTCTCGGCGTCGTCGAAGGGAGCCTGACGGTCGCGCTGGTGGCCTATGGTGGTGTGCAGGTGTCGACGGTCGCGGCCGTAATCCTCTACCGGATCATCAGCTTCTGGGGCTTCTTGCCGTTGGGGTGGCTCGTCTGGGCCTTCGTCGCGATGCGGGACCGGCGCGCGGACCGAGCAACTGCCTCGGTCGGGGCCTCCAGCCACCACGTCGGGAGCGAGGTTGCCGTCGCTCTCGGCTCGCCTCCTGCTCCTTCTCTGGCCGGACTCCCGGTCCCCGAGGGAAGGGAGGCGACATGAGGTCACCGCGCCGCTTCGCTGCTATCACCGCCATCGCGCTCGGCGCCGTCGTCGGCGGGTCAGCTCTCGCGGGCTGCACCGCCGCACGTAACGTCCTCGGCACTACCGACAGCCTCTGCTTTCATACCCTGCCCGAGGCGCGCAGTGCGGTTGGATCTCGGGCTTTCTTTGCCGGAGTGCGGCTGCTGCCTGTCGATGACGTCGTTCGGGCGATCGAGCGGTCCAGGTCCTACCCCAAGGCACCGGCGTCGCTCGTCAGGATTGAGCACAAGCGGGCCTGTCTTGTGGCATTTAGGGGCGAGTTCACCCTCGCGCGCTCGCGGCTCGGCTGGGCACCGAGGCCCGGGCCTTACAAAGGAGCGGTCGTGGTCGTCAGTCCCTCCGACAACAAGGTGATCGCCACCATCTTGTTCCGACGGGTTCCGAGCTCGATCGAATTCGACCATGGGATCGCGTTCGTCACTTGACGGACTCCCTCATTGAGCTCGGCTGCTCGTCGGGCGCGAGAACCACCTCGACCGAAATCGTTGTCGCGTCTGTGTCGGGAACGAAGCAAAGCTCAGCGATCGAGCCCGCCTGGGCGAGGTCTTTTCGCGCCAGCTCGACGAGGGCGATCTCGTGAGGCGCTCCCGTCACGGTGCAGGACGAGACCGGCGAGCGCGGTCCACGGTGCAGGGCGCTCTTGGCCCTGCGTATCGGGCCGAGCACGTCGCCGGCGGCGCTCAGAAGACGTGGCGATGCGGCCTCGCCGGCCTGGTGGAGCAGCTCGGCGGCGTCGGGCCACGGTTCGGTGTGGAGGGAGCCACCGTGCCACCACGACCAGGCCTCCTCTGTGCTGTAGGGCAGAAACGGGGCAAAGCACCTGAGGAGCACCCCGAGCGACATCTCCAGGGCCGCGCGCGCCGACAGGGTCGCTCGCTCGTCTGCGGCCTCGCCGTAGGCGCGGGCCTTCACGAGCTCGACGTAGTCGTCGCAGTAGGTCCAAAAGAACGTCTCGGTCACCTGCAGGGCGCGCGCGTGGTCGTAACGCTCGAACGCCGCCGTCGCCTCGGCGACCACACCGGCCAGCGTCGCGAGCATGGAGGTATCGACCGGCTCGGTGATGGCATCTGTCGAGGGCGCGTCGCCAAGGCGCGCGAGGACGAACTTAGAGGCGTTCAGGATCTTGATCGCGAGCCGGCGACCAACTTTCATCTGCTCCTCGTCATATGCGGTATCGACACCCAGGCGGGCCGAGCCGGCCCAGTAGCGGACCGCGTCGGTGCCGTAACGGTCGATCGGCTCGGTCGGGACGACGACGTTGCCCTTGGACTTGGCCATCTTCTTGCGGTCGGGATCGAGTATCCAGCCCGAGATGGCGGCATGCTTCCAGGGAAGGACGTGGTGCTCGAGCTCGGAGCGCACGATCGTCGAGAACAGCCAGGTGCGGATGATCTCGTGCGCCTGGGGCCGAAGGTCGGCGGGGAAGACACGGGCGAAGAGGTCGGGGTCGTCGGTCCATCGGCCGGCTATCTGGGGCGTGAGCGAGGACGTAGCCCAGGTGTCCATCACGTCTGGGTCCCCGACGAAACCCGACGGCTTTCCTCGGTCCGACTCGCGGAAACCCTCGGGCACGTCCGTCGAGGGATCTACGGGCAGGCGTTCTCGCGCCGGGACCAAGACGACCTGCGTCACCTCCCCCGCGGCGTCCAGCTCGTACCAGACTGGGAAGGGAACCCCGAAGAAGCGCTGACGAGAGATGTTCCAGTCGCCGCTAAGTCCCTCCACCCATGACTCGTATCGAGCGCGCATGAACTCCGGGTGCCACGCGAGCTCGCGGCCTCGCTCGAGCAGGAGCTCCTTCATCTCCATCGTGCGCACGTACCACTGGGGGGACGAGACGATCTCGAGCGGGCGCTCGCCGCGCTCGTAGAACTTCACGAAGTGCGAGACCGGACGCGGCTCTCCGATGATGTCGCCGGAGGCACGGAGCATCTCGACGATCTGCCGCTGTGCCTGCTTGACGGTCTTTCCCCGCAGCGCCGCATAGCGAGTCCTCGCCGCCTCGGCGTCGACTGATTCCCAACCCGGCTCTCCAAAGGGTGCTTCCCCGAGCCGGCCGTCTCGTTGCACGACGGTACGCGTCGGCAGCGAGAGCTCGCGCCACCAGGTGACGTCTGTGGTGTCGCCGAAGGTGCAGACCATGGCTATCCCGGAGCCCTTCTCGGGATCGGCCAAGTGATGAGCGACAACCGGCACGGCCACGCCGAACAGCGGCGTCAGGGCAAAAGTCCCGAACAGTGGGCGGTACCTCTCGTCGGAAGGATGGGCGACGAGGGCCACACAGGCCGGCAACAGTTCCGGTCTCGTCGTCTCGATCTCGATGGTGGACCCCGTGCCGCCACCTTGCGCGAAGGCGATGCGGTGGTAGGCGCCTTGAAGCTCACGATCTTCCAGCTCGGCCTGCGCGACCGCGGTGCGGAAGTCCACGTCCCAAAGGGTCGGTGCCTCGTTCCTGTACGTCTCTGCGCGCTCCAGCATCCCCAAGAACGCGACCTGCGAGACCCGGCGAGCCTCCTCGCCGATTGTCGTGTACTTGTACCGCCAGTCGTAGGAGAGTCCGAGGCGGCGGTGGGTGTCCTCGAAGACCCGCTCGTCTTCCTCGGTGAGGCGCCGGCACAGCTCGACGAAGTTCGGCCGTGAGATCGGCACTGCTTGCTCCGGCGGGGTACTCGGCGGCTCATAGCCAGCCACGAAAGGCTGCGTGGGGTCGCAGCGCACGCCGTAGAAATTCTGCACGCGTCGCTCCGTCGCAAGCCCGTTGTCGTCCCAGCCGATCGGGTAGAAGACGGTCTTTCCGCGCATCCGCTGGAAGCGAGCGACCATGTCTGTCTGGGAGTACGAGAAGACGTGTCCAGTGTGGAGAGACCCCGACACCGTCGGGGGCGGCGTGTCGATCGAGAAGACTTGGCGGCGGTCCTTCGAGCGGTCGAAGCGATAGGTGCCGTCTGCTTCCCAACGCGCAGACCACTTTGCCTCGAGGCCCTCCAGCGACGGCTTGTCCGGGATGCTAGGAGCAACCATAGGCCTAGTACCGTACTGGCGTGCTGCGCCTCCACGATACGGCAACTAGATCTCAGGCCCCTTTGCACAGCCTTGACGGGGGAACCATCGGTATCTACGTCTGCGGTCCGACCGTCTACGGGCCTCCCCATATCGGCCACGGGCGCGCGGCTCTTACTTACGACATCTTGCGGCGGTACCTCGAGTCCAACGGTGTGGCGGTTCGCCACGTATCCAACATCACGGACATCGACGACAAGATCATCGACCTCGCGAGCGCCCAGCACCGCAGCCCGCGCGAGGTCGCCGTGCAGTACGAGGCCGCGTGGTGGGAGGCGATGGACGCCCTTGGGGTCGCGAAGCCGACTGTGATCCCCCACGCGACCGACTACGTCGCGCAGATGATCGAGATGATCGCGGCACTCATCGAAGCCAAGGTGGCTTACGAGAGTGCCGACGGCGTGTATCTCGAGATTGCCACAGTCCCGGGCTACGGGCTGCTTGCCCAGCAGTCGCTGGAGTCGCTGCGTTCCGGTGCCCGTGTCGAGGTGAACGAGGCAAAGCGCGCCCCGTTCGACTTCGCGCTGTGGAAGCGCGCCAAACCCGGTGAGCCTGCATGGGATGCGCCGTTCGGCTCGGGGCGCCCCGGCTGGCATACCGAGTGTGTCGTCATGTCCTTGGAGCTGCTCGGGGAGGGTTTCTCCCTCCACGCAGGCGGGGAAGACCTGAAGTTTCCGCACCATGAGAACGAGAGGGCACAAGCCGTAGCCCTCGGACGGCCATTTGCCCGGCACTGGATGCACAACGCGATGGTGACCGAGGGTGGCGAGAAGATGTCGAAGTCGCTTGGCAACGTTGTCGATCTCGCGTCGCTCACGAAACATCACGACGCTCGCGCCTACCGCCTTGTGGTGCTCCAGTCGCACTACCGGGCCCAGATGGAGCTGAGCACCACGCATCTCGAAGCTGCGGAGGAGGCTCTCCGGCGTTTCGACGCCCTGGCCAGGCGCCTGCAGGAGGCGGGAGCTCCTGAGCCCGCCGGCTCGCTCGGCGGTCAGCTCACAGCCGACTTTCGTGTCCATATGGACAATGACCTCGCGACACCTCAGGCCCTCGGCGTGCTCTTTTCCGGCCTCACGAACGCCAACGCGATGTTCGACCGCGGTGACGCCGAAGGGGGCGTCGCCCTTGCCCGCCAGGTGCTGGCGGGTTTCGAGGCCGTGGGTCTCGTGCCCCGGGGTCTGGAGAACGTGCCAGCCGAGATCCTCGAGATCGCACGGCGGCGCGACCAGGCGCGCGCAGGGCGCGACTTCGAAGCTGCCGATCGGCTGCGCGAAGAGATCGTCTCGCGGGGCTACCGGGTGCAAGACACTGCGGCAGGGACACGCGTCCATCGCTGAGCCGTTCCGCGGCTCGGGGGTCGCGGTGCGCGGCGGTTTCGCGTAGAGCGACGGTCGCCCTTGCGAGCCTGCACGCAACCTCTGCTAGCCTGCACGGAGGGCTCAATGTCCTCGAACCAAGTCTTCGTTTCAGGCGAGGTGCTCTTCCGCCCATGTAGGCGGAGGTCGCACCGTAGTCGGGGCGTGCTTGGGGAGGTCCAAAGAGCCCTGGTAAGTGGAAATGGCAGCAGCAGCAATTACGAGTGCAAGGGGGATCGCCACCGTGGCGACCGGAGTAGTGAAGTGGTTCAACGCGGAGAAGGGCTACGGCTTCATCTCGCAGTCGGACGGAGCTGACGTGTTCGTCCATCATTCATCTATCCAGATGCAGGGTTATCGCACCCTCACCGAGGGTCAGGAGGTCGAGTTCGACGTGCAGGAGGGCCAAAAGGGCCTCCAAGCGGCGAACGTTCGCTCCGCCCAGGCTTAGACGCCCGACACGACGCGCCGGGTGTATCCCGGCCATCGGCTATTCCTTTGGCGCGGCTGGATGTCTCGCGGTCATCGCGCTGCCCGCAACATGGGACTGATGAGCGCTTTAGTGGCGCGCCCGCGATCCCGGCCGGGACGCCTGCCGGCAGGACGGGGACCAGTGAAGCCTGTGGAGAACGAGGTGGAGCGATGGGCGATTTCTCACTCGATCTGAACGACGACCAGCAGCAGGTGATCAAATGGGTGCACGAGTTCGCGCGAAGCGTCGTGCGGCCAGCGGCGCACGAATGGGACGAGCGCGAGGAGACACCCTGGC
>CAZAMA010000009.1:39793-44920 GCA_964485645.1 uncultured Acidimicrobiaceae bacterium | reverse complement strand
ACCCCGCCACCGAGCGGGTGCTGGGCTATCCGTGGCGGGCAGGTGACGGGATCGACGTCCTCTCACTGGTTCACCCAGAGGATCGCGACCGCTGCCGAAGTGAGATCGAAGACGCGGTCAAGCGCCCGGGGACGCAGGCGCCGAGCGAGTTCCGTTTGCGTCATGCCGACGGTGGCTACCGCACCTTCCGCTCGGTCGTCGACAACCTTCTCGACGACGGTGCCGTGGCCGGACTGGTCCTTACCCTTCGAGACGTCACCGACGAGCAGCTTGGGGGGCCGGCGGCCCTGGGCCAGCGGACCGAGCGCCCGGGAGCACTTGCCGATCTCGGGCGCTGGGCGCTCGCCGGTCTTGACTACCCGGACCTCGTCGCCGATGCCGTGCAGGTGCTCGTGGAGCAGTCCGGAGCCGACTTCGTCCACGTCTTCGACGCCCTGCCCGATGCCGACTTCATCACGCTGTCGGCGACCAACGGCGAGAGTGCCGCCGGAGGCGAGCTGCTCTCCGCCGACCCGACGTCGTCCCCGGCGAGCTTTGCTCTTGTCACCCAACAGACGGTTGTGTCCGACGACCTCTCCCTGGAGCAGCGGTTCGAGGTTCCCGAGCCGTGGACGAGCTCCGGGGCGGCCTCGATCGTGGAGGTGCCGATTCCCGGCGCGGACATGCCAGTCGGTGTCATCGGCGTCAGTTCGGCGCAAAGGCATGCGTTCGCCGCCGAGGACGTCAATTTCGTCGAGGCGGTCGCAAACGTGCTCGCGGCGGCAAGAGCGCGGAGCCGCGCCGAGGATGCGATCCGCCAGCAGGCGCTCAGGGATCCCCTCACGGGCCTGCCCAACCGCCTTGTGCTCGCTGATCACGTCAATGTCGCCAATGCGGGCAGTCCGAGCCCGACGGCCATGAGTGGTGCGGAGCGAACCGTCTTCGTCCTCGACATTGACCGTTTCAAGGAGATCAACGACACCCTCGGCCATGCGATCGGCGATCTCGTCCTCCTCGAGGTGTCGAGGAGGCTGGAACGCCTCGGCGCGCCGATCGCGGTGGTGGCGCGCCGCGGGGGGGACGCGTCCGCCCTGGTCGCGCGCGCCGGCGGGCTCGCGGACGAGAGTCTGGCGGCGCGCAACGACGAGGACCGGTTGGCCGCCAGCATCCTTGGTGCCCTTGGCGAGTCCATCGAGGTCGGCGGCGTCAACCTTCGACTCCGGTGCAGCGTCGGAATCGCCTCGGCCGACATCGACCGTGAAGGCACCCCGCTCGGAGTCCCCGCGTTGCTCAGACGGGCCGAAGCGGCGATGTATCAAGCAAAGACTGAGCACCAAGGGGTGCGGCGCTACAGCGACGAGCTGGAGCGCTCGAGTCTCTCCCGCCTTGCACTTGCGAGCGAGCTCGCAGAAGCCATCGACCAGGGACACCTCAGGCTCGACTACCAGCCCAAGGTGCGCTGCGCGGACGGGGGTGTCACCGGAGTCGAGGCCCTGGTGCGGTGGCAGCACCCGACGAGGGGCCTTTTGCTGCCCGACGTCTTCGTGCCCCTCGCGGAGCAGACGGGGATCATCCGCGAGCTCACGAGCTGGGTGCTGCTCCGAGCGCTGGCAGAGTGCGCGGCGTGGCATCGCGCCGGCCACGCGATACCGGTCGCAGTCAACCTCTCGGCCGGGACGGTTCACGATCCGGCGCTGCTCGATGCCGTCATATCGGCCACGGCCCGGGCCGGCCTCCCGCCCGCCGCGATCGAGCTCGAGATCACCGAGAGCGCCGTGATGAGAGATCCGGCAGGTGCGCTGCGATCGTTGGAGGCCCTCACGTCCCGAGGCGTACGTTTCTCTCTCGACGATTTCGGGACGGGCTACTCCTCGCTCGGCTATCTCCAGCGGCTGCCTGTCGCCTCGGTGAAGGTGGACAAGTCATTCGTCACTCCGCTCGGCAAGGGCAACGACGCTGTCGCCGGCGCGATCGTCAGAGCTATCGTCGAGCTCGGGCACAGCTTGAACCTCGACGTCATCGCCGAGGGTGTCGACTCGGCAATCGGCCAGTCGGCGGTGACGGCGCTCGGGTGCGACGCGATGCAGGGTTTCTTCATCGCGCGGCCGATGGAGCCGCAGGCCTTGCAGTCGTGGATCGCCGAACGCGGCCTTCGCAGCGAGCGGGGCCAGATGGGGCGAGCACTCCACCCGCAGGGGCCTCCTGACCCCGACGGCTCAGCGGAGGGCCAGCTGCCCGGGCACTATGGGTTGGGGCAGCGCTGAGGTGCCCATGAGATAGCGGTCGACAGCTGCAGCGACCGAACGTCCCTCGGCGATCGCCCACACGATGAGGCTCTGGCCTCGCGCCATGTCCCCGGAGGCGAAAACCGCCGGGACGCTCGTCGTGAACTCCGGCCCCACCGCTACGTTGCCCCGCTCGTCGAGGCAGATACCGAGCTCCGCGACGACTCCGTCGCGCTCTGGCCCGGAGAAACCCATCGCGAGCAGCACGAGATCAGCCGCCATCTCGAACTCGGTGCCTTCCAGAGGTGTCAGCTGAAGCCGCCCGCCCACGACCTGCTGCGACACCCGTTTCAGGCGCAACGACTGGACATGGCCGCGACGGCTCTGCCCGGGCGCGGTCTCGGCTCGGCTTGCGTCGGTGTCGCCGAGGAGCTCCACTGCCGTGACAGCGAATACTCGCTCGCCTCCCTCTTCATGAGCTGGCGCGGTCCGCAAGATAACGGGCCAGGTCGGCCACGGATTGTCGGCCGCGCGGGTAAGGGGTGGCGCCGGCAGAATTTCGAGCTGGTGAACGCTGGCAGCACCCTGGCGGTGCACCGTGCCGAGGCAGTCGGCGCCGGTGTCACCACCTCCGATGATGACGACATGCTTGCCGGTTGCTGTGATCGAGCTCGCCTCCAGGCTGCCTTCGCACACCTGGTTGCACGGCTTCAGGTACTCCATCGCGAAGTGGACTCCGTCGAGGGAGCGGCCCGGTACGAGCAAATCTCGTGGCCGCGTCGCCCCGCAGGCGAGGACGACCGCGTCGAACTCGCGAACCAGCTCAGCCGCGGAAACCGCCACGGCGTCGAGTGCCGCGGCGCCGAGCACCTCTTTGGGCTCGTCGGCTCTCGAAGTCGCGGCGACACCGACGCTGGTGCGAGTCCGGAACTCGGTTCCTTCGGCTCTCATCTGCGCGAGGCGGCGATCGAGCACCGCCTTCTCCATCTTGAACTCGGGGATGCCGTAGCGCAACAGACCTCCCACGCGCTCGGCTCGCTCGAAGACGACGACACCGTGACCCGCGCGCGTGAGCTGCTGCGCGGCCGCCAGGCCCGATGGCCCGGAGCCGACTATCGCGACGCGCTTCGAGGTCGCAGAGCGCGCGGTCCTCGGCTCGAGCCGTTGCGTAGCCCAGTTCGCGATCTCCAGCTCCACCTGCTTTATGCTCACCGGCTCGTCGTTGATCCCGAGCACGCAGGACCCCTCGCACGGCGCGGGGCACAGCCGTCCGGTGAACTCGGGGAAGTTGTTCGTGGCCTCGAGGCGCGCGGCTGCATCACCGGGCCTTGCTCGATACACAAGGTCGTTCCACTCCGGGATGAGGTTGCCGAGCGGGCAGCCCTCGTGGCAGAACGGGATACCGCAGTCCATGCACCGCGCCGCCTGTTCGATCACCTCCTCGGGGCTGAAGGGCTCGTACACCTCACGCCAGTCTTTGAGGCGCAGGTGAACGGGCCGCCGATCGGGACCGAGGCGGCCGAGGCGAAGGAAACCCCGCGGATCAGCCATGTGCGGCCTGCATGATCGCCTCGTCGACTGCGCCTCCGGATCGAAGCGCCTCGCGGGTAGCCGAGAGAACGCGGCGGTAGTCGACCGGCATGACCTTGATCATGGCCCGCATGGTCGTCGGAGCCGACGCGAGCAGGCGGCTCGCGAGCGATGAGCTCGTAAGGCGGTGGTGGCGGCCGAGAAGATCGCCGACCAGGCTGCAGTCGTCGTCGTCGAGCCCCTCCAGAGCCACCATCTCGAGGTTGCATCGATGCTCGAGAGAGCGATCTGGGTCGTAGACGTACGCGACGCCGCCCGACATTCCGGCCGCGAAGTTACGACCTGTCGGTCCGAGCACGAGCACTGTCCCTCCCGTCATGTACTCACAGGCGTGGTCACCGACGCCTTCGACCACGGCAATCGCGCCGGAGTTGCGCACACAGAAACGCTCCCCTACCTGGCCACGTATCATCGCCTCGCCCCCCGTCGCTCCGTAGAGAACGACGTTGCCCGCGATCACCTGCTCTTCGGCGGGCGACGGCGACGTCGCATGCGGACGCACGACGATGTGGCCCCCGGACAGGCCCTTGCCCAGGTAGTCGTTGGCATCGCCGATGAGTCGAAGCGTTATGCCCCGTGGCAGGAACGCGCCGAAGCTCTGCCCGGCAGAGCCTGTCAGCGTGATGTCGATGGTGCCGTCTTCGAGGCCCCGGCTGCCATAGCGCCTCGTCACCTCATAGCCGAGCATGGTGCCGACGCTGCGGTGGATGTTGCGCACGGAAAAAGAGGCCTGGACCGGCCTGCCCTCGCTGATCGCGTCCTTCGAGGCAGCGATGAGCTGGTGATCGAGGGCGTTCTCGAGCCCGTGGTCCTGGCCGCGCGTGCAACCCAGGGAGGCGGTGCCTTCGCGCGATCCGGTCTCGGGGTGCTGTGAGAGCAGTGGTGCAAGATCCAGCTTGTGGGCCTTCCAGTACTGCTCGACCGCACCGGCAACCTCCAGGCATTCGACGTGCCCGACCGCCTCGCCGAGGGAGGAGAAGCCAAGGGATGCAAGGATCTCGCGGACCTCGGTGGCTATGTACTCAAAGAAGGTCTCGACGAACTCCGGGCGACCGCTGAAGCGCTTGCGCAGCTCCGGGTTCTGCGTCGCGATCCCGACCGGGCAGGTGTCGAGGTGGCAGACGCGCATCATCACGCACCCCGACACCACGAGAGGCGCGGTCGCGAAGCCGAACTCCTCGGCTCCGAGCAGGGCGGCGACGACGACATCGCGCCCGGTCTTGAGCTGGCCGTCCACCTGGACGACGATGCGATCGCGGAGGCCGTTGCGGAGAAGTGTCTGCTGGGTCTCGGCGAGCCCCAGCTCCCAGGGGACACCCGCGTGCTTGAGCGA
>CAZAMA010000009.1:32657-39783 GCA_964485645.1 uncultured Acidimicrobiaceae bacterium | reverse complement strand
GGGGAGGGGCGCCGCGCCGGTTCCGCCGTCGTGGCCGGAGATCAGCACGACATCGGCGTGGGCCTTCGCAACTCCGGCCGCCACCGTCCCGACACCCAGCTCGGACACGAGCTTGACGTGCACACGCGCGGCCGGGTTGGCGTTCTTAAGGTCGTAGATGAGCTGGGCGATGTCCTCGATCGAGTAGATGTCGTGGTGCGGTGGCGGAGAGATCAGGCCGACACCAGGTGTCGAGTACCTCGTCCGGGCTATCCACGGATATACCTTGTGGCCCGGGAGCTGTCCCCCCTCCCCCGGCTTTGCGCCCTGGGAGATCTTGATCTGCAGGTCGTCGGCGTTGACGAGGTACTCGCTCGTGACTCCGAAACGACCTGAGGCCACCTGCTTCACCGCTGAGCGTCGAGAGTCGCCGTTGGGATCAGCGACGTAGCGATCGGGGTCCTCTCCCCCCTCTCCGGTGTTCGAGCGAGCACCGAGGCGGTTCATGGCGACAGCGAGGGTCTCGTGCGCCTCGGACGATATCGATCCATATGACATCGCACCGGTCGAGAAGCGCCGCAGGATCTCCGGGACGGCCTCGACTTCGTCGAGCTCTATCGGCTGCCGTCCCGTCGGCCCGAACCTGAGCAGGCCGCGCAACGTCGCCAGCCTCGTCGACTGATCGTCGACGAGGCTCGTGTACTCCTTGAAGATGTCGTAACGACGAGAACGAGTGGCATGCTGCAGCTTGTGAACCGTGCGCGGGTTGAAGAGGTGGTACTCCCCGTCACGTCTCCACTGGTAGTCGCCTCCCACGCCAAGCTCCGCGCTGCCGGGGACGCTGGCCCGTTCACCGAACGCGTCTCGGTGCCGCGTTGCGACCTCAGCGGCGATCTCCTCGAGCCCGACTCCACCGAGGGGAGAGGGCGTCCCGGTGAAGTACTGCTCGACCACGGACTTGGCGAGGCCTACGGCCTCGAACACCTGTGCCCCGGTGTAGGACGCTTTCGTCGAGATGCCCATCTTGGACATCACTTTGAGGACGCCTTTCGACGTCGCCTTCACGTAGTTGTGCAGCGCCTGGCGCTCCGTCAGACCGACGATGAGCCCATCGCGGACCATCTCCGATATCGAGTCGAAAGCCAGATACGGGTTGACCGCCGCGGCGCCGTACCCGATGAGAAGCGCCAGATGGTGGACTTCCCTGGCGTCGCCGCTCTCGACCACGAGGGCGGCGCGCGTGCGCTCGCGCGATCTCACGAGGTGGTTGTGCACAGCGGCAGTCAAAAGGAGCGAAGGAATGGGCGCGAGCTCCGCGCTCGAGTGTCGATCCGACAGGACGATGATGTTCGTCCCGAGTGCGATGGCTTCCGATACCTGCGAGCAGACCTTGTCGATGGCCGTCTTGAGGCCATGGCTTCCTGCGGCCACCGGCCACAGCCCGTCGACGGCAAAGGCGGAGAAACCCGTAGCGCCACCGGGCTCGCCGACATAGAGGAGCTTCGCGAGCTCGTCGTTGTCGAGCACCGGCGACTCCACCGTGATCTGGCGGCAGTTGGCCGGCCCCGGCTCCAAGAGGTTGGCCTCCGGGCCAAGGGTCGAGCGGAGCGACGTGACGAGCTCCTCTCGGATGGCATCGAGCGGCGGGTTCGTCACCTGCGCGAAGAGCTGGGAGAAGTAGTCGTAGAGCAGCCGCGGTCGCTCGGACAGGACCGCGATGGGGGTGTCCGTGCCCATCGAGCCGATCGGCTCGGCCCCGTTCGTCGCCATCGGAGCCAGGATCAGGCGGAGATCCTCGAGAGTCACTCCGAACAGCTGCTGATGGCGGATCACCGACGCGTGCTTGGGCGTGAGCATCTGCCTCGGCGGGAGCTCGGAGATCGGGACCAGCCCCTCGCTGACCCACTTCGCGTATGGGTGGTCGTTCGCGAGTGAGGCTTTCACCTCGCTGTCATCGACGATCCGTCCCTCGACGGTGTCGACGAGGAACATCCGCCCAGGCTTGAGACGGCCACGCTCGACGATGCGACTCGGGTCTATGTCGAGCACACCCACCTCGGAGGCCAGCACGACGAGACCGTCGTCGGTCACCCAGTAGCGGGCCGGCCGGAGCCCGTTCCGGTCCAGGATCGCGCCGACGATCCGCCCATCGCTGAACGCGACGGCGGCGGGACCGTCCCAGGGTTCCATGAGGCAGGAGTGGTACTCGTAGAAGGCCCGCCGCGCCTGGTCGAGCTCGCCGTGGTTCTCCCAGGCCTCCGGGATCATCATCAAGATCGCGTGGGGCAGAGACCGACCACATAGGTGAAGCAGTTCGAGAACCTCGTCAAAGGAGCTCGAATCACTCCCGCCCGGCGTGATTATCGGGAGGATCCTCTCGATGTCGCCCGATATGAGCCTGCTGGCGAGCATCGACTCGCGTGCCTGCATCCAGTTGCGGTTCCCCTTGAGCGTATTGATCTCCCCGTTGTGGGCTACCAGGCGATAGGGGTGGGCGAGCGGCCAGGCGGGGAAGGTGTTGGTGGAGAAGCGAGAGTGCACGAGCGCTATGGCGCTCTCGAGCCTTTCGTCGGAAAGATCGGGAAAGAAACCCCTCAGCTGGTCAGTCGCGAGCATCCCTTTGTAGACGAAGGTCCGTGCCGACAGAGACGGGAAGTAGAGATCCGCCACGCCGTGCTCGGCCTGCTTGCGCAGGACGAAGAGCCGCCGCTCGAGCTCGAGCGTCGTGTCTTTGTCCCGGTGGCTTGGGCCGGCGAGCCCTACGAAGACCTGCGCGAAGCCAGGAGCCACGTCCCGGGCGCTCTTGCCGGCGAGCTCGAGGCGGACCGGGACATCACGCCAGCCGAGGACGTCGAGCCCCTCGCTCTTAGCAAGGCGGTCAAAGGTTGCGACCGCCTCGGCGGCCTGGCCCGGATCTCGCGGCAGGAAAGCCAGCCCTGAGCCGTACTCACCTTGGGGCGGAAGCCCGATCCCGATATCGACCGCAACCGCGCGAAACAGCAGATCTGGCATCTGCAAGAGAATGCCGGCCCCGTCGCCGGTCTCCGCGTCGGCTCCGAAGGCACCTCGGTGCGCGAGGTTCTCCAGGGCCGTGAGGCCATAGTCGACGACCTGGTGGCTGGGTCCGCGGCGGATGTCGGCCACGAAGGCGATGCCACACGCGTCGTGGTCGTTCGCGGGGTCGTACAGGCCCGAGGGCTCAGCGCGCAGGTCCAATTCGTCCCTCTTCGTCGGTCGGCCGGTCACTCGACCGGTCGGGTGCCACCCGGGACGTCGTCGGCCCTGCTGGGTAGGCGAATTCTACATGTTCGGCGGGCACCGAGCCGCCGCCCGCCGAGCGACTCCTTCAGCCGATGTTGATGGGGAGGTGCTTTGGCGCGCCGAACGGCCAGAGCACCTCGGGTACGGCGACCTCTCCCCTGCTGTCCTGGTAGGTCTCCATGAGTGCGATCAACCACCGCGCGGTCATCGCAGTCCCGTTCAGGGTGTGAACAAGGGCGAGCTTGCCCCCGACCTTTCCGTCACCACCGGTGCGGTAACGGACGTTCAGCCGGCGTGCCTGGTAGTCGGTCGTGTTCGAGCACGACGTGATCTCCCGGTACCGTCCCTGACTCGGCATCCAGGCCTCGATGTCGTACTTCTTCGCAGCCGACGGCCCGAGGTCGCCAGCCGCGGTGCAGACGACCCGATATGAGAGCCCCAGAGCCTGTACGAGCTCCTCTTCTATGCCGAGCAGGCGCTCGTGCAGGTCTGCCGACTTCTCTGGAAGGGCGTACGCGTACATCTCGACCTTGTCGAACTGGTGCACGCGGAAGATACCCCGGGTATCGCGCCCTGCCGCCCCCGCCTCGCGCCGAAAGCAGGTCGAATAAGCGGTATACAAGCGCGGGAGATCCTCCTCGGCGAGGATCTCGCCCTGGTGGAAGCCGGCAAGCCCGACTTCTGAGGTGCCTGTCAGGTAGAGGTCGTCCGATTCCACCCGGTACAAGTTGGCCTCCTCTGTGGGCAAAAAGCCTGTGCCGTACATGGCGTCCTGCCTCACGAGCACCGGGGGGAGCAGCACCTCGAAGCCCTTCTCCACGAGGCGATCGAGCGCATAGCGGTACATGGACAGCTCCAACATCGCGGTGGCACCCCGCCGGTAGGAGAAGCGCGACCCAGCGAGCCTCGATCCGCGGTCGAGGTCGAAGCCTCCCAGCTCGACATGGTCGCGGGGCGGAAAGTCGAACACGGGCAGCTCGCCGACACGGCGCAGCTCCACGGCGTCGTCGTCCGCACTGCCGTCAGGGGTATCGTCCGCCGGTGGGTTGGGGATGCGCGTTAGCAGCTCGGAGCGGGTCGTTTCGACGCGCTCGAGCTCTGCTTCCGCCTCCTTGAGCTCGGCTTTGACGTCTTTGAGCTCGGCAAGCTGCGACGCGGTGGGCCGGCCCTTCAGGCGACCACGCGAACGTAGCTCGTCGACGCGCGCCGTAGCCGATCTCCATTTCGAATCGGCATCCATCAGGTCGTCGAAGAGAGTGGCTGCGCCCTTGCGGGCGAGCGAGCGGCGGAGCTCCTCTGGGTGCTCTCGGGCCAGCCTGATGTCGATCATGGCCGATCAGCCTAGGGCTAAGAGCAGATGGGCATCGAGGGAGGTCGACCTCAGTGCCTCTTCTTCTTCCGCGGCCTCGCCGTCGTCGCGCTCTTCTGCGGCTGGCGGGGTCGAGGGTTACCCGCGGGCGCCTTGGCTGGCGGCGACTCGGATGCACGTGCGGGCCGCTCGGCCGTATCCAGGCCCGGATCCGCATCCGCGCCGTAGCGCGCGGGCTCATCGAGCAGGGCGGTGCTCGTCAGGCCGCCACCTGAGGCGCGCGGCCTGATCGGGCCGCCCTGGGGGACGGCTGCGCGGCCCTTGCTCTGGCGGCGGGAGGCACCTCGCGGTTCACGCTCGTCGAGTATCCCGGCAGCTACCGCAGCCGGTGTCAGCAGCTGCACGGCGCCGCTTCGCGCCTCGAGGCGCTGTCGAATCTGGGTGTAGCGCGGCTCGCGCTCCTTCAGCATGGCGACGAGCGGGGAGGCGATGAAGATCGAGGAGTAAGCACCGCTCGTAAGTCCGATGAGGAGGGCCAGGCCGAAGTATTCGAGGGTCGTGGCCCCGAGGATGTCCGCGCCGAGCACAAGGACGGAGAGGATCGGGAGGATGGCGACGAGCGAGGTGTTGATCGACCTGGCCAGGGTCTGGTTCATCGACAGGTTCACGACGTCGGTGAAGCTCAGCTTACCTGTCGCGCCAAGCCCCTTTGTGTTGTCGCGTATTCGGTCGAAGACGACGATCGTGTCGTATAGGGAGTAACCAAGGACTGTGAGGAACGCGACGACAGTGTCGGGAGTTACGAGGAAGAAGGTCAAGGAGTAGATACCGACCGTGACGAGAATGTCGTGCAGGACGGCGATGATCGCGGCAAGGGCCATCTTCCACTCGAAGAAGATCGAGATGTACGCCGAGATCATCACAATGAACACGATCAGGGCCTCGACCGCCTTGTGGGTGACCTGTCCGCCCCAGGTCGGCCCCACGGCCTCCACGGAGACCGAGGCCGCGGCGGTGTGAGTAAGTCGCGCGAGCGCGGCGCTGACTTTGGCCTGCTCGGCGTTGCCGACGCTGCCCTTGCCGTTGGAGAGCTTGGCTTCCACTTCGAGGCTCGTGTGCCCGCTGTTGCCGAGCGTCGTGACGGTCGCGTTCGACACGCCCGCAGCCGATACAGCTGCCTGTGCCTGGCTGACGGTGACCCCGTTGTTGTCAGCCACCTGCCATGCAGTTCCACCGACGAACTCGATGTCGTAATTGAGACCTCGAACGGCGAGCGAGATAATGCCGGCGCCGATTATCACGCAAGATATTGCGAACCAGATCCGTCGACGGCGGACGAAGTCGAACTTCGTCTGCCCGTAGTAAAGGTGGTGGAAGCGACCCCCGATCGGACCCCGCTCGCTCGGGGCGACGGTTTCCTCTGCTGTGCTCATCAGCCCACCTCGCCGGCTGGTGCGGCGCCGAGGCCCCGCGCGACGCCGAGGCCGCGAGCCTCAGTGAAGATGCGGTTGCGCCCGAGCAGGATGACCAGTGGCCGCGTAAAGGTGAAGGCGGTGATCACATCCAGCAGGGTCGAGATTCCGAGCATCAGGGCGAAGCCTTTCACAGCTCCGATCGACAGGATATAGAGGACCGCGGCGCCGATGAAGGAGACCGCGTCGGCCGACAAGATCGTGCGGTACGCGCTGCGGAAGCCCTTGTCCACCGAGGATCGTATCGACCGGCCGGCGCGCACCTCGTCCTTTAATCGCTCGAAATACACGACATAGGAGTCGACCGTGATGCCGACGGAGACGATGAGCCCGGTTATCCCCGACAGGTCCAGCGTCAGACCCGCTTTGTGGCCAAGGGCTGCGATGATGGCATAGAGGATCGCCGCGCTCGACAGGAGACCCAGCACGACGACGACGCCGAGTGCGCGATAGTAGAAGATCGTGTAGCCCATTACGAGCAGGAGGCCGAGGAGACCTGCGAGCAAGCCGGCATGCAGCGACGAGGCGCCAAGTGACGCCGATACGACGTCGGTCGTGAGGGGGTGGATGCCGACGGGCAGGGCGCCGTATTTGAGGAGGAGTGCCAGCTGCCCAGCTGTGGAAGCGTTGATGCCGTTGCCGTTGATCACTCCCGAGCCGGTGTAGCTGGAGATATCCATTACGGGATCTGACTCCACGATCCCGTCCAGGTCGGCTCCGATCAGATAGTGGTAGTCCGGAGTGACGATGTTCTTCTGGAAGATGGCCGAGCCGGCCGAGGTCGTGCTGAACACGACCTGCCAGCCGGTGGTCGTGTCCTGCGCGTAGGCACCCGAGAGGATCGACCCTGTGGCAAGGACAGGGCCCAGCTCGGCCCGGAGACCCGACTGGCCAGCTATCGGCAGCACGACATCACCGGTCGGGTGGTCGGCGTCCTGGACGGGGGTGTTGGTCTTGTAGCTCGACAACGGCGGATAGGGGGCGGGTCCGGAGTTGGAGTTGCTCGGCGTCAGTGAGGTCGGGCAGACCGGTGGAGCGACGTATCCGTCGCCCACAGCCTTCTTGGTGGCCTTCGGGACTGTCGTGGTCGTCGTGGTCGAGCCGG
>CAZAMA010000009.1:13640-32557 GCA_964485645.1 uncultured Acidimicrobiaceae bacterium | reverse complement strand
CCGCTTTTGCGGGTGCAGCGTAAGGGTCGGCAAAGCAGAGAACCTTGCGGAAGTAGAGCTGAGCGGTGCTACCAATTGTATTCTTTATCGTGTTGGCGTTCTTCACCCCGGGCAGCTGGACCACGACGTCCGGGCCTTGCACACCGATGTTGGGCTGCGCGACGCCGAGCGCGTTCACGCGGGCCTGGAGGATATCGACTACCTCGTTCAATTTGCCGGCGCTCACCTGCCCACTTGGAGCGCAGACGGACTGGCTGCCCTTGGCGTTCGGGCAGTAGACGATGGAGAGGCCACCACGCAGGTCCAGGCCGAGCACGGGTTTCCAGTTGGCCGCGAGCACGCCCGCAAAAGCCCCGAAGCACACCACCACGGTGATGAGCACGCTCACCACCAGGGACCGCTGCTTCATGACTGCGAGGGTCCTTCCTCACTGGGGCTATGAAGCTCATCCGGCTCATCCGGCTCATCCGGCTCGGGGGCGATACGCGGACCGCTGTCGGACGATCCCGTGGCCGAGGTCGCCCGCCGCCCGTTGGCAGACGGCGCGCCGTCGTGCTCGTCGTCTGTGTGGTCAGCGTCCTGGCTCTCGTGGCCGAGATCGTCGTGTTCGTACTCGTCGTGTGAATGCTCGTCACTGCCAGGATCGGGTGGCACGTCGAGCGAGTACTGCTCCTCCGCCTTGTCGATTACCTGGCCGATCGCTCGGCGTATCACTTCGACCTCGATCTCCGGGGCAATCTCGACTGTCGCGCGGTCGCCATCGAGGCCCGTCACACGACCGATGATGCCGGAGGTGAGCATGACCTCGTCTCCCACGTCGACAGCCCGGTTCTGCTGCTGGGCCTTGCGCATCTTCTGGCTGCGCGGACGCAGCACGAAGAGGTAGACGAGGAGACCGAAGCCGACGAGCAGCAGCAGCGTCGCTGATGAGCCCGACTTCGATTTCGTGGCGGTCGCCAGCAACAGGCCGTGCGCTACTAGGCCAATCTGGCTGAGGTATGGTGACATCGGCTCCCTGCACTGGCTCGATTCGAATCGAACCGACACCTTACTCCCTCGCGAGCAGCACCTAGGAGCAGGGATGATCCGGGGTGTCAGGGTCGAACAGACTGACACCCCCCGAGGCTGCCGGCCGGTGCCCTTTGGTGCCACTCGCGCGAACCTCGCCGCCCCCCGCTGCGAGCTCGACGTGGGGCGGGACTGCCAAACCGAGGTGACGAAACGCCGCCGGTGTCGCGACACGACCTCGTGGTGTGCGCAGGAGGAGCCCGGCCTTCAAGAGGAACGGCTCGTAGGCGTCCTCCACCGTCTCGGTCTCCTCCCCGACACTCACCGCCAGGGTGGAAAGCCCGACCGGCCGTCCGGGAAAGGCGATGCAGAGCGTCTCGAGGATCGTCCGGTCGACTCTGTCCAGGCCAAGCTCGTCCACGCCGAACGTCTCGAGGCCCTCGCGGGCTGACTCGAGCGTGACGATCCCCTCGCCGCGCACCTCGACGAAGTCGCGGACACGCCTGAGAAGTCGGATGGCGAGCCGAGGGGTCCCTCTGGAACGACTGGCGATCTCGGCGGCGCCATCCGCGGTCAGCTCCGTGTCGAGAAGGCGCGCCGATCGCCTCACGATCGCCTCGAGCTCGTCGGGGCGGTAGTGGTCGAGCCTCGCGACGAACCCGAATCGGTCTCGCAGGGGTCCGGTCACGAGGCCAGTGCGGGTCGTTGCCCCGATAAGGGTGAATTTCGGGACGTCCAGCCTGATCGAGCGAGCTGTCGGACCTTTGCCCAGCACGATGTCTATCTGGAAGTCCTCCATCGCCGGGTAGAGGAGTTCCTCGACAGCACGCCCGAGGCGGTGAATCTCGTCGATGAAGAGCACATCGCCGGCCTTCAAGTCGCTGAGGATCGCCGCGACATCGCCGGTACGGACAAGGGCCGGGCCCGATGTCACCCGGAAGTTTGCCCCCATCTCGGTCGCGACGATCCCGGCGAGCGTGGTCTTGCCGAGTCCAGGGGGTCCGGCAAAGAGCAGATGGTCTACAGCTTGCTCCCGCTTGCGGGCTGCCTCGAGCACGATCGAGAGACGTTCCTTGAGGTCGGCCTGCCCGACGAAGTCTGCCAGCCTTCTCGGTCGTAGGCCCGCTTCGATCTGGACCTCGGCGGAGTCGGCAACCGGGTCGAGCGGTCGGTCGAACGGCCCGTCAAGCGGCCCGTCGAGCGGTCGGCCCTGCACCCGCGAGATACCACCGGCGTCACCAGCCGATGCGGCCGACTCCCCTATCACCTCGCGCCGAGGACTCACCGTCGCGGTGCCAGATCCCTAAGGGCGATCCGGAGCAGATCCTCGACGCTTCCCTCCAAAGGTAGCGATCCCATGACCGCTCTGATCTCCTCTTGGCCGTAACCGAGCTGCACGAGTGCAGCCGCGACCTCTCTTGCGGGCGACGGATCTCGTCCCACGGCCATACCTGTGCTCGTGCCCATCACAGTCGTATCGAGCTCGCCGAGGCGCGACTTCAGGTCGAGGAGCAGGCGCATGGCCGTCTTGCGACCGACGCCCGGAACAAGTGTCAAAGCGTCGACGTCGTCGTTTGCGACGAGCTCGACGAGGCGACCCGGTCCGTGGATCGAGACTATCGCCATGGCTAGCGCCGGGCCGACTCCGTGGGTCGAGAGCAGCAGCTCGAAGGCTCGCCTCTCCTCTGCGTTGGCGAAGCCATACAGAGTGATCGATCCTTCCCGGACATGGGTATGGATCGAGAGGGAGACCGCGTTTGGTTGGTGGTCTGCCGTCGCGCCAGCTCCCGAGGCAGCTCGGTCCTGGTGCCCGGCGGTGCTCTCGGCCGCGAAGGCGCCTGTGACAAGCCTCGGCGCGACGGTGACGCGGTAGCCGACACCGGCGACGTCGACGGTGATCTCCACCGCGGTCTCTCCGACGACTCGCTGCTCGATCACCGCGCCGCGCAAGTAGCCGATCACCGGGGCAGGCCCCGCATCATGGCTCGCTCCTGCTCCCAGGACGCGGCGCCGAGATGGCATATGCCGAGAGCCAGGGCGTCGGCCACGTCGGCCGGCCGCGGAACCTCCTCGAGCCGAAGCAGGCGAGTGACCATGGCCTGTACCTGCTCCTTGGGGGCGCTGCCATAGCCGGTGACCGCGAGCTTGACCTCGGCCGCGGTGTACTCCGCGACCCGACAACCGTGTTCGACCGCGGTGAGAAGGGCCACGCCACTTGCCTGTCCGACGGACATCGCAGTACGGGCGTTCGACCGGAAGAAGATGCGCTCTATAACCATCACATCCGGCTTGAGCTCGTCAAGTAGCTCGTCGAGATCGGAGCGAAGCATGGCCAGACGTGAAGGCACCGGCTCCGAGGGCGGCGTGGTGACGACGCCGGCGGCAATTGTCCTGTAATCGCCGGCTCCCTCGGTGCGCGTCACACAGCCGTAGCCGCAACGGGACAACCCCGGGTCGATACCGAGAACAAACATCAGTTCGATGTTAACCCTGGCATCCACAAGCCACGCGGATACCCCGAAGTCCAACGGATCTGTGCGGCTCTCGACGTCGGCTAGAGCTCTACGCTTTCGAGTATCTCGTCGGTGATGTCGACATTCGACCATACGTTCTGCACGTCGTCGTGGTCTTCCAGCACCTCGATGAGCTTCAAGACCCGCCTTGCCGACGACTCGGTGTCTATCTCGACCTTCGTGTTCGGAACCATCTCGAGATCGGCACTCTCGACTGGGAAGTTCGCCTCCTCGAGCGCGCTCTTCAGCGTGTGGAGCTGCGACGGTGCGGCAGTGAGAATCCAGTCCGGACCGTCCTCGGAGAGATCCTCTGCCCCGGCGTCGAGTGCGACGGCCATGAGTTCGTCCTCGCCTACGGTCTTCGGCAGGATGACGACGCCCTTCCGGTCGAACTGCCAGGCGACCGAGCCGGGCTCGGCCATCGAGCCGCCGTTGCGAGAGAACAGGGAGCGGATGTCGGGACCCGTCCGGTTGCGGTTGTCCGTCAGGCATTCGACTATCAGCGCCACGCCAGAGGGCGCGTAACCCTCATAGGCGACGGCCTCGTAACGCACGCCCTCGAGCTCGCCGGTCCCTCGCTTGATCGCCCGCTCTATCGTGTCGAGCGGAACCGAGGCATCCCTGGCCTTTGTGAACATCGCTCGCAAGGTGGCGTTGGCATTCACGTCGCCACCGCCCTCTCGAGCTGCGACCTCGACCTGGCGTATGAGCTTCGCAAACAACTTGCCTCGGGCTTTGTCGACAGCACCCTTGCGGTGTTTGGTCGTTGCCCATTTCGAATGACCTGACATCGCTCAGCCTCCCTCGGCTTCTATCTCCGCTAAGAGCATGTGGTGCAGCCGTCCGTCGCCAGAGAGCTCCGGGTGGAAGGCGGCGACGATGACCGGGCCCTGCCGGCACACGACCGGATGGGCGGGTGCGCCTGCGGCCCGGTCGAGCGGGACCGAGGCCAACACTTCAACTCGAGGCCCCGCCGACTCGACGATCGGCGCGCGGATGAACACCGCATGCATGGGGCCCCCATCGATCCCGACGACCGGCAACTCCATCTCGAAAGACTCGAGCTGGCGTCCAAAGGCGTTGCGCCTGACGACCAGATCAATCGCTCCAAGTGACACCTGGTCGGGTCGGCCATCCAAAATCTGCCGGCTGAGAATGATCATTCCGGCGCACGTACCGAGCATGGGCATGCCATCGGCAACAAGCTTCTCGAGTCCCGGCAGCAGATCCGAGGAGGCAAGCAGCAGCGATATCGCCGTCGACTCTCCGCCGGGCAGCACCAATGCGCGGACTCCCTCGAGGTCGCTCGGCCGCCGCACGGGCACAGCCGAAGCACCAAGCTGCTCGAGGACGCTCAGGTGTTCCCCTACATCACCTTGGAGCGCGAGAACACCGACTTTCGGCGAGAGGCCTGGGCGCGCCGCGTCTCTCGACGACACCACCTACCAGCCGCGCTCGGCCATCTTGACTTCGAGCGTCCCGATCTCGCTGCCTGCCATCGCGACACCGAGGCCCCGCGATACTTTCGCCACGAGCTCGCCGTCGTCGAAGTGAGCGGTCGCTTCGACGATCGCGCGTGCTCGCCGGCCCGGGTCGCTGCTCTTGAAGATGCCGGAGCCCACAAAGACAGCTTCGGCTCCCAACTGCATCACGAGCGCCGCGTCGGCGGGCGTGGCCAACCCGCCTGCGCAAAAGAGAGGAACCGGCAAGCGTCCCTCGTTCGCGACCTCCTCGACGAGGTCTATCGGTGCTTGGAGCATCTTGGCCCACCCGTAGCGCTCGGCAGCGTCGGCCGTAGTCAGCTTGCGGATGTCTCCTGTGATTGAGCGCAGGTGGCGTACCGCCTCGACGACGTTTCCGGTGCCGGCCTCGCCCTTGGAGCGAATGAGCGCAGCGCCCTCGCTGATCCTCCGAAGTGCTTCGCCGAGGTTGGTCGCACCGCAGACGAACGGTACCTGGAAGTTCCACTTGTCTATGTGGTAGGCCTCGTCGGCCGGGGTGAGTACCTCGCTCTCATCGATGTAGTCGACTCGGAGAGCTTCGAGCACCTGAGCTTCGGCGAAGTGGCCGATGCGCGCTTTCGCCATGACCGGGATCGTGACGGCATTTTGAATGCCCTCGACTAGCTCCGGGTCGCTCATTCGCGCGACCCCACCGTCACGGCGGATGTCTGCAGGCACTCGCTCGAGGGCCATGACAGCCACCGCGCCGGCGTCCTCGGCGATCCTGGCCTGCTCGGCGTTGACCACGTCCATGATCACGCCGCCGCGGAGCATCTCGGCGAGCCCACGCTTGACCCGCGCGGTACCCGTTGTCCGCGAGTTCGCTATGTCCTTGCCGCCAGAGACTGAATGCACGACCATGACCCTATTGTACGGGCTTCAGACGCTCACAGTTCCCTCAGCACCTCGAGCCGCTCCTCCAAGGCATCCGCGCTCAGACCGATGTCCGGCTCGCCTACCGGTCCCACTGGGACGAGCCAGTCATGCGCGGTGCGCCGCAGGACCTCCTCCCCTAACGAAGCCGGGCGCGCGTCCGGTACCGTCCCGAGTCGCTCGAGAGCACCGATCAGGCCCGGCGGATAGCGCGTCGTGGCGACGCCGGCCAGGTCGGCGCCTATCTCGCGATGGGAGCCGAGAAGCCAGTTGGTTGACCGGGCACCCCCTAGCGAGCAGAAGAACTGCCCAAGCGTCGTCGACGAGAGGGTGCCGGTGACGATGTCGAGCCGCTTGACGTGCGCCAGCTCGTGGGCGATGACGGCCTCGAGCTCGATGCGGTTCAACAGGTTCACGAGCCCGGCCGTGACCACCAGCACAGCGTCGTCGTGCCGCCTCCCCACGACGAGGGCGTTCGGCGCGTCGTCGACCAGCACGCGCAGCTGCGGTAGCGGCAGCCCCAGGATCGTGCACATGCCTTCGCTCAGGTCCATGAGGCGCTCGGCGTCGACCGCCCCGAGGGCGCCGGCCGTGACTGCATCCGCGGGGGTCAGGCCTTCCATCTTGGCCAGGAGCGAGGCGGGCGCGCGCGCCCACAGCACAAGTGCCATGGCGGTCCAAGCGACGATCCAGATGGCGCCGACGAACAGAAGTGGCGAAACCGCAAGGCCAATGGCCAAAAGCACAAGACCCACGGTCGCGGGGGACGACAGCACGAGCACGGCGCGGCGGCGGTTGCCGCGCGCGGCGTCTCGCCACGCGGTGTCGCGTCGGGCCGCCGCTCTCTCGAGCACGACTCTGGCTGCCTCATAAGCGGCGTCCTGGGCAGCGCGACTGCGCCGCAGGCGCTCCTCAGGGTCGTGGCGCTGCCGGTCGCGCTGAGATCGGGACCTCGTAGGGGGCGGCACTACCCGTGATCTTACGGCTGCTTGGCCATGGCATTGGCGTAAAGGCTGATGTAACTGTCAGCCGTAGTTTCGATTGAGTATGCGAGGGCTCTCCTGGCGCCGCGAGCCGCGAGCCCTGCGCGCGTCGAAGCGTCTCTGAGCAGGGCCGAGAGAGCGGCTGCCAACGCTGGAACGTCACCTGGCGGGACGAGCTCGGCGCCTTCTGCAGCCACGAGTCGGTAGCCCGGGATGTCCGACGCGATGACAGCCACGCCGGCCGCCATCGCCTCGAGGAGGACGACCCCGAAGGATTCACCGCGTAACGAAGGGGCGACGAAGACATCGGAGCAGGCGAGCAAGCGGGACTTCTCCGCGTCGTCTACGGCCCCTCGCCACTCGATGTCGTCGCGATCGCCAGAGCGCTCCCTCAATTCCCCGGTCTGCGGTCCCTGCCCGATGACGACAAGCCGACAGGACGACGCGGAGGAGGGATCCGTCGTCCCTAGGTGATCAAAGGCGTCGAGAAGGACGCGGAGTCCCTTGCGCTCCTCGTGCCTCCCGATGAACAGCACCTGGAGGCGCCGCCCCGCCGCCATCGTGGTTCGCGGCGTGCCAGCGTCACACGACTGTCGGAGATACGGCCCGAGGTCGATGCCGTTGGGCACCAACCCGATATGGGCGACCCGGGAGCCAAGGACGGCGACGGCAGTGTCTCGTGCGGCGTCGGACACGGCAACGGCGGAATGGATCCTCCCGATCACCGGACGGAGGATGCGCCCGGCACAACGGTAGAGGAGGTCGGAGTCGCTGCGGTGGAAGGTGGCAACTACCGGCCTCGGACCGCCCATGACCGCGCCGAGCGAAGCACCGGGGGCAAGCGGCTCGTGGACGTGGACGACGTCGGGGTGCTCGGCGCGTAGCACCCGAACCGTCCTGCTCATGGCTACCGGTCCCGGCGCGACCGGTGCCCTGGAGCCGTTGGTGGCGATGCTCACGCTGCGGCCGATCCCGACGAGCCGGTAGCCCGGATCATTATCGCGAGCAGGGGCGATGAAGTCTCGGAGAGCGACGCCTCGGTATGCGCCGGGTGCGACGACAGTCAAGTCGAGACCCCGCTTGTGCAGCGCCACGGCCAGCGCGAGCACCTGCGCCTGGACCCCGCCTGGAACGGACGGGTCGTAGGGGCACACCATCGCGACTTTCACGGCTCGAGGCTAGAGCCCGAAGAAGGGCCCCGCTCGGCGGGTCCGCGGGGCGATCTGTGTGCGGTAAGTGACCAGAGTCGGCCGCTCCGCGGATGCGCGGGGCGATCTGTGTGCGGTAAGTGACCAGAGTCGGCCGCTCCGGTCACTTCGGGCACAAGGTTGCCCAAAAGCCCGCCCGTAGCCGGAGAGCGAGGACGTGCGGAGCCGAGCCTCGTGCGCACTGGCCGGCGAGCCCCACCTCAAATATTCACAGGATCCCTGGTCAACCGTACTTTTCCCGGTCATCTGGCCAGTTTGGCTGGAACAGGTGCCACTGTGAGGGCGCTCGGCGGATGAGGCCCTCGAACGCGTGAGCGAGCATCTGGGTGACGCGGCTCACGTCGGCGCGCAGATCGCCGGAGCGCTTGATCTCGAGAGCGGGAAGGATGACGCCATGACCCCGTAGGCCGCGGCTCTGGTACACGATCGATGGGAAGAGGCACGCGCCCGTGCGAAGTGCCAGCGCCGCGGGGCCGCCGGGGAGCGTTGTTCTCTCCCCGAAGAACTCGACCTCGACGCCGTTGCCAGCGATGTCTCTGTCGGCGACGAGACCGACGAGTCGTCCCGCGCGAAGTGCCGTCACGAGGCGTCCAGAAGTACCCGGGCCGAGCTCGTGAATAGTGAGGCCAAGCTGCTCGCGCTGGGCGCGGAACCAGTCGAAGAGATCGGGCGGCTCGAGAGCCTCGACCACGGTAGTCATCGGGCAGCCCTTGAGTGTCAGCCAAGCGCCCCCGAGATCCCAGATGCCCAGGTGAGGAAGGGCAAGGATAAGGCCCCGGTTGTTCTCGACCTCCCCCTCGACGTGCTCGAAGCCATCGATCGAAAAGCTCTCGAGAATCTCCTCGGGTTGCATCGACGTGAGTCGAGCGCCCGCCACCCAGTAGCGCGCATAGGAGTTGAAGGCGTCGGTGACGAGCTTCTCCAGGGCTGCCTCGGACACCCCTGGCCCAACGACGCGGCGCAGGTTTGCACGGATCACGGGTCTTTTGTGGTGCCAAAGCCTCGACATCGACAACCCGGCCAAGCGGGCGGCCGGCTCGAGCAGGGGGCTCGGAAGTGCATTTATGAAACCCGACAGGCCACGGTAGGTCCAGTAAGCCCTGCTATGGCCAGCGGGCCCCGAGCTCACCTCGTCCCCGTGACGAGATCCAACCGGCTCTCGGTCGTCGACCGGACGAAATGGGGCTGACTTCTCGCCCGCATCAGCGCGACAGGGGTCAGTGACCAGCGCGGCGCCGGCGTTGCGCTGGCGACTCGCTTGCCTGAGGTCCGCGCTCGCCGCGGGAGCCTCCCGAGCGGGTGGCGCGGCGTGTAGTGGCCCTGGCCCCAGCGAGCTCGGTCCGTAACGCTCGGCGCAAACGGATCGAAAGTGGCTCCTCGCGCCGACGGGAGCGTGCCCGGCTCGCCGGAGTGACGCGTCGCCGACGTTGCGAGCCGTTCCCGGCATCGCGCCAGGCGCGCCAGCGGGACTCCACTCTCGCCGGTCGACTTCGAGAAAAACTGCCAGGTCCGAAGCGAGCTGTAGCCATTGCCGGTCCGCCAGCGTTGGCCGGATGAGACGCATCACTTGCCTGATGCCACACCTTTGCGAAGCGACGCCATCCTGTCCCAGCGCACAAGACGAGCAGAGCGATGACGAGAGGCACCAGTATGAAATGAAGGAGGAGCGCGACGCCGAGACCGATGAGTCGCTCTGCGCGCTCCATCAAGCCCCCCTTGGCCGTATAGCCCAGCGACTCGGCCTTTGCCCGCTCGTAGGAGATCGTGTTGCTCACGCCCAGGAGGGCCATCGGGAGGATCGCGAGCTTTGGGTCGTGCCCGGGACCGGCGAGGAAGTACCACGCCAGACCACCAAAGATGAACATATCCGAGACGCGATCGGACACGGAGTCGAAGAAGGCGCCGCGCTTAGACGACGTTCCCGCGGCCTTGGCAACAGCGCCGTCGAGGGTGTCCATGAGGCCGCCGACGGTGAGAAGCACGACTGCGACGTAGAGATCGCCGAGTCCTATGAGGGCACCGGTCGCGACCGCCAGGAGAATGCCGATGACCGTCACTTGGTCGGCCTTGACGCCTAGGGAGACGAGCCTCGGCCCGAGACTCGCCAAAAAGCGCGCACAAGAGCGGTACAGAGCGCCTCGCTGAACTTGGGACGAGAGCTTGGCATCCTCGTCTTGTCGAGACGCGCCCCCGACAGCGTCAGCCCCAGCGGCTTCCCCGCGACCGCTTACCTGGGTCTCATCAGTCCTGTGGCCATCGATCATGGTCGAACCGTCCTCCCCTGCCCTGGTATCCCCGAGGCACGGGCACGAGATCGCTTTCTAACCACCACTGCCATGATACCAACTACTCGGTGGGTAGCCACGATTCGGGGACCCGGTGCGTTGCCCTGTCCGACTACGAGCTCACCGTGGCCCTGCCCTGCACGGCGAAGTGTAGGTAGGCTCTGGAGCCGAGCGACCCGGTCGTTCCCGCAGGGGGTGCGAGACGGGCGCGTCGAGGAGGTGTCTCCAGTGGCCACCGTGCCCTCTGAGAAGATACGCAATGTCGTCCTGGTCGGCCACGGCGGCGCCGGCAAGACCACACTTGCCGAAGCCCTGCTCGTGTCCACAGGCGCCATTAGCCGGCCTGGGCGCATCGAAGACGGGACCACCGTCTGCGACTTCGAGCCGGAGGAGATCAAACGCCGTATCTCGGTGTCGCTGGCCATGGCGCCGCTTCAAGTAGGCGAGTTCCGCGTGAACGTGATCGACACGCCGGGTTACGCGGACTTCGTGGCCGAGGTCGAGGCGGGTCTCTCGGTGGCCGACCTTGCCGTCGTCGTCGTCAGCGCCGTCGAGGGCGTCGAGGTCAACACCGAGCTGGTCTGGAAGATGGCTGCCGAGCTCGGCCTCCCGCGCCTTGTCTACATCAACAAGCTCGATCGGGAGCGTGCCGACTTCGAGCGGACTCTCGCCCAGCTCGGAGGACTGTTCGGCGCGGGAATCGCCCCCCTCGAGTTGCCGATTGGCCACGAGGTCGCGTTTCGGGGCGTTGCGGATCTGCTGACCGACACCGCTATCACCTACGACGGCGGTACCCCGGTGAGCGGTGAGATCCCCTCGGACATGTCCGACATCGAGCACCGCGTCCGCGAAGCGCTCGTGGAAGGGATCGTCGTTGCCGATGACGACCTGATGGAGCGGTACCTCGACGGTGAGATCCCCTCGGCCAAGCAACTCGAGTCCACCCTCGCGCACGGCGTCGCGTCGGCAACAGTGTTCCCGGTCGTCTGCGGTTCAGCGTCGAGGGGGATCGGTGTCGACCGGCTGGCCGAGCTCATCTGTGAGATCGGACCGAGCCCACTCGAGCGTCGCGGCGTGCGAGTCCTTGCAGGCGACAAGGCGGTAGAGGTGAGCCTCGACCCGGCGGGCTCACCTCTCGCGCGGGTGTTCAAGACAGTGGCCGATCCCTACGTCGGCAAGATCTCTCTTCTCCACGTCCTTTCGGGCACTATCCGCCCCGATACCACCCTCGTCAATTCGCGCACCCATGGAGAAGAGCGCCTGCACGGCCTCCAGCTTCTGAGGGGCAAGGAGGCAGCACCGATAACTGAAGCCCAGGCCGGTGACATCATCGCGGTTCCAAAACTGGCCGACGCGCGAACCGGGGACACGCTCGCCCCCAAAGGCAGCCCGGTCGTGATCGAGACCCGACCCGCTCCCACTCCCCTGCTCGCAATTGCGGTGCGCCCGCGGGCAAAAGGGGACGAGGACAAGCTGATGACGGCCCTGCATCGGCTGCAGGAGGAGGACATGACCCTCTCACTCCGGCGAGATGACGAGACTCACCAGACGATCCTCGCGGGCATGGGTGACACTCACCTCCAGATCGTGTGCGAGAAGTTGCAGCGGAAGTTCGGAGTCGAGGTCGAGACTGAGCCGGTCAGGGTCCCCTACCGCGAGACGATCACGAAGACCGCCGCCGCCGAGGGCAAGTACAAGAAGCAGACAGGCGGGCACGGCCAGTACGGCGTCGCGAACCTACGCGTCGAGCCTCTCGAACGCGGTACCGGTTTCGAGTTTTCCGACGAGATCGTCGGGGGGGCGATTCCTCGCCAGTTCATACCTGCTGTCGAGAAGGGCGTGCAGGAGGCCATGGCCACAGGCGGCCCTCTCGGTTTTCCGGTAGTCGACGTGAAGGTGACGGTCTACGACGGCAAGTACCACGCGGTCGATTCGTCGGAGATGAGCTTCAAGATGGCGGGATCCATCGGGTTTCGAGAAGCCTTGGGAAACGCCGGGCCCGTGCTGCTCGAGCCGATCTCCCGCCTCGAGATCTCCGTGCCTGCCAATACGCAGGGAGAGGTTCTCGGAGACCTCAACTCCCGGCGAGGACGGGTGCTCGGGACTGAGGCTGGCTCGGGCGACGAGCAGGTCGTCATCGCCCTCGTGCCCACCTCGGAGATCATGCGCTACGCCACCGACCTGCGCTCGCTCACCGGCGGTCGAGGTCGCTTCACGACGGCTCACGACCGTTACGAGGTCGTCCCGGCACAACTGGCCGACAAGATCGCCAAGGCGGCACACGGCCAGGCGTAGACGTGCGGTCGTGACTCAGTCGCCCTCTGCTGGTCGGCCGTTGCGCCCCTCCTCCTTCGTCTCGAGGCCGGCAGCCTCTCTCAACGTCCTCACGAGTCTCGTCGGATCGCTCACCTCGACGACCAAGAACCGGTAGCGGACGCCTGTCGTCTCGACTACGACGGTGTTTCTCCCCCAGCCACTCGCCCAGAACGACCACCCGTCGTAGCCGTGCTGGCTGCCTAGCTTGAAGAGCAGCGACGGCGGCCGGCGGGACTTGCGCAACCGGGTGCTGATCTGCTGGTACGCGCCAGAATCGACAGATACCTTGACGACCGAGCTCACGGGGAGCCGGAGAGTGCGCTTGACCGCCCAGACGGCTCGCCAGCCGTCGAGACGGACAACCAGCTGGTCACCCTCGATCGCCACCCGGGCCCAGTCGACGGGAGGCTTTCGTGAGGAGCGCACAAGGGGGGCAACGCTGCCGTCATCCCCCTCGGCCATGCCGTCGCCTAGGCGGCCCATGATGCACGCAGCCGCTGCCAGCTCACCGAGAGTGCTTCTGGCAGAACACGTGTCTCGGCCGTCGCGGTCATGAAGTTCGTGTCACCGTTCCACCGCGGCACGACATGGACGTGGAGGTGGAGGGGTATGCCGGCACCGGCAGCGCGACCGAGGTTGATGCCGATGTTGAGCCCGTCGGGTGCATAAGCAGTCTTCACGGCAGCAACGGCAGCTCGCACCGAAGTCCACAGAGATGCCGACTCGTCGTCTTCCAGGTCGGCCAGTTCACCTAGGTGCCGGCGCGGCATGACGAGTAGGTGACCGGGAGCATAGGGGTAGGCGTTGAGCACCGCCACGACGGTGCGGCTCGACCACACCACGTAGGTGGTTTCCTCGGGGAGCTCGGACGAAGCGATGGTGCAAAAGACACAGTCCTCTCCAGCCGTCTCGCCCTTGTCGGCCCGAGCGGCCGCGGCAGTTGGCGACGATCCGCTCGTTCCCTTCGCGAGCCCGCCTTCAGTGCTCGCGGAGCTCACGTAGGAATCCCTCCATCCCGCCCAGAGATGCCCGAGGCTCACGCCGACGGTCCCCGTGTCGGCTGCATCGCCTCTGTCGCGGCTCGTGCCACGAACTCGGCCAACGGCACGTCGCGTACGGGGGCGGCGTCTCCCCGACCGTTCACGCCTACGGTGCCGGCTGCGATGTCGGCGTCGCCCACGACAAGGATGTAAGGGATCTTCTCCAGCTTCGAGCGACGGATACGCGCTCCGAGCGGCTCGCTGGCCAGCTCGACTTCCGTACGCACCCCAGCTGCCGATAGGGCCTGACCTACCTCCGCGGCATAGCTCTCGTGGTCGTTGCGGACCGGCTCGACTCGCACCTGGAGCGGTGCCAGCCACATCGGAAAGGCGCCTCCGTAGTGCTCTACGAGCACGGCGAAGAACCGCTCGACGGATCCGAAGAGCGCTCGGTGGATCATGATCGGGCGGTGACGGCTGTTGTCGGCGCCGACGTATTCGAGCGCGAACCGCTGTGGGAGCTGAAAGTCGAGTTGGATCGTCGACATCTGCCAGGTGCGGCCGATCGCGTCACGGGCCTGGACCGAGATCTTCGGGCCGTAGAAGGATCCACCACCGTCGTCCATCGCGAGCTCGAGGTTCATGGCCGACGCCACGACGCGGAGCGCCTCGGTCGCCTCGGCCCAGTCCTCGTCAGAGCCCACGGCCTTAGCTTCCGGCCGGGTCGAGAGCTCCAGGTAGAAGTCGTCCAAGCCGAAATCGCGCAGGAGGTCGAGGACGAAGCTGAGAAGAGACTCGAGCTCTCCGGTCATCTGCTCGCGCGAGCAGAATATGTGAGCATCGTCCTGCGTCATCCCCCTGACCCGGGTGAGGCCATGGATCACGCCTGACTTCTCGTAGCGGTACACCGTCCCGAACTCGAAAAGCCGCATCGGCAGCTCACGGTAAGACCGCTGGCGGCTTTTGAAGATGAGGATGTGGAACGGGCAGTTCATCGGCTTCAGGTAGTACTTCTGCCCCTCGTCGAGCTCCATCGGGGGGAACATCCCCTCGGCGAACCACTCGAGGTGCCCCGAGGTCTCGAACAGCTCGGCCTTTGTGATGTGGGGGCTGTTGACGAAGTCGTAGCCGGCTTCTTCGTGCCGCCGGCGAGAGTAGTCCTCCATGATCTTGCGGATGAGGCCGCCTTTTGGATGAAAGACAGCCAGGCCGGATCCGAGCTCGCTCGGGAAGGAGAAGAGGTCGAGCTCGGCACCGAGGCGCCGGTGATCTCTCAACTCCGCCTCCTCGAGGCGCGAAAGGTGCTCCGTCAGGGTCTTCTCGGACTCAAAGGCCGTTCCGTAGATACGCTGCAGCTGCTGGCGGTGCTCGTCACCCCGCCAGTAGGCCCCTGCCACTCGCATCAGCTTGAAATGTCCGAGCCGGTCGGTACCTGGGACATGCGGCCCGCGACACAGGTCGACGAAGGAGTCGGTGTTGCGGTAGGCCGTGACAGTGCCGTCGGCGCCACCGGCCTCCTCGGCGATCGTTTCGTCGCCGACGCGCTGGGCGACACCCTCGATGATCTCTTGCTTGTAGGGCTGGTCGGCGAACAGCTCGAGTCCCTCGTCGATGGAGTGCTCCTCGCGGACAAACGGCTGTGCCTCGGCGACTATCTGACGCATGCGCGCCTCGATGACCTCGAGGTCGTTGTCGCTGAAGTGGCGACCTTCGGGCAGCTCGAAGTCGTAGTAGAAGCCGTCCGCGATCGACGGTCCGATCGCAAAGTGCGCTCCTGGCCAGAGAGCCAGCACTGCCTGTGCGAGCACATGGGCCGTCGAGTGACGAAGTACCGCCCGTCCCTCCTCCGTCCCGGCGGTGATGACCGAGACCTTGGCGCGCCCGGGAAGCGCGCGGTTCAGATCCCAGAGCTCTCCGTTGACCCGGACGGCTACGGCGTCGCGTTCGACGCTTCGCGCAATCGCTTTCGCGAGCGTCATGCCCGTCGAACCTGCAGGCAGGGATCGTTCGTTGCCGTCAGGGAGGATGAGAGTGATATCGCCGGGCATCGGTTCAATTTAGAGGGTACGCCACCAGCTACGACCGACGCAGCGCCGGCGAGGGTCCGCGCGCGCTCTACAACTTCACGCCGAGAAGGGCTGCCGCACGGCTCACGCCTTGCCCGAGCGTGGCAGCGCGGTCGATTGCCCTGAGTGCACCTGGGGAGTCCAGGTCGTCGTCCAGCCGCTCCCTGGCCTCCTCGAGGCCCCCGCTTCCGTCGCCCGCGCACCGCCATCGCTCCAGACGCGCTGTTGCCTCCTGGACCAGGGCTCCGTCGAAGTCCCACGACACTCTGTAGTGCTGTGCGAGCAGGGCGAGCCTGATGGCAGCCGGGTCGTACCGTTCAAGAAGGGTATGCACGAACACGAGGTTGCCGAGCGACTTCGACATCTTCTCGCCGCCGAGACGCACCATCGCGACGTGCATCCAGTGACGGACGAACGTCTTGCCCGTGGCCGCTTCTGACTGTGCCGCTTCGCACTCGTGGTGAGGAAAGACGAGGTCGTCGCCGCCGCCATGGAGGTCGATCGTTGTCCCGAGCTCGCGCAACGCCAGGGCGGAGCACTCGATATGCCAGCCGGGCCGCCCCTTTCCCCAAAGAGAGTCCCAGGCCGGCTCGCCGTCTGCCGACGGCTGCCAGAGCACGAAATCGAGGGGGTCGTCCTTGAACGGGTCGTCCGGCCGGCCCCCGCGTTCCTGTGCGAGGAGGAGCATCTGTGAGCGGTCCAGGTGACTCACCTCGCCGAAACTAGGAAATGAGGAGACGTCGAAATAGACCGCTCCGCCAGCGCGGTAGGCATGACCGGAATCGAGCACCATCCCTATGAAGCCGAGGATGTCAGGGATCGCCGAGGTGGCACGGGGCTCACTCATCGCGGGCAGGAGGTTGAGGGCTTGCATGTCCTTGTCGAATTGGGCGATCTCGCCCGCCGCAAGGTCCAGGTAATGCACGCCAAGCTCTCGGGCCTTGCGGAGTATGTCGTCGTCGACGTCGGTGATGTTGCGCACGCAGTCCGTGCGGTGGCCGAGGTCGCGAAGGCGCCGCTGCAGCACGTCGAATGTCACGTAAACCATGGCGTGACCGAGGTGCGCGGCATCGTAGGGAGTGATGCCACAGGTGTACATCGTCACGACAGGGCCGGGCTCGAATGGCACGATTGCCATGCGAGCTGTGTCGTAGAGGCGCATCACCGCTCGGAGCCTTTCCCGGACGAAAGGCCCGTAAGCCTGATGCTCGCGTGCGCTCGATGCTTGATATTGATGCCGATGAGCACGGCAGTGAAGGCCTCGATGGCAGCGGCGGTGGAAAGCGAGCCTGCGTCAACTCCGCGGCATCCCGGAATTCTCCCGCTCAGCTCGACGGCGGCAGCAGTTGCCTCGAGATGATCGGAGCACACAAGTACGTCGGCGTCGAGACTCTGAGACAGGTCGGCCACGACTCTGGCTGGCAGGTGGTGAAAGGCGCCCGCCACAAGTGCCCGGGGTGCCGCAAGCTGTACAGCGAGAGCTATCGACCCGCTTGGAGGCACGAGGGCCAGCAGCTCGTCGCCCACTTTCCCGAGCGCGTTGACCATCGATATGAGTACCTTGCCGTCGAGCTCGGCTGCCAGGGACCGGGCGAGCGGCGCGGCGCCGTCCCATGGCGTCGCGAGGATCACCAGGTCCGCGTCGCAGGCCCGTTCATTGAGGACACCCGACAGCGCCAACTCCCGCCCCGCCCACTTGTCTCGCAATTCGGCGGCAGTCTCTGCAGCCCGCTCGGCCTGGCGCGAGCCGATGCGGACGTCGAATCCGACTGAAGCGAGCCGAGCGGCGATCGCCTTTCCGGCTGGTCCCGTACCTCCGAGAATTCCTATTTTCATGGTCTCCAACCTTGCACAATGTGTCCCGTAGCGTCGCATGGGGTATACCGCCGGATCGAGCGAGGCTGGACAGAGGCGGGCGCGTACACCGCCCGCGGGCGGTCAGCCTTTGGCGCGCGGCAGAGCCGGAGAGAGATGACGAAGGACGAAAGCTGCCACTGACCGGGTGACGTGCAGGGTGATTCTCGATCCCCGCCCGATCTCTGCCGTGCCGACGTCGGCGCCCTCGGCGACGACGTCTATCACCCGCCGGGCGTGCTCTGCACGCTTGAGGGCGGATGGGCGCGTCACGGCTGAGCTCGTAACGTCGATCACGACCGCGACCGCGGGGCCAACCCTCGTCGCCGTGTCATTCGCCGGCGAGGCGTCGAGAGCTAAGTGCTCGACGTCACCGCTCCACAGAGCTGCAAAGGAAGGCCCGAGCCTTACACAGCCAGTGCTTCTACCGGTGATCGGGGGCGAGCCGACCACCGTAGACTTGGATGGCGGTGGGTTGAGGACCGCGAACACGCCGTTGACGCTCTCGAGGCGACGCAGTGCTCGTGCACAGCCGGCGGCGCCCATCTGGGGCCGCAGCTGCAGCACCAAGGCGCCTAAGGCGGGCCCCGGGCTCTCCTGGGTTACCGTCCGTACCCGCGTCGGCGGGCTCGAAGGCGGAGCCTGTGCTGCGTGGTGACCTGCACTCTGCCCGCTCGCACCGGCACTCGGCTTCGCCGTGCGTCCTTGCCCGAGGGAGACAACCAGACCACCGCCGAGGGCGGCCAGCATCACGGCGCCGAACACGAGGAGCGACGTCACGCCCCTCGTTCGAGCTGGCGCTCGCCCCGCGCGTCCCGGCGGCGAGCGGCGCGTCACCCCAGGCACGTCGTCGTCCGCGGCCGAGCCGCTCATGCTTGCTGCCGGCGCTCCTGAGCTGGCGGTCCCCGGCGCTCCTACGGCCGAGACGCGTTCTCGAGCGGCCGGCTTCCCGGAGGGATAGGTAATGTCGCGTGCGACCTTGGCGACTGAGGAGAGCGAGGTAATGAATGCCGCGGCGACAACCGCGCGATCGCGCGCTCCGCGCGGAGCCAGCGGTAGACCGGTAGCAGAGATTGCGCCGCGCGCCGCTCTGAAGCGGTCCACGCGGCGCTCGCAGGCTTGACAACCATCCAGGTGGGACCGCAAGATCTGTGCTCGCTCGGGCGGCGAGGCGGAGTCGAGCAAGACGGAGAGCTCGACTTCATCCGGGTGCTCGCTGGCTTCGGGTCCAAGCCCCCTCGACGGCCTTCGCGCCATGGCCGGCTCCTCGAGCTCCTCCGGCGCGCGTGATGGCTCATCCGGCGCGCGTGATGGCTCATCCGGCGCGCG
>CAZAMA010000009.1:0-13540 GCA_964485645.1 uncultured Acidimicrobiaceae bacterium | reverse complement strand
TCCGGCGCGCGTGATGGCTCATCCGGCGCGCGTGATGGCTCATCCGGCGCGCGCGATGGAGCAGTGATCGCGCCCTTGGCGACCTCGAGCGCCTCGAGCAGTGACAGGCGCCCTCCTGCCACGAGCCTTGCCACTGCGCCGACAGGCTGGAGCATCACCTGCCCGATCGCGGGGTACTCGAGGCCGAGCATGTCACGGAGCACGACTGCTGTGCGCTGCTCCTCGGACAGCTTGCCGAGCGCACCGTCGAGGTCGAAGCCCGGCTCGCGCCCTCCCACTCTGCCGGCAGGGCGCCCTCCCACTGTGCCGGCAGGGAGAGAGGCCGCGAAAGGCAGCGAGGGGGCTTGCCCAGGGGCCCCCGCGGTCCTGGCACTTCGCCCGGCGGTGCCGCTCCGGCGGCTCGTCCCCTCGAATATCGCGTCGGTAGTAACGCGGTAGATCCACGTCGAGAGCTCGCCGCGCTCATCGAAAGCAGGCAATTCCCGCGCCACAAAGATCATGGCCTCCTGGGTGGCGTCAAGCGCCTGATCTTCGTCGCAGGTCAGGCGGCGACTTAGCGCGTAACACTGGTCATAATGTCGCCTGACGAGAGTTTCGACTGCGGCTCGGCTGCCGTTCTTTGCAGCCGCGATCGTGGCGGTCTCACCATCTGCAGCTATCTCGCTGCTCCGGGCATCGGCGGCGTTGGAGATGAGCTCTAGCGTAGGCCAACGACGGGTGGTGAGGAGGGAGCTCGGCGCCACCTGAACCTGAGGCCTCGGTGGCTCAGCTCGTGTTGGCCGGCCCGAATCCGCAACGTCGTCAGCCGGGGGCCGTCAGTGGGTATCGACCACCTGGAACGCCTCCGCATAGCTGCCCTCGGGTTGACCCGCGACCTCGGCTGTCGAGCTACCCCAGTCGCGCACGAGATCTGAAAGACGGTCGGTGTCGGCGATCTGGCTCTGGTGGCACCTAAGCGCAGAGATCTTGAGGTCCATGAAGGCAGTTATGTCGACGAAGGTGTCGGGTCGCGGCGACGCCATCAGCCACACTTCGCCCACCTCGAAGGGCTCGAGCCCGGCGGCAAGCAGCTCGGGGTGCGCGTAGGGGTTACGGGCATCGGGGTAGACGGCCTCGAGAGCCGCCTCTCCCGCCGCAAGATGATCGGGGTGGCTGGCGCGGATTCGCTCCCAATTACGCTCCGGCGATTGGCAGATGACCCGCTCGGGGCGCACCTGGCGGATGACGCGGCTCACCTCGCGGCGAAGCTCGTAGGTGACCTCCAGCCGGCCGTCGGGATAGCCGAGAAACGTGACGCTGCTCACGCCGAGGGTGGTGGCCGCGGCCCTCTGCTCGGCTTGGCGTCGGCGTTGGAGCTCACCGACGCCGACGCCGCGCTCGACCGATCCGGCCGCACCGTCAGTAATGATGCAGTACGCGACCTCGGCTCCGTCTTTGGTCCACGAAGCTACGGTGCCGGCCGCTCCGAAGTCGACGTCGTCCGGGTGGGCTGTGACTACGAGCACCTTGCCAGGTGTCGGCGACGTGGTGAGCGCGCGTTTGATGGTTGGAGCATTGTCCGTCACGGTCCCGACGGTAGTGGTTCACGACTGCGACCCGAGCACGATGCCGTCCAGTGCCCCGGCGGAGAAGGTGGGCTCGGCTACGGTGTGGGAACTGCCGTCCGGTAAAGCCACCACTACGGTCAGGATCGTTGCCAAAATGCCCACAGTGATCACTACCGAAGCCAAGCCGCAAGGTCCCGAGATCGAGATAAGGATGCCGATGGGCACGAGGCTCCTGCAGCTCTGTGTCTTCCTCGTAGGAACGTTTGTCGCCGCGGTAGTCACTGTTGCGCTCGCCGGCCGTGCCACGCCTTGGGCCGCTCTCGCCGGCCTGGCTCTCGCCGTGTGGATCGGCTATTTCTACAGGCTCCTCCATATTGCCGTCATCGTGCGCGGCGAGGAGATACAGGTTCGTAACCTCTTTACCACCCATCGCGTCGAGCGATCCCAGATAGGCGACGTCGGCTTGGGCGAGAGCGCGGTGGCGCGGGCGCCCAACAGGACAGTCGTGCTCGGCCTCCTGGACGGGAGACACCTGGCACTAGACGCTTGTGCCAGGCAACTGCAATCTGGAAGACGGCCCCGTAAGGTCGAGGACTTCCGCACTCGCCTTACCGCCTGGTCCGGGCACAGGGAGAGCGAGCGAGACGGGGAGAGTCACCTGCAGCGGGCCGCGGGGCGGGTTTCGAGCAGCTCGGAAGCCTCCTGACGACTGACCCGTCGGACCTGCAACGCTCTGTTCATCACCCCGACGACGGTCTCGTCGAGCTCGTCGTCGGCAAGCCCGCGGCCGGTGGTGCCTGCGTTGCTCACCTGAGCGATGGTCGGGTGGCCTTCGTCCGCCACTCGATTCCCGGCGAACGCGTGCTCGCGCGGATCACGGAAGTGGCGAGGTCGTTCGTGCGGGCCGACGCGATCACGATCCTGGATCCAGCCTCGGCTCGGGTGCAACCTCCCTGCCGACACTCGGGACCGGGGCGCTGTGGCGGGTGCGACTTCCAGCACATGGCTCTTGCAGCGCAGCGTGAGGTCAAGGCCGCTTTGGTGACAGAGCAGCTGAGGCACCTGGCGGGCCTTGATTGGGAGCTGACAGTCGAAGCCGTCCCGGGCGACGAGAACGGGCTCGCCTGGCGGACTCGGGCGCGCTACGCAGTCCTACCACAGGGTCGACTTGGGTTTCGTCGCTACAGGTCGCACGAGATACAGCCCGTTGACAGCTGCCCGGTCGCAGGGCCGGCGATCAGACGGCTGGCTCCCGAGAAGATGACATGGCGGGGTGCCGCGGAAGTCGAGGTGTTTGCTCCCGTCCCTGGTGGCGAGCTGACGGTGAGCGTCGAGTCTCAAAGGCAAACGCGCCCGGACCTGCCCCGCTTCGATGGAGGTCTGGTACTCGACGGGCGGGTGCTGCGTGAGCCCAGCGAGCTCCAGCTGACCGCCGGCCGGCATCGTTTCGTCGTCGGCGGCGGGGTCTTCTGGCAGGTCCATGTCGGGGCACCTCGTGTCCTGGGCGATGCGCTTTGCTCCGCCGCCGATCTGCAGGAAGGAGAGTCCGCGGCCGACCTGTACGCGGGCGTCGGGCTCTTCACGGCACTACTCGCTGATGCCGCCGGTGTCTCCGGGCATGTCCTGGCAGTCGAGCATGACCTTCGTGCGGCTGACGACGCCTACCGGAACATGGCTTCTTGGCCGAACGTCGACGTGCTCTGTGAGCGCGTGACGCCAGAGCTTGTCGCGCGCGAGCTTCGCGGCACCGACGTCGTGGTTCTCGACCCTCCGCGTCAAGGAGCCGGCAAGCAGGTGGCAGCCGCTCTCGGCGCGCTCGAGAAAGTGCGCAGGATTGTCTACGTGGCCTGTGACCCGGCAACGTTCGCGAGGGATCTGCGAGTACTTCTCGACAGCGGTTGGGCTCTGACGGCTCTGCGGGCGTTCGATCTGTTCCCGATGACAGAGCACGTCGAGGTCATGGCGACGATCGAGCGACCCGGATCCGCCGGCACGTAGCAGCCCCGCGGTAGACCGCGCTGGGTCCGGCTGGGTATTCGCGCTAATGTAGCCATGTATGCGTATGCAAGCAGGTGTGCATGCTCCTGAGAGCCGTGGCGCAGAATTTGCGATGCCAACTGACGAGCAGGTCGGATTCGCGAGCGACAGCTTCCGCATGCTTGCCGAGCCGACCCGGATCAAGATCCTCTGGGCCCTGCTGCACGAAGAGTCTTCGGTTGCACACCTAGCAGAGCTCGTCGGGGCCTCCCAGCCGGCTGTTTCGCAGCACCTGGCCAAGCTGCGACTGGCGAAGCTCGTCAAGGTGAGACGTGAGGGAACCTTCGCGTTCTACTCAACCAACGATGACCATGTGAGCGGCCTCTTGATCGAAGCGCTCGACCATGCCGGCCATCAGGCCCATGCCGGCCATCAGGCCCAAGCCGGTGATCAGGCCCAAGCCGGTGCCCGCTCCGGTGCAGAGCCGGCCGAGCTCACGGGGGATTCGAGCGCGTGACCATCTCGCGCCGGGACGCAGAAGCCACTGCAGATTCGGAGAGCCAGTGCGGCGCCGAGCACGAGCACTCCGGGTCTCGCACAGCCGCGACGGAGCCCGCTGACGCAGGCGGACATGGTGGTCTTTCTGCCCAGGAGTCGATCGCGACTCGAAGCTCCGAGAGACGGTACCTCGCGATTGCGCTCCTGTTGATCGCCCTTTTCATGGTCGCCGAGATCGTCACAGCGGTCGCGTCCGGCTCGCTCGCACTCTTCGCGGACGCCGGGCATATGCTCACCGATGCAGGAGCGATCGCGATGGCAATCTGGGCCAGTCGGTTGGCAGAGCACCGTGCGACTGACACCTGGACTTTCGGGCTCAAGAGAGCCGAGGTCGTATCTGCTGCCGCCAACGGCGTCGCCCTTGTAGTGATTGCCGGTCTGATCGCGTTCGAGGCGATCGTACGCCTACTTCACCCCGACCAGGTCACCGGATCAGTCCTCGTCGGGGTGGCAATCGCGGGCGTCGGGGTGAACCTCACAGCCACGCTCGTCCTCGCGAAGGCGAACCGCGCGAGCCTCAACATCGCGGGCGCCTTCGCCCACCTGCTCACCGATCTTTGGGCGTTCCTTGGAACCGCTGTCGCCGGAATCGTGATCGTGGTCACGGGTTTCGAGAGAGCCGATGCCATCGCCGCGCTCGGTGTCACGTCGCTCATGTTGCTGGCGGGCTGGCGACTTCTCCGCGACTCCGGCAGGGTGCTGCTCGAAGGGGCCCCGGCCCATATGGATCTCACGGAGGTGAGAGCTCACCTGCTGCAGCTTCCTCAGGTCACTGAGATACACGACCTGCACGCATGGGTCGTAACCTCAGACCTCCCTGCGCTCTCGGCCCACATTACCGTGAGCAGCCATTGCTTCGTCGACGGGCAGGCACCCGAGATACTCGACCAGCTGCAGGCATGCCTACTCGGTCATTTCGACGTCGCGCACTCGACGTTCCAACTCGAACCCCCAGGTCACACGAACCATGAGACGAGTGCGCACTGAGGACACGGGCTAACCCAACCGGAAGCGGTCGATCCGCCGGCGATCGCGCTTTGTCGGCCGGGCGACCCTTGACACGGACATGGCCCCCTTGGCAGTGAGCTCGTGAGGTGTCGCGAGAAGAAGCCTTCCGGCGCCCGTCGTTATGGGAGCGCGGTAAGAGAAGGTGACCTCGTCAAGGCGTACACGCCCACGGTCATAACGGCGAGCCCTATGGCCTCAAGCACCGGATCGAACCCGCGGGTGTGTATGTGCTCGCCAAAGAAACCAATTCCGATGGCGAGAGCGACGAGCGGCTGTCCCACCGTCAGGGTCGGAAGCGAGAGCCGTAGCATTCCGGCATTGAACGCGCTCTGGGTGAGCCACAGGGCCACGACGGCCGTGACGACGAGCGCGTACGGTGGCCAGGTCACGAGCACATGAAGGACTCCCTGGTCGAGCAGGTGACCAGTCCGCTCGGTCACCGCTGCGACGTAGCCGAAGAGGATTCCGGCGCCCGCGGAGTACAGGACCGCGACGCGCGGTGACTTTCCCCCACCGGCGGCCAGCACGAGGACCGAACAGCTGCCGGCGATGGCGAGGCTCAAGACAAGCCACTGGATGGGCGTCGCGCTCGGACGACCGAGCGCCGGGCGTGCGCACTCCAAGAACGTGACGAGCCCGCCGACGATGAGAATGCCGGACAGCACCTCCGACGTCGCGATCCTGCGATGGTCGAGACGCGACGCGAAAGGCAGTGCAAAGACGAGGCTGAGGACGAGGAGGGGCTCGACCAGAGCCAGGGAGCCGCGACGTAACGCGAGGAACTGAAGCACGTAGCCGATCCCGTCCAGCGCCCCACCGGCGAGCCAGACCGGTCGGCGAACGAGGTGGCCCAAAATCCCGAGGCGGGCCGGGACCGGCTTGTGCTGGATTGCTTCGCGATGCTGGAGCACCGCGGCGATCCCGTAGCAGGCCGCGCTCGCGAGCGAGAGCAGGACGATCGAGACGAGGTCGCGCGGAAGATGGTGATGAAAGACCCCGAGATCACCGAGCATCGCCTGTGCCACTGCGCCAGCCTCCCATGGGAAACCGACTCGCGAAGCTCGTCGCCACGACATTCATCGGCGAGCGCGCTCCGAGAGTGCCCCTGCGAGCGCCCGCAGCGGGGCGAGGCGGGCGAAGCTCATCGATCGCCGTGGCGTCGGTGCTCGCGTCGGTGCCCGCCTCGCTCCTTACGAGGCGATCAACCGGGCCGCCTGGCCGACACGAGGAGGATCGATGCCACGCTCGGGGTCCGACAGAGCAGCCGGTCGAGCGGACCGAAGGGCCACGGAACATCGTGGTACGGCGCGCCGCTCACCTCGAGGTCGACGAAGCTGCACGCCCGGAGCAGCCCCACCAGAGCTCGCAACGTGAAGGCGCGGAGATGGCCCACGACAGCGGTTCCTGGCCGTCCGTATATCGCACGCAGGCTCACCTCCGTGAAGAGCGGCTGAACTCCAATGGCCAACAGGACCCTGTTGTACCAAGCCGCGAGGTTGGGAGTAGACAGGAGCAAGGACCCTCCAGGCACGAGGACACGCCACGCTTCCCTCAGGGCTGCGTCGGTATCGACGAGATGCTCGATTATCTCGCTCATGATGACGATGTCCACGCTCTCAGCCGCAAGGGGCAGCCCCGGCGCAGTGAGCGATGCCTGCGCGACCGCCAAACCACGGTCGACGGCCTGTCGCGACGCTGCCATGGACCAGTCGAAGCCGACGATGTCCAACGAGTGGCTTGCGACATCCGCGCAGGCCGCGGCGGCCACGGACATCGCCATACCATCGCCACAGCCAATGTCCACGCACCTGAGCGAGCGTCCCGACGCCGCGAGTATGCCGGCAAGGGTGCCCGCCTGTCGTCGGGCGCGTTCGAGCCCGGAGCTGAGCTGCGTCGCCGGATCCTCGTAGAGCTGGCGCAACGCGTTCTCAGTCATGCGTCACGACGAGATTCTCGGCCGCTCGCGGCCGCGGTCTCGACAGGGTTAAGGGACGGTCGCCGGTGATGCCTGCAGACCGTACTCGTCTGGCGCCTGATACCGCGGACCCGCGGCTGCTCGCCTGTCTCGATCGTCGCGGAGCATCCAGCCCCAGACAAAGAAGTTGACGGGGTACAGCAGGTAACCAAACCGGACTCCTGGCGCCACAAGGATGGCTGCCAGCATCACCCAACCGGCCAGCGTGGCGACCTCAGAAGCAGTCGTCGGACGCCGGCGCCACAGGTAGATGCCGAGCACGGCTGCGCCGATTACTGCTGCCGACACCGGAAGGATCCGGTGCAGGAAAGGAAACCACGTCACCAGGATGTGACCGGGAAGCGGGCTCGCTGCCGGTGTCGGAACGCCCGAGAGGCCGAGCGGGAAGAGGATGAGGTTCTCGAAGAAAGCATGCGGCCCCCGCAGTACGAACGGGATCACGACAGCTCCCCCGATGACGATCATCCCTGCCGCCATCCGGCCCGGAGACCGTGTCCCGTCCTTTGCCCGCGCGGCGAACAGCGCAAGGACGGCGAGCGGCCACGCCGTGAGCTTCATCGCGCACACGGTGCCGAGCACCAGGCCCGACCAGCCAGGTTTTCGTTGCTGCGCGAGCACCAAGCCGAGCAGAAGGAGGGCAATTATCGGCATGTCGTCTCCGCCGGTAGCAAGCGGGAGCGCCGCCGTCGGTAGCACCGCGAGCACCTGCAGGCTGCGCACCCTCGACTCCTTCGACGCCTTGCTCATCGTAAGCGCGCCTCCCGCCACGAGCAGCGTCACCAGGCTGAAGAAGATCCTGGCATCTGACAGTTGCAGCGGCTCGTTTGTCGTGCTCGGTAGCCCGAACACGATCATGAGGGGGAGGTAGGGGAAGAAGTTCTCGTAGGTAGGAAGCCCGGGCGTGTTGAGCAGGACTCGATCGTGCCGTCCAACCACGAGCTGGTAAGGATCTTCGCCCCGCGTCGCGCGGTACGCCGCCTGCTGGACGACCGAGACCTCCGGCTGCACATACAGTGACGAGTGGGACTCGGCGTGCCAGACCACCTCGAGCGACAACGGGACCAGGGTCGCGCCGAGAAGGACGAGGCCGAACACCAAGGCCCGGGCTCCGCGCAGCCTCCTCTTCCGCCGGTGCCGCGCGATGAGCAGCGAGGCTGCCGCCGCGGCGAGATAGGGGCCGATCGCGATGTCGGCCCACTGGCGGTAGAGCGCGATCGTGGACATAGCGATCGTCGCGCCGGCGAAGGCAGCGGACAGCGCGTAAAGAGCTGCGTCGGTCGCCTCAGGTCTCCTGCCCGCCAGCTGTGACACGAAACCCATCGCCGGCTCGTGGTCGCCATCTGTGTCACCGAGCGCACGTCGGGCTAGGAGCAGTCTCGCCAACGACCTACCCAGTGATACGCGGGTCGCTCGGGCCTCTCCTGAGCGAGCTGTGTGGTCAAGGCTCAAAGCAGGCATACTCGTGGCGGCCCCGGGGTCGGATCGGAAGAAATCCCAGCCACGATGGTAGGCCACCTTCGGTACGAATGCCGCGCTATCCCCGATGTCTCGGTCGAGTTGTGCGGCAAGTCAACTTCGCGCCATGCCGTCGTCGTCTCTCGGCAAGCGACCTCTCTCGCGTCCCGATCGCAGGTGTGCCTCCCCTCAGCACCTCAGTCGGCAAGACGGGCGAGCAGGTCTGCCTCGCGCTCCGGTGCAAGGCCGATACCCGCGGACTCCGAGACAGGCCATCGGGCAACGAAGCTTGCAACATCTTCCATGGTCTCCCGAAGAGGTCGCAGACGGAGCCCAGCCGCGAGCGCGCGCGACGAGTCGTATCGGTACTGTGCCTCGTCCAGGTCGGCGCCGCTCCACAGCGGCAGCTGCTTGGGACCCAGGGCCTCGGCTACCAGCTTCTCACCTGGGATCCACGAGAGGGACGCCATAGGTGGAGCGACCACCTCGAGACCGAGGGACAGAAACTGCCCGAAGGTGTAGTCCGGATCCGGGCCTGAGACGTTGAAGGCTCCTGTTGTCTTGCGGAGTGCGCAAGAGACGATGAACTCGGCCAGATCCCGGACGTCGACTACCTGGAAGGAGCTCGAAGGCGGAGCCGGGGCAAGGATGCGGCCGCCACGCGCCAGGCGCTCGATCCACCAGGAGAACCGATAAGTATGATCGTAGGGACCCACCACATAGGTGGGACGGATGATCGCGACCGGGACCTCCGATCCCGTGCCGAAGCGAGCATGTGCCTCCCGCTCGCAGGCGGCCTTGAGCGGACCGTAAGTCGTGTTTGTGACGACCTCGACGCTCGGATCGTCGAGGAGCGCGAGGGGTGCGTCCTCCGAGGTCGGTCCCGGCTCGGAGAAGGCGTAGGCAGAGACCGAGGAGATATGTACGTAGGCTCCGCCACGGTCCCCCAGGCTTTCGTGGAGCAGGCGTACTTGTCGAGGGAAATACGCGCTCACGTCGATGGTGGCGTCCCAGCGGCCCGAACCGAGAACCGCCAGGCTCTTGTTGCGATCGGCCAGTCGATGCTCTCTCTCCGGGAAGAGATCCGGGTTGGTCTGACCGCGGTGTACGAGCGTGACGTCTTCTCCCCGCGCAACGAGGGCTTCGACGACATGGCGACCGATGAACTGGGTGCCGCCTAGAACAAGTAGTTTCACCTGGTCATGGTAGCTGGTTGAGGCACGTGACCGGCGTCATTTCGGCATCGACCGAGCCACCGGCTGCAGGCGGAGCGATCGTGCGCTTCAATGCACTCAACGTTTCGGGCCAACCGGTCGATAACTCTAAGTGGAGGCCACGCGATGCATGAGAGCGACCGAGCTGGGGCCGAGGAGCCTCTCGTTACAGCGCGCGCGCCCGCTCCGAGCTATCTCGCAAGCACCGGGCTCGGCTACGCAACTGTCGCGCTCTTCGGCGACCTCATCCCGAGCTCGGGTCGCGACACCGTCGCCTGGGCCACCGTCGCGCTCGGCGACTGGGCTCTTGTACGCGACCTCCTGCAACCTCGACCCGGGTTTACTTGCAGCATCTGCGACCTCGAGGGACCCGCACGCGTCCCCGCGGCCACCCTGACGCCGTGTGACGGTGGAGGGCAGCTGATGGCAGATCAGTCGATCCCTCTCACTGGCGGCGCGCCTGGGAGCGATCCCCTGTGACAGGAGAATTGCTTGCGCACCGGGCTGCATCGCGGAGCCTGAAGGGCCAACTCGCGAGCCTCTCTCATCCCCCGCTGTCGGACCGCCGGTTCTGGATTACCCAGGCGATGGTGGTCGCGGTCCTCCTCGTCTATCTCGCCGCGGGCCTCGCCCGGGACCACAGCGTGCTGGGGATGCCCGCGTTCGTGTGGATCTTGCTGCTGCTCGTCCCTGTCGCCTACGCGGGCGCGGCCTTCGGTTCCCGTGGATCGCTCGGCGCTGCCCTCGGAGGGATCATCGTCGTCGTACCCGAGGAGCTGCTCCTGCCCGAGAGCACCGTGGCGCGATGGGCGACTTCAACCATCCTCGTGATGATTCTCCTCACCGCTCTCCTGCTCGGGGACCGTTTCGAGGAGCAGAGATCCCTCGCGAAAGCGCGGGCCGTCGCAAAGGTGACCGTATCTCTGCCTGAGCCCGAGGAGTGCTTCCGCCTGGCCTTCGAGAACAACATTGCCGGCATGATCATCACTGACCTCGACGGCCACATGGTGGAGGTCAACCGCTCCTTCTGCGCGATGCTCAACTATCCCGTCGAGGAGCTACTTGGCCAGGATGTTGTCACCTTCACGCATCCGGAGGACAAAGACTCGACACGAGAGATGTACCGTCGTCTGACTTCGGGCGAGGTCGGCCAGGTAAGCGACGTCAAGCGCTACCTGAACACCGACGGAAGCGTCATCTTCGGGGACGTGTTGAGCGGAGTGATCAAGAACGAGAGCGGTGCCCCGGTGTACTGCGTAAGCTCGGTGAAGGACGCCACCGCGGAGCATGCTCTCGCAGCCCAGCTCTCCTACCAGGCGCTGCACGACCCGCTCACCGGGCTCGCCAATCGCGCGCTGTTCGAGGACCGCTTCTCCCAGGCCCGCGAGCAGTCCGCTCGCCGGGGCGGCTGGGACGCAGTGCTGTTGGTCGACCTCGACGACTTCAAGGTGGTAAACGACACCTTCGGCCATCACGTCGGCGACCAGCTTCTCGTGGAGCTAGCCATGCGACTCGAGAAGGTGACTCGGAAGAGCGACACGCTGTGCCGCCTCGGGGGAGACGAATTCCTCTACCTTGCCACCGGGCTGACGTCTCCGGACGAGGCTGAAGCGGTGGCCGAGCGCCTTGCCGGCGGCTGGGCCGAGCCATTCCTGCTCGAAGGAGCAGACCGCGACCAAAAGGCGAGCATCGGCGTAGTGACCTGCGGCGCTGCGAGCAGGAACTACGACCAGCTGCTGCGAGATGCCGACGCCGCCATGTATGAGGCCAAGCGCCGCGGTAAGGGTCGTCAGGTGGTCTTCACCCCCGAGATGTCACTACGAACCGTCGCGGGCTCCTGCCGATGAGGGACAGCCTGGGAGGAGGGCGCCCCCAGCTGCGGATTTTGCCACTGGGCGGATGCAAAGGGTCCGCGCTGATCCACCTCTGCCCGTAGGGTGCTCCGATTGATGCAATGGCTTGTCGGTACGAAGTCCACAGGACCACCGTCATCCACCACCTCGACCGAGCCGGCATTGCCCGACGGCGCGTGGTTTGCAAGATGAGCGATAAGTCAGCAGCCCTGGCCGCGGCACGCTACGAGCAAGGCGCCACCACGAGCTCGACGGCTCCGGCATGGTCGGCAGCACCGACGCCCTTTCGATCACGGCGGTCGGCGACACCTTCGTCATGTCTATGCACAACGCCGAGCTCGGCGGCAGGACGCAACCGAGCGCTGCCGGTTCTGCGCGGAAGCCTGCGGTCGGTCAGTCGAGCAATCGCAGCCGTTCTGCGGTCTCCGCGACGTCCATCTCGGTGCTGGCGACGTCCCAGACAAGTTGGAACGCTTCGTCGTCGGTGAGGTCGGGCTGATGACCGTTGAGGTCGCAGAACACTACGGTGCAAAGCCACGCCAGCCGCTTGTTGCCGTCCACCAACGCGTGATTCTTCGTGAGCGACTGCAACAGGGCCGCAGTCTTGAGAGCAACGGTCGGGTATGCGTCCTCGCCAAACGCGGCAAAGCGCGGCCGGTGCATCTCCGAGTCGAGGAGCCCGATATCTCGAACCGGCCCGATTCCCAGAGACCTGATCATCTCCACCGCATCGTCGAGCCCTAGGTACTCGAAGCAGGTCATTCGGAGCCGAGCCGCTCCAGGACGTCGCCCCAGCGAGCTGCCATCCGACTGGTGGAATCCGCGACCCGGGCCACGTGGCCGGCCCGCTCGTAGCGATCGAGCACGGCGCGGCGGATGATCTCCTGGCGCGAGGCGCCTTCCGCTTCGGCGAGCGAGCTGAGAGCCTCTTCGAGTGCTGGGTCGGTTCGCAAGGTGAGGGCCATCGTCGAATGATACCACTTCGGTATCATCCGGTGGACCCGGCTCGCGCGTCATCAGAGTTCGCGTCCCGGAACGCGGGGACGGTGACATTCGCGAACCGACGAGCGCTGACTCGGACAGGTCGCGCAGCGGGGTTTGAAAAAGAAGACGAACCTGCCTGAGCGATCGGACAAGCGATCTTGCCCCTGAGCAGTCCGAACGTTGTATTTCTGACAACGGGTAGGCCGTAGGCACTCGTATTCGAACTTCGGCGACGTGCGAGAACGGCTGGGCGTCGTGAAGTTGAGCTGAGAGATGACTATGATACTGGTCATGACAGAGACGTTTTCGCTTGCCCACATCAAGGCTCACCTCTCCGAGGTCGTCGACCGGGTCGAGCACCAGCACGATCGCGTGGTCCTGACGCGCAACGGCCGACCTGCGGCGATCTTGGTGAGCCCCGACGATCTCGAGGCAATCGAGGACACGCTCGACTTGTTGTCGGATCCTCAGGCGTTGAAGGAGATCAACCAGGCCCGCGAGGAGATCGCCGAAGGCCATGTCCTGGGGGCCGAAGCGTTGCGAGCCAAGTACCTCGCTCGTTGACGACCGAAGCGTGGAGGCTCTCCATCGCTGCTTCAGCCGAGCGCTCGCTCGACCGCCTGCCCCCGAAAATCGCCACTGCCACGGTCGAGTTCATGCTTGGACCGTTGGTCGAAGCGCCTCGCCGGGTGGGCCATCCCTTGCAGCGGGAACTGACCGGACTGTGGTCCGCCCGCCGGGGCGCTTACCGGATCGTGTATGAGTTGAACGAAGCTGATCTGGTCGTCAACGTGGTACGCATTGACCACCGCGCCGATGTCTACCGACCAAGGTGAGGCGACGCCGGATCATCAGTTCGAATAACGGCATGAAGCCTCGACGATGTGGGCCGTAGACACTCCTATTCGAACCTGCTGGACGTGCGGAACCGGCTCCTGCCGCTCGATCCGAGCAGGTGCTCGGCAAAGG
>CAZAMA010000008.1:48899-50330 GCA_964485645.1 uncultured Acidimicrobiaceae bacterium | reverse complement strand
CCCTCGTGGATCAGCCCGAGCAGGATGTGCTCGGTGCCGATGAAGCTGTGGTTGAGGAGGCGCGCCTCCTCTTGAGCGAGGACCAGAACTCGTCTTGCCCGGTCTGTAAAGCGCTCGAACAACTGCCGCTCCTCAATGGACGGTTACTTGAACCCAGTCTATAGGGAGGGTGCGCCTTCGCTGCTGGCACCTTGTGTGGTGCCCCTCGCGATCTGCGCTCTTACCCTCTGGCATTCATTACAACATCACTACGCCGTCCCACCTTCCCGTTCGTCGCAGATCCTCGTTTTGGATGAGAATCGCATGGATGAGAATCGGCAGTTTGCAAGCCCGGCTTGAGTGCTCGGCGACCAGACGACCCCTGCCCATGGGTCCAGGTCACCGCGTCAGGTGTCGGAACCTTCCGGCTGTCGCCTAACCTGCCGGTCTGGTGACTGAGCCCGATCTCTTCTCCCTCCCGGTGGATGAGGCTGACGTCGCGCGCCTCGAGACGTGTCTGCGAGAGTCCGTGCTCGGTGAGGACCCCTTCCTCAACGAGGTGGCCAGCCATCTCATCGATGCAGGTGGCAAGCGCCTGCGCCCCGCCCTCACCTTGACCGCCGCCAGCCTCTCGCCAGCTTCGCTCAGCCGGGAGACCCTGCTCGGAGGAGTGTCCGTCGAGCTTGTCCACCTCGCGTCGTTGTACCACGACGACGTCATGGACGAGGCGACGCGACGCCGCAGCGTCGAGAGCGTGAACGCGCGATGGGGCAACCTCGTGGCGATCGTGGCCGGGGACTTCCTCCTCGCGCGTTCGGCGGAGATCGCAGCCAGCCTCGGAACCGAGGTGGCCGGTCTGCTTGCCGCCACGTTGGCCCGGCTGTGCCAGGGCCAGGTCGCAGAGGTCCGGGCGGCCTTCCAGATCGACCGGGGCGAGGACGACTACCTGACGGCGATATCCAACAAGACGGCCGCGCTCATATCGACCGCCTGCAGGATCGGCGGCATCACCGCCGGCTTGGACCGCTCCCAGATAGACGACCTGACGGCTTTCGGCGAAGCGTTTGGGATGGTCTTCCAGATCCGCGACGACGTGCTGGACGTGATAGCTACCGAGAGCGAGCTGGGCAAGACACCTGGCCAGGACCTCTCAGAGGGCATCTACACCCTGCCGGTACAAAGAGCCCTGCAGGACAGGGTCCACGGTAAGCGACTGCGCGAGCTCCTCGGAAAGCCTCTGTCGGAGTACGAGCGCGACGCCGCGCGGGCGATCATCGCAGCCTCGCCGGGCATTACAGCCGCGAGCGAGATGGCCCGCACCTTCGCCGAGAGAGCTTCGCACGCAGCCTCGCGACTCGGAGCAGGACTGGGCGTGTCTGCGCTCGCGGCGCTCGGCATCAAGGTCGCGAACGACCTGGATCGGGCGGCCCTAGAGGCACGGGAGCGCTTCGA
>CAZAMA010000008.1:1172-48799 GCA_964485645.1 uncultured Acidimicrobiaceae bacterium | reverse complement strand
TCAAGGTCGCGAACGACCTGGATCGGGCGGCCCTAGAGGCACGGGAGCGCTTCGAAGCGCTGGCCGGCTGAGTGGTGAGCTGGCCGGCTGAGTGGTGAGCTGGCCGCGAGAGCGACCTTGGAGCCCTGGCGTCGTCGCCTCAGCGACGCGAATCCCCCGACTCGTCGCCCTCGCGGCCGGACTCGGGCCGAAGTGCCGGGAACAGCAGCACCTCTCGGATATGGCTGGCGCCTGCCAGCACCATGACGAGCCGGTCGATTCCGAGCCCGATACCGCCAAGGGGCGGCATGCCCCGCTCGAGGGCCCGGATGAAGTCCTCGTCCATCGCCATCGCCTCGTCGTAGCCGCGCTCGCGGTCGGCTAGTTGTGCGAGGAAGCGCTCGCGCTGGTCGTCTGGGTCTATCAGCTCGCTGTAGCACTCCCCGAGCTCTCGCCCGGCCGCGATAGGGGTGATGCGCTCCACGCAGCCGGGCTTGCTCCTGTGCTTGCGAGTAAGGGGAGACACGGACTGCGGGTAGTCCATAACATGGACGGGACCCCAGAGATTGGGCTCGGTCGTCTTCTCGTAGATCGCGGTGAGCACCTGGCCGGCGTCGTCCCCTGGATGGATCTCGACGCCGAGCTCGTCGGCTGCCCGGCACAGCTCCGAGAGCGGCGCGGCTACATCCAAGGAGCGCCCGGTGGCTTCTTCTATCACCTCGGACATGGTTGCCTTCCGCCAAGGGGGCGTGAGGTCGAGCGCGCGCCCTTGGAGAGTGATGACGGTCCCACCGGTCGCGACCACCGCCGCGCCGCTCACGATGTACTCGATGAGCTCGGCCATGTCGATGTAGTCCGCGTAGGCCTGATAGGCCTCGAGCATCGTGAATTCAGGGTTGTACTTGGGGCCTATGCCTTCGTTGCGAAAGACGCGCCCCACTTCGAAGACTCGCTCGAATCCTCCTATGACACACCGTTTCAGATAGAGCTCGGTCGCAATTCGCAGGTAGAAGTCTGCGTGCATCGAGTTGAAGTGAGTCACAAAGGGCTTGGCGTTCGCTCCACCGGCCTGAGGCAGGAGCACCGGAGTCTCGACCTCGACGAAACCCCTCGCCGCGAGCAGGTCACGGACCGCTGCCACGACCTTCGAGCGCAACAGGAAGCGCTCCCGCACGCCCTCGTTGGCCCACATGTCGACCTCCCGCTGCCTGTAGCGGAGATCAGGGTCGCTGACCCCGCGCCACTTGTCCCCGAACCCGTGGCGAGCTTCGGCCAGCAGCACGAAGGAATGGAGCTTCACCGAGAGCTCGCCGCGCCGGGTCTTCACGACCTCGCCGGTGGCCCCGATCCAGTCACCGAGGTTGAGGTCGGTGAAACCCTGGAAGTCCTCGGTCAGGGTTTCGAGCGCAAAGAGCTGGATCGAGCCCGTCCACTCGCGCAGCGTCGCGAAGGCAAGCTTGCCCTGAACCCTGAGCAGCATGACACGCCCTGCCACGGCGACGAGATCTCCCGACTCCCCCCCGGCCTCCAGGCGGTCCCCGTAGGCGGCGACGACCTCTCCGACGGGAGTGTGTCCGTCGAAGCGGTACGGGATCACCGCTGTCACGACCGCGGCCCGCAGCGCTCGGCGTTGCGCTCGAAGACGAGCCGGAGCCCGTGGAGCGTCAGCCACGGCTCGTGGTGGTCGATCTCTCGCGAGAGCGGTCTGATCACTGTCGCGAGGCCACCGGTAGCGATGACGGTGGCAGGACCGAGCTCCTCCTTGATCCTTACGCAGAGGCCGTCCACGAGCCCGGTGTAGCCAAAGATAACGCCGGACTGGATCGACTCGACTGTCGACTTGCCGATCACCTGGCGCGGCTCGACGAGCTCGACTCGCCGCAGGGCGGCGGCGGCCTCGAAGAGCGCGTCGGTTGCTATCTCGATGCCCGGGGTGATCGCCCCGCCCATGTACTCGCCGGCTCCGGATATGACATCGAACGTCGTCGCCGTCCCGAGGTCTACGACTATGAGAGGTGGAGTGAAGAGATCGATGGCGCCGACGGCGTTTGCGATCCGGTCCGCGCCGACCTCTTTCGGGTTGTCGTAGAGGATCGGCATACCGGTGCGCACACCCGGCTCGATGAAGACCGTCGGGATCGGGAACCACCGGCGGGCCATCTCCCGGAGAGCCGCGGTCGCCGAAGGGACCGACGACGAGACGGCGATTCCCGAGATGTGCTTGTGCAGCTCCTCGGCGCGGATGTCGTAGCCCACGAGTCGCAGGTAGTCGACGAGGAGCAGGGCGTGCTCGTCGGCGGTTCTCTCGGCCACCGTGGCTATCCGCCAGTGATAGCGCAGGTCGGAAAGCTCGCCGGGCACGCGAGCACCCCCGGCTCCGACCGCTCCGCTTACTGCCGAGTCGTCGAAGACGCCTATCACGGTATGGGTATTGCCGACGTCAAGAGCGAGCAGCACGGCAGATTTCTAGCCGAGACCGGAGACTTCAGCTGCCCTGAGGTCGAGGCCGACGTCGAGGACCGGAGCAGAGTGGGTGAGCGCTCCCACAGAGACGAGATCCGCACCGGCCGCCGCGAACTCCCCGACGGTGTCAAGATTGACGCCGCCGGATGCTTCGACAAGCGTCCTGTTGCCGGCTCCGGCGATCGAGCGCACGAGCCGAACGCACTGCCTCAGCTCGTCGGGGCTCATGTTGTCGCAAAGCACGATCGTCGCCCCGGCTTCGGCCGCCTCTCTGACCTGCTCCACGCGATCGCATTCGACTTCGACCATGCGCCCCGGCCAGAGCTCGCGCGCGCGCCGAACCGCCTCGGTGATGCCGGCATGACCTAGGTGATTATCCTTCAAGAGCACGCCCTCGGAAAGGCTTCCGCGGTGATTGACGCCTCCGCCGGCGCGCACGGCCGCTTTCTCCAGAGCGCGAAGACCCGGAGTCGTCTTGCGGGTGTCCAGGACGCGCGTGGCGGGGTTGCCGGTCCTGGCCGATGCCACGTAGCGAGCCGTGAGCGAGGCAACGCCCGACAGGTGGCAAAGGAAGTTGAGCGCCGTCCGCTCCGCCGTCACGATCGAGGCCATCGCCCCGCGGACCTCGATGATCTGGTCGTTGGGAGCCACCTCAGAGCCGTCGTCGCGAAGTACCGTCACGGCCAGCGCGTGGTCCACCTGCCGGCACGTCTCGACGACACAGGCCGTGCCCGCCACCACGCCGTGGCCTCGGCTCACGAAGGCCGCACGGCCGGTCGCGCCTTTCGGCAAGAGTGCCGCGGTGAGATCTCCGAGCGGCAACAAGTCTTCCGCCAGTGCCACAGAGACCGCCCGGCGTACCTCCCCTCGCGGAGGATGAAGACCCTGGCTCACCTCTGGCGCCCGTGGACAAGCCTGAAGAGAAAGTCCGCCGACGTGTCCTCGAAGTCCGACCGAGTATGCGCGCCGCGACTCTCCTCACGGTGCGCCGCCGACTCGACCACGGCTCGCGCCAGGGTCAACAGGTTGGCCAGCTCGGCCCCGGCCACCGTTCTCCCAAAGACCGGGACCGATGCCTCCACCTCCGAGATCGTCGCCTCGGCGGCTTTGAGCGACACGCCGTCTCTGACAACGCCGGCGTTAGCCGTTAGCGCTGCCTGCAAACGCGCCAGTCCATCTCCAAGGAGCGTCGCCGCGCCATGACGAGAATAGGACCCTGCGTCGCGGGGCTCGGTCGTGCCCGGCGGATCGGTCGGCGGTCCCGACGAGCGGGGCGAGGTCCCACAGGTGCATCCCTGGAGGTGGCGGAGCGGAATAGTCGGATCCTCTCCGAGAGCACCGCTCCGGCCTCGCCCCGGACTCGACTGGTCTCCGGCGGAGATCGCCTCGACGACACGGGCGCCGAAGACCATCCCTTCCAAAAGCGAGTTGGAGGCAAGGCGATTTGCCCCGTGCACGCCGGAGCAGGCTGTCTCGCCCGCCGCCCACAATCCGGGCATGGCGGTCGCGCCGTCGAGGTCTGTGAGAACGCCGCCGCTTAGGTGGTGAGCCGCCGGTGCGACCGGGAGCCAGTCCCGGCCCGGATCGAGCCCCACCTCGGAAAGTGAGCGCCAGATGGTCGGAAAGCGATGCGCGAAGTCTTCGAGCCCCGTGCAGTCGAGCCAGACGTTCTCCTTCCCGCTCCCGGCCATCTCGCGGGCAATCGCCCGGCTGACAACGTCGCGGGGCGCCAGCTCCTCCACGAAACGCCGCCCGCCGTCGCCGCGCAGCACTGCTCCGTGGCCACGAAGAGCCTCGGACACAAGAGGGCGGGGCATCGCGGGGTGGTGGAGGGCCGTCGGGTGGAACTGCACGAACTCGCAGTCGGCAACTGGCACGCCGGCGCGAATCGCCATCGCGATGCCATCGCCCGTAGCCTCGCGTGGGTTGGTCGTGACAGCGAACAGCTGCCCGGCGCCGCCAGACGCCAGCACCACCTCTCCGGCCGAGATACGCCGCAGCTCGCCAAGAGGATCGACCGCGATGACGCCGGTGCAGCGCCCGTGCTCGACTACGAGGTCGAGCGCGAACCAGTGCTCGAGGACAGCGGCCGCGCTCTCTTGGACTGCGGCCACGAGAGCCCGTTCCACCTCGGCCCCGGTGGCCACGCCCCCTGCGTGCAGGATCCTCGCCATCGAATGGCCACCCTCGCGCGCCCGTGCGAGGTCGCCCGCCGGGCCACGGTCGAAGATCGCGCCAAGGGTGATGAGCTCGTGCACGCGGTCCGAGCCCTCCTCGACGAGCACGCGAACAGCTGCCTCGTCACAAAGGCCGGCGCCGGCTCTCAAGGTGTCAGCCAGATGGAGGTCCGTAGAGTCCTCGTCGCCCGGCAACACCGCGGCGACCCCTCCCTGGGCCCAGCGAGTCGTCGCCTGCGCCAACTCGCCTTTGGTCAGCACCCCGACTCGCACTCCCGCCTCGCGTGCGAGCCTCACCGCTGCCGAGAGGCCGGCAACACCGCTGCCTATGACAAGCACGTCGAGGCGGTCACTCACCGAGATGTGGCCTTTCGGCGCTGGTGAGCCGGTCATCGAGCCTGCACCGGAGCGGTGGGGGGTGTCGCTGCCAAATTGTCGATGAGACGTACGGGACCGACCGTTGCGGCCACGAGGAGACGGACTTCGGAGTCGATGCAGTCCACCCGTTGCAGGCTGCGCGGATCGGCGACCTCCGCGTAGTCGAGTGCGACGAGAGGCTCGGCCTCGAGCACGGAGGCCATGGCTCGAGCAACGGTGGCACCCGCGCGCTCCCCGCGTGCCACCGTGCCAGCGCCCTCGAGCAAGGCCCGAAGAAGCGCCGTCGCCGCCTGTCTCTCGCTCGCGCCGAGCCTTCGGTTGCGGCTCGACATCGCGACTCCGTCTTCTTCGCGCACTGTGGGGCAGCCTACGACTTCGACCGGAAGATCGAGGTCCGCGACGAGACGACGCACGACAGCCAGCTGCTGAAAGTCCTTCTCACCGAAGTAGGCCCGGCAGCTACCCGCGATCGAGAGCAGCTTGGTCACGACGGTGGCCATCGCGCTGAAGTGGCCCGGTCTGGAAGGTCCCTCGAGCACCTCCCCGAGGGATCCCGGGACAACGGTCGTGTCGAGCGAGCCCCCCGGGTACATCTCCTCGACCGGGGGGCCGAACACGAAGGCGACGCCCTTCGCGGCGCACATCGAGAGATCCCGCTCCAGATCTCGGGGGTAAGCAGCCAGATCGGAGGCGTCCCCGAACTGCGCCGGATTGACAAAGATACTGACCGCGACACAGTCACAGCCTTCGCGCGCCGCGCGGACGAGCGACAGATGTCCCTCGTGCAGCGCCCCCATCGTCGGGACGAAGCCGACGGTGCCGCCACCCGAGCGGACGCGGCGCAGCTCTTCGCGCATGACCGCGCGCGAAGTGATCAGTTCCACGTCGCAACGACGGGGGGCTCGGGGCCAAGTGCCACCTGCTCCTCGGCAAGTCGCGACGCGAGGGCGACGCCGGCGTCGTAACCGGGCAGCTCGGAGCTGGGAAGGACGCCCCGGTGAAGCTCGAGAGTTGCGAGATCCCTGCGTGCCGCCGGGCCGGTGAGCGCCCTCGCAGGTCCGAGCCGCGCGACGTCGTCGAGAGCGCCACGGGCAAGCGGCAGGAACGCCTCCAGCGGCAGGCCGGCTGCCTCGGCGACCCTTTGCACCTGGCCGAGCAGGGCGACGAGGTGGTTGGCAGCCACACAGGCGGCCGCGTGATAGAGGGCACGGTGGTCGTCCGAAACGGCCAGCGGACGGCCACCGAGCCCGAGTACCAGGTCAGTGGCGAGGTGGTCCCCGGCTACTGCGAAAAAGGACCCCCCGCGCAGTCGCAGGGCGCCGATAACCGGGTCGGGGAGGGTCACGAGCGGGTGGAGCGAAGCGCGGCGGCGGTGCGGCGACAAGACGTCGAGTCGAAGAGAGCCCGAGCAGTGCAGCATCACGGTCGCGCTCGCCGGATCCACCGAGGCGGCCACCGACGCAACCGCCCGGTCTGGCACCGCGAAAAGGACGGCGTCGACTCCTGTCGCGGCGCGCCTCGGGTCATCACCGCGGCTCAGCACGTCTGGCACTTCGAAGCCCGCAGCTGACAAGGCTGCCTCGAACGATCTGCCCGCGCGCCCACCACCGATGATCCGGATGGAAGTCACCTAGTCCCAGCCTCGCTCTCGCTCCAGCCCTCTGACGGGGTGCCGGTCGTTCCTCAGCCCAAGCTGTCATCGATGCTACCAATCCGCCGGGCGGGCTCTCGCACCCCCGGGGTCGACTCGAGCGTCTCTCGCCACCGTTTCGGCACGAGAGCGGCATCGAGTTCCTCGAGTGGAGCGAGCACGAACGCCCGCTCGTGCATCCGGGGATGGGGCACGGTCAGCTCAGGCGTGTCGAGCTCGAGACCTTCGATGAGCACGATGTCGACGTCCAGGGTGCGCGGGCCGTTCCTGACCGTGCGGACCCGTCGCGCGTCGGACTCGAGCCGCCACGCGAGCTCGAGAAGCTCGAACGGGCTGAGCTCGGTGTCGAGACGGACGACACAGTTGAGATATGGCCCCTGCGCGGGGCCGCCCATTGGGGCAGTCTCATACACAGGCGAGACCGTCAGGCAGGCGTCGATCTGGCGCAGGGTGGCGACTGCTCGACGCAAGTAGCCGATGCGGTCCCCCAGATTGGATCCGAGACCTAGGTAGGCCCTCACCCCGGGCCGCGCGAGAGCCGCACGCCGACGGACTCGACGTGCGCAGGGAGCGGCGGTCGGAGCTTTCGCACCTCGACCGTGACGCCTATGACGCCGGCTCTTGCCGACACATCCTCGGCGATCGCCGTCGTGAGGGTCTCGAGGAGCGTGTAACTTCTGGACTCGATTATCCCGACGACCGCCGTCACGACGACGCTGTAGTCGACCGTGGCCGACAGGTCGTCGGATCGAGCCGCAGGGGCGATGTCGGTGTCGATCGTGATGTCGACCTCGAACGGTTGCGCGCGCGAGTGCTCCTCCGGCAGCGCCCCATGGCACCCGAGCGCCCGGAGCGCTCTGATGCGGATCTGCGACGCGCTCAAGTCACGGACCGGGCCTGGGAATCTGGGCCCTCGGCAGTTGGGCGCTTGGCAGCTGGCCCCCGGGGGGCCGGCGGGAGACCGCCGACCATCGCGACGAGTCGGCGTCCCGCGGAACCCATCTGGCGGGAGAGAATCTGCTCGACCACAGCTATCGCCCTCGGGTCGTCAGCAAGTATGCCGCTCCACCGTATGTAGCCGGCCATCACGCCCATGAGCCTGTCGCCGAGCTCGTCCTGATGGACAAGGACGCGCTCGCCCGAACGAAGCCACTCGTACATGGCCGGATACAGATCGCCAAGAGTCGACTCCGCCTCGGCATCCGCCGTGAGCGACAGCGGGAAGTGGGACCAGGCGAGGTTGAACTCCCCGTAGGCGTGCAGATTGTGGGACGAGGCCAGCAGCGACACAACCCTGTCGAAACCCTGCGCCCGCAGCCAGAGGAGCTCCTCCTGACGGCGCACCTTGCGGTGGTTAGGGGCGTACCCTCCAGGCCGCTCGCTCACGGCAAGGCGGTCCTGCACGATCCAGGCAAAATTGCGGGGCACGATCCCGGCGGCCCAACGACCTCTCACCGCGACACCAATCCGACGAGAGCTGCCGCCTGCACGGTGGCGGCAACGTCGTGGACCCGCACAGCACTCGCCCCAAGCGCCATGGCCAGCGTCGCCGAGGCTACCGATCCCTCGAAACGCTCTCCGGGGGGAGCGGCCGGGCCTGAGGCTCGGGCGGGATCGAGGTTCCCGGCTGCGATGTGCCCGAGAAAAGTCTTACGGCTCGTTCCGACAAGTACCGGGAAGCCAAGTGACACGAGGGTGGGAAGGCCCGCCAACAGCTCCAGGTTGTGCCGGGCTGTCTTCCCGAAGCCAATGCCCGGATCGAGCCAGATCTCAGCCACCCCTGCGTCGAGCGCCCGTTGGGCCCTGGCGGCGAGGTAGTCGGTAACCTCCCTGACGACGTCGTCGTAATGGGGGTGTATCTGCATGTCAGCTGGCGTCCCTTGCCGGTGCATCGCGATGAACCCAGTCCCGGTCTCGGCCGCGACTCGCTCGAGCGAGGCCGACACGTCGTTTATGAACACGGCCCCGGCCGCGACGGCGCCGAGCGCCACCGATGCCTTGGTGGTGTCAATCGATACGGGAATCTCGGCGGCCAGCGCCTCGATCACCGGGATGACCCGGCGCAACTCCTCCTCATCGTTCACGTGGTGGGCCCCCGGGCGTGTCGACTCACCGCCGACGTCAACGATATCGACTCCTTCGGCGATCATCTCCCGGGCGTGCGCGAGCGCGGCGTCATGGGCCGCGTAGCGGCCGCCGTCGAAGAACGAGTCGGGGGTCACGTTCAAGATGCCCATGACGAGGGGCCGCCCGGCACCCGCGGGACGATCGGGCAGTCTCAAACCGGCCGCCCCCGTGCGCCGTGGATAAAGGCCATCGCCTCGGCTCGCGTCGCCTGCCTACTGCGAAACAGCCCTCGCACCGCTGAGGTCACCGTGCTCGTCCCGGGCTTGCGTATCCCACGCATCGACATGCAGAGGTGCTCTGCCTCGATCACGACAAGGACGCCACGAGGAGCGAGCCTGGCCTCGATGGCATCGGCGATCTGGGTCGTCATCCGCTCTTGGACCTGAAGCCGGCGTGCGTAGCCGTCGACGACACGAGCGAGCTTGGACAGACCCGTGATCCGGCCGTCGTCGGACGGGATGTACGCGAGGTGCGCCCGACCGAGGAACGGCACGAGGTGATGTTCGCAGAGAGAGGCGAACGGGATGTCGCGCACCATGACCATCTCGTCGTGCTCCGCCGTGAAGGTCGTGGTGAGGAACTTCGAGGGATCTCCTTCGGCCTGGCCGATGATCTCCTCGTACATAGCCGCGACGCGAGTCGGCGTCCGGAGCAGGCCATCGCGGCCGGGATCCTCACCCATGGCTACGAGGAGCTCGGACACGGCCCGCTCGGCGCGCGCGAGGTCGACGGTCACTCCGGCTCGCCGCCGACATAGACACGCAGATCGGCCAGATTGCGATAGCGCTCGGCCACGTCGAGGCCGTAGCCGACCACGAAGTCCGGAGGGATTTCGAAGCCGACGTAGTCGACGTCGAAGCTCGCCTGCTGCTGGCCGGTCTTGAGCAGGAGAGTGCAGATCGCGAGCGAGGCTGGGCCACGTGCCAAAAGGGACTTGCGAAGGTAGGACAGCGTGAGACCGCTGTCGACGATGTCCTCGACGACAATGACGTCGCGCCCGGTGAGGTCGAGATCGAGGTCCTTCACGATGCGAACGACACCGCTCGTCTTCGTCGCGGCCCCATACGATCCCACCGCCATGAAGTCCATCTCGACCGGGAGCTCGATGTAACGCGAGAGGTCGGCGAGGAACACGAAGGCTCCCTTCAACACCCCGACAAGCAGCGGCGGCCGGGAGGCGTAGTCCAGCGTTATCTGGGCACCGAGCTCCTCGACACGTCCGGCTATCTGCTCAGCAGATACGACGACGCTCCCGAGCATCGGATCGACGCCGACCCAGCTCTGGGAGCGGCGCTCAGGACCGGGGCGAACGCCTCCGGGCACGGCCGCCGTCCCGCTCGTCGCGCGCCCGTCGGCACTATGTTTCACGGCCGCCGAGGTTATCGCTCCCAGGACGCTTTGTTGCGGGTAGCTCGCCGTATTTTTGTGAACCTAGTGCCAAAGGTGACCGAACTGACGGGATGCGGTCACTTCTGGCTCGAGGTCGGACCTGAAGATCCCTCGATGCGCAACCTCCCGGCGGAGCGGCGCACCCGGCGGCCCCCACCGACCTCGCAGCCAAGGGCGCCGAGCGTCGCCACCTCGAGAACGCGCTCCACCGTGGCGCTGTCGGGAGGATGTCCCTCCTCGTCGACACCTCGCAGCCACTGCCGCACCGCCCGGCGGGCGAGCACGCTCGGAGCCCCAGCCAGAGCCCGCGCGTCGCGCGGGTCGAGGCTGCGGGCGAGGTCTTCGAGAAAGTCGCTCTCGTCGGCAAAGTGCTGCGCCTGCCGGGCGAGCACGGGAACGAGATCACGGCCGGCCGCTCGGCACAGCAAGGGGAGCACCTCGTGGCGAACGCGGTTGCGAAGGTACCTCGTATCCGAGTTGGACGGGTCCTCCACAGGCACGAGGCGCAAGTCCTCGCAGAGGCTCCGCGTCTCGCTTCGCCGAAGACCGAGGATTGGATGGGACGGACCGCGGCGCATGCCGGCCAGGCCAGCTGGTCCTGCGCCTCTGAGGAGGTTGAGGATGACCGTCTCGGCTTGGTCGTCGGCGGTATGGCCGGTCGCGACACCGACGGGGAGGACCGAGTAGCGCGCCGAGCGGGCGCGCGCCTCGAGGTTGGGACCGGGCTCCAGGGCGACCCGCAGGGCTCTGTACCGGGCGCCGAAGCGATCTGCCGCGGCCTTCACCACGTCGGCCTCCGCACCAGACCCGGGTCGCAGGCCATGATCGACGTGGCAGGCGACCGCGCGACAGCCGCTCGCGACCGCCAGCACCAGCAGCGCGAGCGAGTCGGCACCTCCTGACACTGCGAGGAAGACCTCGGAACCCGGGGGAGGGAAGGCGCAACGCCCGACAAGTCGGGCAATCTCGCCGGCCACCGAGGGGGTGGCCGAGTTGGCCTCCGACGCGGCTGCTGCCGGCGGTACGCCCTGATCGTCAGGCAATCTCGAGACGGCGGCCCCCAAGCCGGCTCAGCCACCGCGCGGGATCACGCACCTCGACGAGGCTCGGCAGGTGCCCTGGCTCCTCCCAGACGCGGGCGAACAGCTCTGGCCCTCCCGCTCGCTCGACTGCCTCGACGAACTCCTCGCCCTCTTTGTACTGCCTCATCTTCGCGTCGATTCCGAGCATCTGTTGGATCACTTTGCTGAGCCCACCAGCGGAATCTCGACGTTCCTGCAGGGTGCGAGAGAACCGCGCGGCGTCAGGGATCCGCTCGGCCGCGGCCCGGTTCATCGTGACATCGCCGTGTCCCTCTAGCAAGCTCATGAGAGCTTGTATCTGGCGCATCGTGGCAAGCTGCTCGGGCGGCGCTATAGCTCCGAGGATCCCAGCGTCAGCAAACGGGTTGCGGCGAGCGCGGATGTCTCCGGCCATCCGCGCGATCGCGGCCATCAGCTGCTTGGCATCGGGCGCGGCGAGGCTGAGCCCCTGATCGACGAGATCGAGGAAGTAAGCACGCATCCAGGCGACGCCGGTGAACTGCGCCCGGTGGGTGAGCTCGTGCACGGCTATCCAGAGTCGGAACTCACGCGAGGGAAAGCCGTGACGGCGTTCGAGCGCTATGACGTTCGGACCCACGTAGTAGACGGCGTCACCTGGCGCGTCGCCCTCCTCAGCCCGGAACAGGTCGTACTGGCCAAGAACTCTGGTCGACATCCAGCCGAGGACGGCTCCGAGCTCTGTGCCGGCCGCCAGGCGAGCCGCGACGGCCATCGGGGGCGGCAGGCTCCGGCCGGCGCCGGTCTTGGTCGCCGCGCGATCGAGGACAGGGCGGAGCAGGCGATGAAACGACCCGATATTCGCGTGGGACCACTCTCCCCGGTCCGTGACCTCGGCACGCGCCGGACCCGCAACCGAGCGAAGTCCCGTGGAAGCCTCCACCAGCTCCTCGGCTATAGGCGTCAGCTCGGCGAAATCGTCAACCAGGCGTTGGTATGACCGCGGGTCGATGCGCGGGGCACCTCTGGCGCCGACACGTCTCGCGACACGCTCGGCCAGGGCCCAGTCAACGAGCTCAGGGACACTGCTCATCAAGGCATCCTAGGCGTGATCGCTCGCATCCACCGGGCGCGCGCCCAGTCGGTCCCGTAAAGGTGCGGGCTCGGTGCCGCCCGGGCCGCATCGGTTCAGGCGGTCTCAGGCGTCCGATCGCTCCTCGGCCGCGCCGGCGCCACTTGGAGCGAGCCGGTCGCCCGGTGTGTCGGTCGTGCCGTGCTCGTGGTTGAGCGAGTCGGCGATTCGCTGCCTCAGTCCGTCCGGCACCGCGTCGCGGCACTTGTCATGGACGACGCGGCGCAGCTCCGCCTCGAAACCGAACATCTTGAGGCATGGTGAGCAGCCGTCGAGATGAGCCTCGATCTCCCGACGGCGAACGAGTGTCAGCTCCCCGTCGAGAAAGTGGTAGATGCGGTGCAGTGCCTCGCGGCAGTCAAACTCGGCCTGTTGAGGATCACCCATGACTCTTGCCTCTCGGCGTGCCTCTTGACGACCAGATCGCTGCCACTGTCTTGGGTGTCCTCACGACTCAACGGCCACGAGTCCTCGGGCCATTCCATACTCGTGCAACGCCTTCTGGAGCCCTCTTCTTCCCCGATGCAGGCGACTCATCACCGTTCCGATGGGCACATCCATGATCTCGGCAATCTCCTTATAGGAGAAACCCTCCACATCCGCGAGGAGGACCGCCATCCTGAAGGCCTCTGGAAGCGACTCGACCGCCCGCTTCACCTCCTCGTCGGTCATCGACTCGAGGACCTCGTCCTCGGCGCTGCGGCCGGCCGCGGCGGCTTCGAGGCCGCCGAGGCGGTGGAAGAGGTAGAAGTCCTCGACCTCCTCCAGCTCGGTCTCCTCCGGGTGACGGCGCCGGGCTCGATAGGAGTTGATGAAGGTGTTCGTCAGGATGCGGTAGAGCCATGCCTTGAGGTTGGTGCCGGCCTTGAAGGAGCCGTAGCCCCTGTAAGCCTTGAGGTAGGTCTCCTGGACGAGATCCTCGGCATCGGAGGGGTTTCTCGTCATGCGGAGCGCGGCGGAGTACAGAGATCCCATGAACTGCTCGGTATCTTCGGCGAACTGCGCCTGCTCGGCCACGCCTGAACCCTACTTGGTCGCTCGACCCCGAGCGGGCGCGCCACCAATCACGGAGGCACCTCCACCGCACGGTGGTCCTGCGCCGCGGCTGCAGTACCTCGGCCGGAGGGGATCAGGCCTCATCCACCGGCGCCGAGGCACACGAAACCGGCGGCCGCGAGCGCCTCCTGTACCTGGACCGGGCGAGCGGCGAGATCGCCAGGCGCGAAGACTCCGAGAGCGTGGGCAGCCTGGGTGAGGCAGAGCGCCACCGACGGGCTGTCCCCCGCGAGGAGTCGCTCGTGGAAACCGGCCATGACGGCCGGCGCACCTGCGTCGGGTACGGGCACGACACTTGCGACGATCGCCCGTGACCCGAGCGAGAGCATCGCGGCGGCCGCGCCCATCAGCTCGTCGCCGGGTTGGACGTCGGAGCGACCGACGTCGCAACAGGACAGCACGAGCAGCTCAGGGGGCTTGCCGATCTCTTCGAGCTCGTAGACCGTAAGCGGTCCGTCGGCAAGGTGCAGCGCGGAGAACAGGGCATTGTCGGCCCGGAACCTGCCGTGAGCGGCGATGTGGGCCGTCCCGGCGCCACTCAAGGCGGACGCGACCGCGCTGGCGGTGGCCGACTCGCCGACGAGGGAGACTGCATCTTTGTAGAGTCCTCTGATCGCGGCAACCTCGTCTGCGGCCGAGGGGACTCCGGGGCCGGCTACGAGCACGGTCGTGCCTCCTCGCCTGATTCGAGCTGCTCGGTTCATGAACAGGGCGACCGAGGGCGCGACCGAGACCGGTCGCCCGCCCAAGCTCGGCAGCAACGCCCAGGGCAGCGAGTGGAGAGCTCCCGTAGGTACGAGGACAACCTCTGAGCCGCCGGCGTGCAGCGCGCCTTTGAGATCCGCCTCGATCGGCCCGAACAGGAGTCGGTCTGTCGCCCGCGAAGCCCGCAAGAGGAGTTCCGCGGCGGCGAGCAGGCTCGCATGCGGGCCCCTGCCGACCACGAGGCGCCCAAGAGCGAATCGGAGAGCCGCCCGCCATCTCGCTGTCTCGGCCAGCGAGCCCAGATGGCGCACGACACAGGATGCCTCCGTGCAGACCACCGCGTGCAGCTGGCCCCGCACCGAGAGGAACTCCACGATCGCGGCGGCGTCGCAGCCAGCAAGAGTCGCCTGCACGGCCTCGAGCTCAGGGGCGGGTGGAGACGAGCAGCGCTGGCGGCCAGTTTCGAGCGAGCGGTGCCGGATGCCCGCCTCGAGCCTCCGGCGCCGATCCGCGAGGAGGGCCGCTTCGGCGCCGTTCGACTCACCTGACTTGACAGTCCTCTCGAGAGCCGCCACCGTGTGCCGCAGCTGTGTGAGCCGCTCGGCGAGCACGGGATCACGCGGTGGCAGCACGTCGGGTGGCCAGAGCGAGCGTGCACGCCAGCGCTCCGACCACTCGAGCACAGCCGGCGCGGAGCCGTCTTCTAGGACCAAATCGAGCCCCAGCTCGGCGAGCTCGGCCGAGCGGAGAGTCGCCCGCGCTCTCAGCTCCGTCGCGCCAAAGGCGACTCGGTGATCCTCGGCGATCTGAAGTCCCGACTGCAACGCCTGGAGGGCCTCAGCTCTGTTGCCTGCGGCTAGTTGCCCGAGTGCCAACGCGTACCAAGCCCTCACCCTCTCGTCGCACGAGGCTCCGTGCCGGGCCACCGAAGCGGCATCCAGGCTCGCGACTACCGAGGCGGCGCGGTCGGCATCTCCTGCGGCCAGAGCGAAGCGGGCCGCGGTGATGACTGCCTCGAGAGCGTGCAGGCGCCACCCCGCGGCGAACAGCTCGCCGGCAAGATTCGCGGCTTCGGCGACGACTGCCTGCTGGTCCTGCGCGCCCTCTCCCATCCATCGCGCCCGCGCCGCCACGAAGCCGGCCAGGGACGCCCATCCCGCTCGACCCTGGCGCTTCATGGCTTGGGACGCCCGTTCTGCCTCGAGCCTTGCCGTCACGAGATCGCCACCGGCCAGGGCAACCTCGGCCAGCATCAGTCTCGCCTCGGCGAGGTCGGCCGCTAGGCCGGCCCTTTCGAGGCCCGCCACGCCTCGGCGCGCGGCGCTTTGCGCCTCGGGCAGCAGACGAACCGACATGAGGACCTCACATCGATCCGTGAAGGCCGCGTGCGGCGCGATAGCGAGGCGCTCGTACTCGTCGAAAGCCTCGTCGAACAGGGCCAGGGCCGCCGGGACGTCGCCGCGGCGCGCCGCCACGAACCCGAGGTTGTGCACGACGTTCGCCGCGCCGAGATCCGAGCCCTGCTGGCGTAGCAGCACGAGAGCTTCGCGCAGGTCGGCCTCAGCCTCCACGTACCGTCCGAGATAAGCGTGAACGACTCCTTGATTGGACAGCAGTCGCGCCACTGGCGACAGGAGCTGCGCGGCTCGACAGGTGGAGAGGGCAGTTGTCGCCTGCTCCAGCGCCTCGGGATACCGGCCGAGCCGCATGAGGATCGTGGCCCGTTGCGATTGCGCCTGACCGCGGGTCGCTTCATCGCCCGCGAGGGTGAGCGCCGCATCGATCTCGGCCATGGCCGCGGCCGGCTCCTCTGACTGTAGAAGCGCCATAGCAAGTCCGATCTGGATCTCCGCCACGCGCACCGCGAGCCCGTCAGCGAGCGCTCGATCCCGGGCTCTCTCGAAACGGGCTCGGGACGAGGCGACACGACCGAGCCCGAGCTCGGCGAGTGCGGCGGCTCGCTCGGCTACCGCTCGGTCGTCGGCGCCGAGATCGGGGTGCAAAAGGACGACCTCGGCGAGCGCGAGAGCTCGTCGCGGGTCCGCCGCCGCCAGCGCGAGGGCTCGCTGGGCTTCGAGCGAAGCTCTGCCCGCCACCTTTGCCGCCGGGGAATCAAAGACGGTTGACACCTGGAGGCGCTGACGGCTGTGTCAGTCAGCTGAGCGGTCGGAGACCGATATCCAGCTGGTCGAGGTCGGCTCGACCCCGCCCGAGAGGGGCACGCACCGGAGGCTGATGGCCCCCTGCGGCAGGCCTTCGAGGTGGAAGGTACCGAAATCGTCGATGCCGAGATCCAGGCTCCCGGCACGGTGACGGACCTCCATCGACGCCGGTTGTGGGGGTACCACCTGGCAGGTCAGCTCACGGCCGGGATTCTCCAGCTGTACCTCGATGACGAGACCGGGGCTCGCGAACGTGAGCTGGCGGGCCGATGCGGCGACTTCGCCGCGGATTCCCGCGAGCGGCTCCGGCTCCGCGGCTGAGTCGTAGACGAGCACCGCCAGCTCGTCGTCGACTGAGCCTCCGGCGGCCCCCGGGTCACCTCGGGCAAGCTGAGCGAGCCGCCAGCACATCGCCTCCCGGGCGATGTTCTCCGGCTCTCTCACTGCCGTCGCATCGGTCGCTTGCGCCTCGTCGGCGTCATCGGGCGCGGCCGTAGCATCGCCCTGCGGTCGTGTCCTTGCTCGTTGCAGAAACGACACGACGTCGGCCAGTGGGGGATCCACGAGCGAATTGTATCGACATCGTCTCGGGTCCATCGGATCGCTCGGCCGAGCCCGCCGACCAAGCCGAGAGGTCCAGCCGATCACCTATAGGGAGGACAGCTCCGACAAGAGCGAGCATCCCAGCCACGCCAGGTCCGTGCAGAGAAGTGGCGCCAGGCAAGCAGCCCGACTACCACTGCGAACAGCACGGATACGTGCGGCGCCGCCAACGCCCACGACGCACTCCAGAGCACGAGAAAGATCAGGATCACCGCGGCGAAAAGGCGGTGGTGATGCCGGCGTGGCAGCGGGAGTGTGCCTGGGGTCTCGAGGTAGGGAAGGTCCGCCGTCAGGCGGCCGAGCTCTGAGCGCATCTTGGCCGACATCGCGAGGGCAATTCGCTCTTTCAGCTCGTCGTCGTCGAGCCGGCCCTCGGCATAGTGCCGCGACAGCAAGTCGGCGACCACGGAACGCTCGGCGTCGGAGGCTCGCAGGTCGTAGGGCGTACCCACTCGCCCGGATGTCTCGCGCCACCAAGTCGCCCAGTTAGAGGGGGTTTCGAATGGGGGAGGCGGGGTGCTCATGGGTCCATGTTGAGCACGTCTGGTCCGACTGGCTATCAGGAATGACCCTGATCTGACCCTGACCCCGTCAGCAGTGAAGCCAGATCGCACCCGGGAGATTCCCTATGGTCAAGGACACCGCCAAGGCGCGATCATCGAGCCATCGACGATCTCGGGCGCAGCGGAGCGAGCCAGCGACCATATGGCGGTTATGGACCGTGGCGCCACCGCCGAGGTCGCGGCCCGATTCGTAGGAGCCAGGACGAGCGGCTCGTCGCAGGTATTGCCGGCGGGCTGGCCCGGCGGCTCGGATGGGACCCGACCCTCGTGCGCGTCGGGGTCGTGATGGTGTCGCTCACCGGCTTCGGCGTGGCTGGCTACGTACTTGCCTGGCTCTTCATACCAATCGACGGCGAGGACGAGCCGATCGTCGCGCGCGCGCTTGCCGATCGCTGGGGCATGACGGTCGCGGTCGGCCTCCTGCCTCTCCTCGCGATCGCTCTCCTCCTCGGGTCGGTTCTGGGAGCGAGCTGGGTCACGTCTTTCTCTCTGCCGGGCTATGTGACCGCCGCCGGGCTTGTGCTCGTCTGGCGAAACGCCGATCCCCGCGAGCAAGCTCTCCTCCGACGTGCGGCGGCGCCCGCTCTCGATCTCGCTCGACCGCCCGACGGGACCGGCCGGCGAAACAGGTTCGTCCTCCGGACTGGCGTCGGACTCTTGCTCCTTGTCGGGGGCCTCGTCGCGGTCCTCGTGAGCCACGCGGCTCGATCAACCTTTAGACCGCTGGTCGGCCTGCTCCTCATCATCGCAGCCATAGTGGTCGTCGTCGGGCCCTGGTGGCTGCGCGTCGCGCGGGATCTGGGCCTGGAGCGCCAGGCGCGGGCGCGGGCCGAGGAGAGGGCTGAGCTAGCGGCCCGAGTGCACGATTCGGTCCTGCAGACCCTCACGCTCATCCAACGCCGAGCCGAGCAGCCGCTCGAGGTGATCAAGCTCGCACGCGCGCAAGAACGCGAGCTTCGATCGTGGCTCTTCGAGGGGGCCAGCCCGGGCTCGCAAGGTGACAACGACGCGACTTTCGCCTCCGGACTGCACCGCATACAACGAGACGTCGAGGCCCTCCATGCCACTTCCGTCGACGTCGTCGTCGTCGGCGACTGCCCTCTCGACGACGGGCTGCGCTCCCTGCTCGCGGCGGGCAGGGAAGCCGCCGTGAACGCCGCCAAGTGGTCCGGAGCGCCGAGCCTGTCCCTCTTCGGCGAGGTCGAACCGGACACCGTCTCGCTGTTCGTGCGGGATCGGGGCGCGGGTTTCGACCCGAGCGCGGTCACCGGCGATCGAAAGGGCATATCCGAGTCGATCAGGGGACGCATGGCTCGAAACGGCGGCACCGTCGCGATCCGCAGCCGACTCGGGGCCGGGACGGAAGTCGCTCTGAGGATGTCGCGCGAACCCGGACACCGGCCGAGAAGCCCGGCCGTGCCATGACCACAGGCGAGCCGCGTCCCCGGGTGTTCCTCGTCGACGACCACGAGCTGTTCAGAAGGGGCGTTCGCGCCGAGATCGGTGAGTCGGTCGACATCGTGGGCGAGGCCGACGATGTCGCGCCTGCCATCGAGTTGATCCTCGAGCGCTTGCCCGATGTCGTGCTTCTCGACCTTCATCTCCCGAGCGGAGGCGGCCAACTCGTCATCACAGCCGTCAGATCTTCTCCGGATCTGGCTGCGGGCGTGAAATTCCTCGCTCTCTCCGTCTCCGACGAAGCCAAGGACGTGATCGCCGTGATCCGAGCCGGGGCCCGCGGCTATGTCACCAAGACGATCTCCGGACCTGACCTCGTAGAGGCAGTGAGGCGAGTTGCCGGCGGCGATGCCGTCTTCTCGCCGAGGCTGGCGGGTTTCGTGCTCGATGCTTTCGCTGCCACGCCGGCTGACCAGCCGGTATTTGATCCAGAGCTCGACCAGCTGAGCCCACGCGAGCGGGAGGTACTCCGTCTGATCGCGCGGGGATACACCTACAGAGAGCTCGCGCACGAGCTCTCGATCTCCATCAAGACGGTCGAGACCCACGTATCTGCGGTGCTGCGCAAGCTGCAACTCTCCAGCCGCCACCAGCTCACGCGCTGGGCGACAGAACGCCGGCTCGTGTGAGCCTGCCGGGGTAGGCTGGCCGGCGGAGCTCTATCACCTATGAAACTCATCCTGCTCGGCGTGCCCGGCTCCGGCAAGGGCACCCAGGGCCGCTTGCTCGCCGAGCACTTCGGAGCCACCCATATCTCCTCCGGAGAGTTGCTCCGCGCCCACCTGGCCGATCCCACCGGGACCGGTACGGGGATCGGAGAGTACGTGCGCGCGGGCGAATTGGTCCCCGACGAGGTGGTGCTCTCCCTGCTTCGCGAACCGGTCGTGGCCGCACTTGAGCGCGGCGGCTACATCCTCGACGGGTTTCCTCGGACCCTGGCACAGGCGGAGCTCGCCGCCGAGCACGCCCTCAGTCTCGGCGCGACTGCCGACGCGGTCGCGTACCTCGAGATACCAGACGCGACCGTGCGCAGGCGGCTCTTGCGGCGATCGGCCGAGGGGCGGCCCGACGACGGCGACACGGCGGTGATCGAGCGCCGTCTCCAGATCTTCCACGACGCGACCCAGCCACTCCTCGGGTACTACAGCGACAGAGGGCTGCTCGTCACGGTCGATGCCTCCGGGACTCCCGAGGAGGTGGAGGCGAGAACCCTGGCGGCCCTAAAAGCGCGACGGTAAGAGCGCTGTGGTGCGGCGACGCGCTCCGGCAGCCCTCAGAGGCTCTCCAGGATGGAGGCTGCGATGCCGCGGCCGTCGAGTCCCAGGGTCGCGAGGATGTCACCCGGCCGACCGTGCGCTATATACGCGAGTGGCACTCCGAGGTTGGAGACCAGAGGCCGCCCGCCCTTCGGCGCCGCTCGGCGGGTCGCAGCTTCTATGAGCGAGCCGACCCCCCCAGCGACGACGCCGTCCTCCACCGTCACGACGAGCTCGTGGGAGAGCGCGTCGTCGATCATCGCCGGATCGAGCGGTGACGCGACCCGCACGTCCCATACGGTCGCGTCGACACCCTCGGCCTCGAGGAGCCCGGCAGCCTCTTCGCAGGCCGCGAGCAGCTTGCCGATACCCAGGATGCATACGCGCCTACCGGACCGTACCCTTCTCGCCCTGAGAGCGTGGCCGCTCACCGGCGAACTGCGTGCCGGGGTCTTCGGCCACCGGATGGCGACCGGGCCAGAGGTGGTCTCGAGCGCCAGGTGGAGCATGTTCGCCACCTCCTCGTAGCAAGAGGGGACCAGCACCGTCATCCCGGGCACCTTGGTGAGCAGCATGAGGTCGAGAACCCCGTGATGGCTGGGACCGTCGTCCCCGGTGATCCCTGCACGGTCAAGGCAGAACACGACAGGGAGTCGGTGGAGACCGACGTCGTGGACGACCTGGTCCCAGGCCCGATTGAGAAACGTCGAGTAGATGGCGACCACCGGTCGAAGGCCGCCCATGGCCATGCCGGCGGCGGCCGTGACCGCGTGCTGCTCAGCGATGCCGACGTCGAAGTACCGCTCCGGGTAGCGCTCCTTGAATGCGAGCAGCCCGGTCGGTCCGCCCATCGCCGCTGTCACAGCCACGAGATCTGGACGAGACGCCGCCTCCCGCACGATGGCCGACCCGAACGCCTCTGTGTAGCTGAGGCGAGCCGTTAGTGGCGCGAGAGCGACGCCGGTCTCGGCGTCGAAGGGACCGATGTCGTGGAGGCGCTTCTCCTCGTCGCGCTCGGCCGGCTCGTAGCCACGCCCCTTGCGCGTGACGACGTGGAGCACCACCGGGCCCCGATGCGCGGCGGCTCGGCTGAGACCGGCGTCGAGAGCCACCAGGTCGTGTCCGTCGATCGGGCCGAGATACGACAGGCCCAGTGACTCGAAGAAACGAGCCGCCGGTGTGCTCCCGGCGCCTTCTGAGCGCCCTTGCGCCTCACCAGCGACGAGCGAAAGGTGCGAGACCGTCGGCGCATAGGAGCGCCCGTTGTCGTTGAGCACGACGATCACCTTCGCCCCGGTGACCGCGATGTTGTTGAGAGCCTCGTAGGCAAGCCCACCGGTCAGGGCGCCATCCCCGATCACCGCGACGACGTGGTTGCGGTCGGCCTTGAGACGGCGCGCGCTCGCGAGGCCGTGCGCGTAGGAGAGGGCGGTAGAGGCGTGGCTGTTCTCGACCACGTCGTGTTCCGACTCGGCCCGATTGGGATAACCCGACAGGCCGCCACCCTGGCGCAGGTCACCGAAGGCGCTCTGGCGGCCGGTGACGATCTTGTGGACATAAGCCTGATGGCCGGTGTCCCACACGATGGTGTCGCGCGGTGACTCGAAGACCCGGTGCAGGGCGATCGTGAGCTCGACGACGCCGAGATTGGATCCCAGGTGCCCGCCGGTCGACGCGACGCTGGCCACGAGAAACCCTCGGATCTCCTCGGCCAGGCCATAGAGCTCACGAACGCTCATCTCGCGAAGGCGCTCCGGAGAGCTGACGGCCTCGAGTACCGAACCAGTGGGAAGGGTGACGACGCTCACGTCGATCAGTGGGTGTTCACGAGGGCACGGAGTGATTCACGTAACGATCCCATCGTGGCTATGACGGCCGAAGGCTCATAGCCACAATGCGCCATGCAGTTGGCACAGCGCGGATCGCGCCCACGTCCATAGGAAGCCCAATCTGTAGTCTCCACAAGCTCCTTGTAGCTGCTCGCATATCCGTCGGCCATCAAGTAGCAGGGGCGTTGCCAGCCGAGCACCGAGAAGCTGGGTATGCCCCACGCAGTGCAGCCGAAGTCCGTCTTGCCCTCGAGAAAGTCCAGGAAGAGCGGAGAGTGATTGAGCCTCCAGTGCTTCCGCCTGTCGTCGGAGAAGGCTTCACGAAACATCGCCCGCGTCTGATCCGTTCCGAGAAAGTGCTCCTGGTCAGGGGCCTTCTCATAGGCATATGCCGGCGAGATCATCATGGCGTCGACCCCGAGGTCGTCGTTCAGGAAATCGAGCACATCGCGCACCGTCTTCGGCGAGTCGATGTTGAAGAACGTCGAGTTCGTGGTGACCCTGAACCCGCGCTCTTTCGCGGCTCGGATCGCCGCGACCGCTTGGTCGAAGACGCCTTCACGATCAACTGCCGCATCATGTCGTTCCCGCAGGCCGTCGACATGCACGACCCACGAGAAGTAGTGCGACGGGGTGAAGCGGTCGAGGCGACGCTGCAAGAGCACGGCATTGGTACAGAGGTAGACATATACCTTCTTCTTGACGAGCTCCTCGACTATCCGGCTGATGTCCGGGTGAAGCAGCGGCTCCCCTCCGGCGATGGACACCATCGGCGTACCGCTCTCCTCCACGGCGCCCAGGATGTCCTGCACCGAGAGCCTCTTGCGGAGAATGTCGGTCGGATGCTGGATCTTTCCGCAGCCTGGGCACGACAAGTTGCAGGCAAAGAGTGGTTCGATCTCGACGATGAAGGGGTAGTACTTGGCCTTTTTCAGGCGCTGGCGGAGGAGATGGGCTCCGATACGGAAATTTTGCCTCAATGGAACTGGCATCAGCGCACCTGTGTTGGTAGAGCGAAACGGACGGTTTCTTCGGCTGTTCTGTCCTCGGTCAGACTGAGTGGCCCCAAGAGGCCGATTGTCTCGAGCACCTCCTGCACGAGAAAGTCGGGGGCTGACGCCCCGGCGGTCAAGCCGACACTAGTGACGCCGTCCAGCCACCCGAGCTGTAGCTGTGAGGCGTCCTCGAGCAATTCGGCTCTGCATCCTTCTCGCCGCGCGACCTCGACCAGGCGAGCGGTATTCGAGGAGTTGGCCGACCCGACGACCAACACGAGATCGCAGCGGTGCGCGATCGAGCGAAGCGCGTCCTGGCGATTCTGGGTCGCGTAGCAGATGTCGTCGGCCGCCGGAGCGACGATGAGGGGGAAGCGCTCACGAAGGGCGGCGACGACCTCTGCGGTCTGGTCGGTCGCAAGAGTCGTCTGGGTCAAAAACGCGACGCTCTGGCTCGGATCCAGGTCGAGCCGGGCGACGTCGTCGGTTCCCTCCACGACGTGGAACCGGTCCGGTGCTTCACCAAGCGTCCCTTCGACCTCCTCGTGGCTGCTGTGGCCGATCAGCACGAGGTTGTGGCCCTGGGCTGCGAAGCGGCGAGCCTCGCTGTGGACCTTGGCGACGAGCGGGCAGGTGGCGTCGATGACATTCAGATCCGGCCGTGCCGCGGCTTGCGAGCGCACGGCAGGAGAGACCCCATGGGCGGCAAACACCACGGTCGCCGCCGGCGGCACCTCGTCGAGCTCCTCCACGAAGACGGCGCCCAGCTTCTCGAGGTGGCGGACGACGTGGAGGTTGTGGACTATCTGGCGGCGAACGTATACCGGCGCCCCGAAGCGGTCGAGAGCACGCCGGACAGTCTCGATCGCGCGGTCGACACCGGCGCAGAAGGATCTCGGCGCTGCGAGGAGGACCTCGTGGCGACCGCATGCGCGTGCCCATGCCTCGAGCGTCGACCTCACGATGCCTAGAGCACTCGGGCCGGGTCCGTCGACGCTCTCAGCTGACCTGCCGGGCCTGTCCGAGATCCATCGGACGACCGCGGCCGGATGGCCGGGCCAGCTCGAGAGGACGGACACTGACTCGTTGTCCGCGGCGAGCACGCCCGCAGCAGACAGCTCCTCTGTCTCAAAAGGCGCGAATGCCACCGCCGATGCCACCGGCCCCTTGTGGGCGCGCAGTCCCGAGCGCCGCAGCTCGGCGGTGATCGGGTCGGCAGAAGCAAGGTGGCTGCAGAGCGAGCCGTCACTACTACGCAACTCGGTCGCGACGACAAGGTCTCCTGGCTCGAGCGCGCGCGAGAGAGACGAGGCCGCTCCGAAGATCGCGACCGGTACTTTCTCCCCCGCGCGAGTCTCACGCCTCGATGCAGCTCGCGGCACGGCTACGCCGCCTTCGCCGGGCCGGCTGCGGGCGGCGCCCGTCGCGAAGCTGTCTGCGGTTCTCGCGAGGCTCGCTGCGGTCGGCGTCGACTCGATCTTGAGCTCAGTCGTCGGTCTCTCCGTTCACGGACGGTCCAAGGGCCCTGAGGTAACGTCCTAGGGCCATGACCGGGAAGACCAGCCTGTAGAGGTGGTAGTTGATGTAGAAGTCTCCCGGGAAGCCGGTGCCGGTGAACCAGGGCTCGTCCCAGGATCCGTCCTCGTTCTGGCTGGAAGCGAGGTAGTCCGCCGCGCGAGCGCTTGCTTGTGAGCGCTCGCCGGCAGCAACGAGCGCCAGCAACGCCCATGCAGTCTGGGACGCCGTAGAGGGCCCTCGACCGCGATAGGAGACGTCGGTATAGGAGCGAAGGTCCTCTCCCCAGCCCCCGTCGTCGTTCTGATGCCGCTCGAGCCAGGACACGGCGAGACGGACCGCTGGGTGGTCAGTCGGTAGACCGGCCGCAACCAGAGCAGGAACGACGGCCCCTGTGCCATAGACGTAATTCGAGCCCCAACGGCCGAACCACGAGCCGTCTTTCTCCTGGGCGGCGAGAAGCCACTCGACGCCGCGCCGGACGGCCACGCCGGAGCCCTGGATACCTGAGAGCACCTCTACGACGTGCGCGGTGACATCTGCACTGGGCGGGTCGATCAGCTCTCCGAAGTCGCAGAACGGCAGCTCACGGCAGAGCTGCTGGGTGTTGTCGACGTCGAAAGCCCCCCACCCGCCGTCCCGGCACTGCATTCCCTCCATCCACCTCACAGCCCGCGCTATCGCTGCGCCCGCCGGTTCGGTCGTGCGCTGCAGGGCGAGCACGACCTCGGCCGTGTCGTCGATGTCTGGATACCAGTCATTCGCGAACTCGAAGGCCCAGCCCGAGGGAGCCAGCTTGGGGCGGCGAACGCTCCAGTCGCCGGGCACCGATATCTCCTCTGCCAACAGCCAGCGGGCCGCCGAGGTGAGCACGGGGTCATCGGGCACCAGACCGGCGTCACCCAGGGCGGTCACCGCGAGGGCCGTGTCCCAGACCGGCGACTGGCATGCCTCCAGGCGCCGGCCGAGCGAGTCAGTGACGGTGAAGCCCTCGAGGCCGGCAATGCCCGAGCGCACCACGGGGTGGTCGAGGGCATAGCCCTGCAGGCGAAGGGCGATGAGGGAGTACACCCATGGAGGTTGGATACCGCCCCAGCAGCCGTCGGCCTCCTGACGCTTCACGATCCAGTTCTCGGCACGGTGCAAAGCGGCCCTTCGCAGGAATCTGATCGGGCGGCGCTCGTAGAGGTGGAGCGCACGGTCGAGCAGCTGGAACCGTCCGGCCCATGTCGTTATCGACTTCGCCTGAGGCGCCGGCGCCCCGCTACGGAGCTCGTCGAGCGACAGATCGAGTTCGTGGACAGGTCTGTGCGCTCCGACGACGGTGAGAGCGACGACGGTCTGACGTGCCCAGCAGCCGAAGTCGTAGATGTTGAGCGGCACCCATTTCGGAAGAAACATCAGCTCCGGCGGGAGGACAGGAAGGTCTTCCCACCGCCACAGTCCGAAGAGAGCCAGCCATATTCGGGTGAACACCCTCGTGCGCTCGAGGCCCCCTGAGGCTCGGATGAACTTGGCAGCCGAGAGCATGTGAGCTGCTTGCGGCTCGTCGCCGGCGAGGCGGAGCGCGATGTAGGCCTCGACCGTGGTGGACAGCTCAGGCGGTCCTTTGTGGAAGTTCGCCCAGGTTCCGTCGTCTGCTTGGCGTGAACGTATCCAACGCGCCGTTTCGGCGGTCTGCTCGGCGGTCCGGATACCGAGGAACTCGCGCAGGAGGAGATCCTCCGCGTCTATCGTGACGTTGGTCTCGAGCTCGCCCTTCCAGTACCCGTCAGGCTGCTGCATGGACTCGAGGGCCCTGACCGCCCTCGCGAGGCAGTCAGCGGCGGCATCCGAGGCGGTAGCGACCACAGGTCCGACCGAGGCAACGACCTGGGCGTCCTCGCGTCCTGCAGTGTCGGCCCCGACACCTGACTGGGTGGAAGTGAGCGCGCTCATCGGTCTCGTGCAGTCACGTAGCGCGCCAGAGCTGCGAGCTCGGCGACCGGACCGGCCGACAGCTCAGCTCGAGAAAGCGCATCCAGAGCCCCTGCGAGATGGGACTCACCGATAGCCATCGTCTCGTCACGCGCTCCTGACTCCTCCAGCAGGCGCACTGCCACCTCGACGTCCCAGTCCGAAAGCTCGCTCGCGAGCAGCGAGTTGAGCTGCTGGCCGACCACCGTCGGCCTGCTCGTCGCAATCGCGACCGGCAGGGTCTTCTTGTGCTGACGCAGATCGTTGCCGACGGGTTTGCCCGTCAGAGCGCTTTGGCCCCAGATGCCGAGAACGTCGTCGACTGCCTGGAAGGCAATTCCCAGGTTCAGACCGAACTCGGCCAGGGCGTCGATACTGGGCTGAGGTGCCCCGGCGAGCACCGCCCCGAGAGCCGCCGCACAGGACAGGAGTGCTCCGGTCTTCCCGGCCTCCATTTCGAGGCACTCCGCCACAGAGAGCGAGGTCCGGCGCTCGCTCGCCATGTCCTGTGCCTGACCCGCGATCATTGCCTGCGTGGCTTCCGCCAGCACCTTGGCAGCTCGCACCCGTTCGGCGGTCGGCTCGTCGAGAAGCACCTGCATCGCGAGAACCGCCAGGCCGTCGCCGGCGATGATGGCATGGCCCGTCCCGTACTCGGCCCACAGGGTCGGTCGATGGCGGCGCTCGAGATCGCCGTCGATGATGTCGTCGTGAATCAGCGAGAAGTTGTGCACGAGCTCGATGGCCACCGCACCGGCGACGGCTACTTCCTCGTCGGCACCGACGGCTGCCGCCGAGAGCAGCACGAGAGCTGCACGCACGTACTTGCCGCCTCCGTCGAGGTGGTGACGGACCGCGCTCCGCAGCTCGGGGCTGAGGCGGTGCACCACCGCGTCAAGGGCTGGAGCGACGAGGGAGCGGGCGCGTCCGATCGACTCTGCCACAGATGCCGACTGGCTTCCGGGCGGTGTGGCAGATGCTTGCACCGACGTGACGACGCTCATCTAGCTGCTCCCTCCAATTCACGGTCGGCACCTGGCACCGGCCCAGCAAGGAAAGCAAGCGCTTGCTCAGCTGCACCGAGACCGCTTCTAACAGCTCCCTCCATCGTCGCCGGCCAGCCAGTGTCGCACCAGGCACCGGCAAGGAACAGGCCCGAGGTCTTGGTAGCCGGCGCTGGGCGGAGGGAGTCGGTGCCAGGCGCGGCCTTGAACGTGGCGGCGCGCTCTCTGGTCACGACACAGTCGACGAGCTGCGCCCCTCTCGCGGCGGGAAAGATCTCGCCGACGGCGGCAAAGAACTCGCGGGCCAGATCGCGGGCTCCGCGAGCTATGTAGGCCTCGGCGGCCGACAACGAGATCGACAGGCACTGTCCCGAGGCGAGCCCACTCGACTCGGTCCGATCAAAGACGAACTGAATCGGCGAGTCGACGCATGCAGCCAGCGCCAGGTCGGTCACGCGCCGGTCGAGCACAAGGTGCACGTTGACTATGGGGGACACCCCGAGATGATCAACGGCCGCTGCGCTCGAATACGCTCCCAACGCCGCGGCGGCGCGAGGTGGCGTGGCAACGACGACTGCATCGAAACCCAACTTCTTGTCGCCGACGACAACGGCGATGCCCCGACCGCCTTGCACGACATCGCTGACAGCTGCGCCGAGCTCGACGGCGACACCGGCCGTTTCCATCGCTCTCATCGCACTCGCGCCGTGCAGGTCGGCAAGTGGGACCAGGGACCAGCCGATGTCCCCGGCGTCGGCGCGGTCAAGCAGACCGACACGAAAGACCTTGGCCGCGAGCTTGAGGGATGCCTCCCGGGCGGAGACGTTGAGCGTCGGAAGGGCGATCAGATCCCAGAGAACCTCGACGGCACGATCGCTCTGGCCCCGGCTGCGCAGCCAGTCGCCAAACGACACGGCATCCAGCTTGTCGTCTTCTGGATCGAGCCGCAGCAGGCCGAGAGCAGCCCTCGCCGAAAGCAACCTCTCGCGAACCGAGAGGAAGCTGTAAGTGCCGAGGGCACCCACGAGGTGGAGAGGCGCCGGCAGCCCTGAGCGCTTGATGGAAGATCTCTTCCCGCCCGGGGCGAGCACGGGCACTTCCAGGCGCGGCTGCAGGTAGACCTTGTCGCTCGCGCCAAGACGGCCGAGCAGGCTCAGGTACTCGGTGCAGCACCGAAGGAACACGTGCTGCCCGTTGTCGAACCACAGACCGTTGCGGCGGACCGAGCTCGTCAGCCCGCCCAGGCTCTGGCGTCGCTCGATCAAGGTGACTTCGGCTCCACCGTCGGCGACAGCCAGGGCCGCGGCGATTCCCGCCAGACCGCCGCCGACGATCCCGACCCGGGGTCGCTTCACTGCAGCGTCCCCAAGCATCGATGGCTCTCGCTCATGCGCCCACCCCTGCCAGGCTGCGGGCCGCGACAAGTCCCTTCTCCCAGTTCGGGAGCGAGACACGGCCCCTCGTCACTATCTCTGGGTCCCGCTCGATCCGCACGAGCAGGCGTCGGTAGATCCCGGCCATCGCGGACACGCACGCCCGACCCCGCCCGTGGAGAAGAGGGAGGAGCTGGAGCCCCTCTTGAAACCACTCGTCTGCCCGGCGACATTCGAGCGCCACCAGCTTGGCCACGACTGGGGCAGGTCCTGACAGATCCTTCGGGCAGCCCACCGCCTCTGCGTCCTTCCTCGGCAGGTAGACCCGCCCGAGCCCGCGGTCCTCGACGACATCGCGAACGATGTTCGTCAGCTGAAGCGCCACACCGAGGGAGTCGGCCAAGGAAACTGCTCGTTCTGGCTGGGCTGAGCCGAACACGGCCAGCGACAGGCGGCCCACGGATCCTGCAACCCTTCGGCAGTACTCCACCAGGTCATCGATGGTCTCGTACGAGGTACCGGCGACGTCCATCTCGCATCCCTCGATGATCTCCGCGAAAGCTCCCATCGGAAGCCCGAAGCGGGACGCGGCGTCCGCCACGGCCATAAGGACAGGGTCACCGGCAAGCGGGTCGATGGGGTCGATCTGCTCGCGCAGGGTCTGGAGTGCTGCGATCTTACGCTCAGGCGCGAGATCACCATCTCCAACGTCGTCGATCCGCCGGGCAAGGGCGTATACGGCCGAGAGAGCCTGACGCTCAGGACGTCGCAGAAGCCTGATCCCGTACGCGAAATTCTTCGCCTCGGCGCGCGTGACCGCCTCGCAGTAGCCATAGGCGGCTTCGACGTTCACGCCGCGGCTCGGGTCCGGCTCGACATCACCAGGTTGGCGATCGCATGCCGGGCGACCGTGGAGGGCCGCGGGCTTCGAGTCGCCGAGAGGACGTCATGGTCGGCCTGACGGACTGCGGCGAGCGCCGCAGTTCCGCCTGCGGCAAATCCGGCCACTGCGACCCGCGGCCGGATCGGAAGCCGGCGGGCCAGAGGGACCACGGACGCGAGCAGGCGGGCGGCCCGCTCCGCCTCGAACGCGACGAGTCGCCGCAGGGCCGGGCTGGCGGAGCTGGCGAGGAGGTCATCACCGCGACACCCGAAACGCTCCATGTCGTCCTGGGGCAGGTAAATGCGGCCGCGCCGCGCGTCCTCGCCGACGTCTTGGAGGTGCTCGACGACCTGCAGGCCAATGCAGACGTCGTCGGAAAGGGGAAGTAGGAGAGGCGCCGACACGCCAAAGACGTCGAGCACGAGCCTCCCGACCGGCGCCGCCGACAACATGCAGTATCCGATGAGGTCGTCGAAGGTCTCGTAGCGCCGCACCCTCTGGTCGACGCGGTTGGCCTCTATGAGAGCAAGAAACGGCTCCCGGCTCAGGTTCAGGTCAGCGATTACGGGCACCAGGCGTTGCATCGTCGGATGCCTCGCGTGGCCCTCGTAAGCGCTCTCCAACTCGGCCTGCAGCCAGTCAAGAGCTGACAACCTGTCGCCGTCGACCTCGTCCCCGATGTCGTCGGCCAAGCGGGCGAAGCCATAGATCGCCATCAGTCTCGTCCTCAGGCGAGCGGGCAGAAGGAAGCTCGCGACGGGGAAGTTCTCCCGCCGCGCTCTCGCGACAACATCGCTCGACGCCGTCAGCCTCCCTGCAACGGGGTCGTACGACCCGATTGGTGCCACCGGTCACTTCCTTCGTGTAGTGCCCATGACCACTCGTCCGTACTTGTTATACCTGAGAGGGCACGCTCGTCAAGGTTCTCTCGCCGCGCTCCGCGACCGTGGCACCTCAAAGCGGGGGAGTTTGCTCAGATCCGAGCGTGGGCTTGAGCAGTCCTACAAGGGCGGCATCGACCACGCGGCGGGCGGCCGGCCCGGCGCTTTTGCCACGCGTGCGGAGGCGCGGAACAAGGTGGGCCGCAAGACCCCCCGCAATCGCCGCCACGACACCGACGACATTTGCCTGATGGCGGAGCTCGCCAGTCGCCACCTCGAGCAGCAGCGGAGCCACTGGTCCGAGTATGAGCTGGAGCTTCTCTGTGGCCTGGTGCTCGCTCATGCGGGAGGGCAACTCGTCCAGCTGCTCGCCGACTGCTTCGACGGTGGATCGAGCCGCGGCGAGGAAAATCGTCTCCTTCGAATCAAAGTATCTGTAGAAGGAACCCTTCGCGATGCCCGCGGCACTGCAGATGTCGGCGACGTTCACCCCTGCGTAGCCCGACCGGGCGAACGCGTCGCGAGCAGCCGCGAGCAGCCGCGCCCGAACCAGGTCCGGAGAGAACTGGTCAATCCAGGGGGCGATCACCTCGTCCCACATGTCAGCGAGCGGCACTTCGCCATGTTCGATCGCGAGCACTCCGGGAAGCACCTCCCGGATCGCCTCGAGAGGCATGTTGCGCCGCTCTCTGAGCATGCGGATCATCACGAGAGACTCGACGTGCCTCTCGTCGTAGAGGAAGCGGTTCGTCGCGAGCTGCGAAGGCTCGGGAAGCAACCCGAGATGACGGTAGTGGTGGATGGTGGGCACCGGTGTTCCGGTCCGCTCGGCGAGCACGGAAAGTGCGAAGCCAGCTCGCGGCGCCGCATCGGCGCCGCGCGAGCCCCGCCGAGGTGTTCGGTGACCTCGGGGTATACGTGTCTGACTTCGGCGCCTACTCTCCACCGATCCTCGCTATCGCGCCAGAACCACCGGAACAGATACTAACTCTGGGCATCTTCCCACGAGAGCTCCCGTCAGGCGAAGCGCGCTCGACTGCAGGTGCCGGGTCGCACATGTCAAATGCCCGTCGGTGCGCCGTCGGCATCGAGATGCCCGTGCAGGTAGTCGTCGTAGGCCCCGAGGTCGAGCAGGCCATGCCCGGAGTAGCAGAAGAGGATGACCCTTTCCTCACCGTTCTCCTTCGCGGCGAGCGCCTCGTCGATGGTGGCCCGGATCGCATGGGCAGTCTCGGGAGCCGGGATCGTTCCCTGCGACCGGGCGAAGGATACCGCGGCCTCGAACACCTTTGACTGCGGATAGGCGGTCGCCTCGACGCGACCGGACCTGACGAGGTTGGAGACGATGGGGGCGTCGCCGTGGTACCGAAGTCCTCCGGCGTGGATCGACGGCGGCATGAAGTCGTGGCCGAGGCTGTACATGGGCAGCAACGGGGTCATCCCCGCGGTGTCACCAAAGTCGTATTCGAATGTGCCGGTCGTGAGGGTGGCGCACGCCGTCGGCTCGACTGCCAGGAGGCGCACGCCCGCGTCGGGGACAAACGGCAGGGAGATGCCGCCGAAGTTGGATCCACCACCGCAACATCCGATTACCACGTCAGGAAGCCTCTCGCCGGCCAGGCCGAGTTGGGTCTTGGCCTCTTGACCTATCACGGTCTGGTGCAAGAGCACGTGATTGAGCACGGACCCGAGTGAGTAGTGACTGTCTGACCTCGTCGCCGCGTCGCGCACTGCGTCGCTGATAGCCAGTCCCAGAGAGCCAGGGCTGTCGCTCTGGTCGACCGGCGAGGGAACCACGTTGGCGCCCCAGGTCTCCATCATCACGCGCCGGTAGGGCTTTTGCTGGTATGAGGCCCGCACCATGTAGACCATGCACTCCAGCCCGAACAGCGCCGTAGCAAACCCGAGAGCACTTCCCCACTGGCCGGCACCAGTCTCAGTCGTCAGCCTCTTCACTCCCTCGGCCTTGTTGTAGAAGGCCTGGGGAACAGCCGTGTTCGGCTTGTGCGAACCGGCCGGAGAGACGGACTCGTCCTTGAAGTAGATCCGCGCCGGAGTGCCGAGCGCCTCCTCCAGCCGCCGCGCACGAACGAGCGGCGTCGGTCGCCAGAGCCTGAGCACGTCGATGACCTCGCCAGGAATGTCGACCCATGGGGCAGTCGACACCTCCTGGCCGATGAGAGCCATGGGGAAGAGGGGTGCCAGGTCATCTGGGCCGACCGGCTCGCGCGTAGCTGGGTGCAGGGGCGGATCGAGCGGTGTAGGCAGATGCGGCACGACATTGAACCAGGCCTCGGGCATCTGATCTGGAGGTTGGTTCCAGCGCACGGGTCTACTCCTCTTCTGCGAGGGTCTCTGTCTCCCGCATCATCGCATAGCTGGCGGAACCTCGCGATCGCCGGCCGCGCTGGGAGTCATGGTGGTCGGGTCCGACCCGTGACAGAGCCGGCGTCGAGTCGGCGCATGATACCCTCTGGGGTATGTGTAGGGCAATCATCTGTAAAAGGTGCCACCGTCCCAGCTGGAAAGGCTGTGGCGCTCATGTCGAGCAGGTCCTCGCCGGAGTGCCACCGTCGGAGCGATGCACCTGCGACACAGATCCCCCGAAGAAGAGACGGTTCTGGTCCAAGGACTGAGTTGGCGGTCTAGTCGCCCCTGTCGGCCTAGCCGCCCCTAAGAACATAGGCTCCAATCTCCGCCAGGTTCGCGTGGCTATACGGTCTGGCCATGCTGGCGGTCGCGGCGAGTACTGGTCGGCATTACACAAGACTCACGGCTCGGTCTATATGGTACAATAGGTCACCGTAGCCTCGGTCTGGGCAGCGCCGACTAATCGGTGCCAGGACACGGCAAAGACGACTTGAGCGCGCCAATCTCGCGAGCGAAGCGACCCTGACCGGGATGGCTGCGCGACAGATGTCGACCACCCTTTAATTCGACATGAAGAAAGTGATAAGGAGACATGCACGGGTGAAGAAGCACGGCGGGCATGACTTGAGGCCGAAGGTCCGCAGGAGCCGCGAGACGATGGTGAGATGGGATCTTGTAATGGAGCATTATCCGCTGTGGCTCACGCTCTACCAGCAGTCGGAGCTGACAGAGCGACTGCTCGCCTACCGCGTGGTAGCGCCTCTCGACGCGGGCGCCTTTGACACACGGATTCTGGCCGCGGACATGCTCCCCGGTAACGGTAACGTCATCTCGGAGGAGCGTATAGCCGCGTCACTCACCGTAGCCGACAGCACGCCGGTGTTTGCAGGCTTGATCGCCGGCAAGAAGCTCGCCCACATCGAACACTTTCTCAGGCTGGCGACCTTTCATAGCGGTCTGTCGTTCACCTTCGCCGCGCCGGTTGCGGGCTGAGGAAGAGCGACGGTTCGCTCCATCGATCTCGTGAGAGTGGACCGGTACTGACAGAAGCTCTTTGGGGGTAGCTTGCCAGCCGTGGCATGAGCGTCGGGAAGTACCTCGGATCGACCCCGGTACATCCAACCCGACTTAGATGCCCCGCAGCGTATGCTCACGTCCAAGGCCTAACACCGATCCAGCAGACAGCTGTGACGTTCAGTGCGCAATGACCATGCCGCTCCAAGGCTCTGCGTGGTCGCAGAAGGTCACAAATGCGAAAACCAGACACTGCTGAGAACTTGGTGCTGCCGCCTCGATTGCTCATAACGACGGCACGTAGGACCCGCGTGTGGGGAGTGCTCGGCGTGCTGCTCGTCCTCGCGGGAAGCGTCGGTTCGCTCTTCGCTTCGCTCGGCGTCGCCCACAGTGCCGCTATCACCTCGCGCAAGGCCTTCGTCGCATCCTCGAGAGAGATCTCCTCGACGCTCCAGCTGGCGATCCAGCACGAAGAGGACCTCATCATCAGCGCCGCCGGCTTCATCGTCGGCTCCCCCCATGCATCCAATTCCCAGTTCATTAGATGGGCCAACTCCGTGCAGGCGTTGGCTCGCTACCCCGAGCTCATCGGCTTTGGTTTCTCGGTGATCGTGCCTGCGTCGCAGCTCGCGAAGTTCGCGGCGCGGATCGTCGCCGATCCACCGGGTCCGCTCAGCCCGAACGGCACCTTTCACGTCACTCCGCCCGGTAGCCGCCCGTTCTACTGCCTTGACGAAGTCGGCTTATCGCGGTCGAACCGGGCAGAGCTTCCGGCCGGCTTCGACTACTGCTCCGGCGATCGCCTGCGCGTCAATCTCGCGGTTCGAGACACTGGCAAGAGCGCGTACCAGCCGCTCAAGAGCAAGGACGCTACGTGGCTCGGAGTGGTGACTCCCGTCTACCAGGATGGCGTCACACCCGCAACCGTCGCGGCACGCCGGAGCATGTTCCTCGGCTGGATCGGGATGGGAGTGGTGCCGAGCGTGGTCCTGGCCCGTGCACTGCAGGGCCATCCGAAAATAGCGATCAAGTTCAGCTACAGAGCCAACCAGTCCGACGTTGTGTTTACGGCCGGTGCTGCCCCTCGCGGCGCCCGGTCGGTCATGACGAGCCTGCACAACGGCTGGACAGTCGAGACCTATGGACCGGTCGCCGGCGGTGGAATCTTCAACGACGGAGGAGCCTCCCTTCTCCTGTTCGGCGGCATCGCGCTCAGCCTGCTGCTCGGCTCGCTGATCTTCGTGCTCGGCACGAGTCGCGCACGCTCTATGGTGCTCGTGCGCGAGCGGACCGACGAGCTCCGCTTCCAAGCCATGCATGACTCTCTGACGGGGCTCCCCAACCGCGCTCTGATCACGGACCGGATCGACCAACTGCTCGCACGCAACCGACGCACCGGGACCGTCGGCGCGGCATTGTACGTCGATCTGGACGACTTCAAGAACGTCAACGACTCGCTCGGCCACGAGGCCGGTGACCAACTCCTCGTCGCCGTGGCCGCCCGCATGGAAGGCACCCTCCGCGACGCCGACACGATCGGCCGCATGGGCGGCGACGAATTCGTCGTGCTCATCGACGGGGGCGACATGAAGGTCGCTCCCGAGCTCGTGGCCGAACGGATGCTGGACGTGATGCGTCAACCGTTCGAGCTTGCCGGGGCGTCGATGCCCCTCGTCGTCTACACCAGTATCGGGATAGCAGTCGGCGATCGAGCAACCGGTGGTGAGCTGCTTCGCGACGCCGACGTCGCGCTCTACCAGGCCAAGGCCGGCGGCAAGAATCGCTACGAGTTCTTCCGACCCGAGATGCAGACCGACATCGGTCGCCGCGTCGAGCTCGAATTCGACCTTCGATCCTCCCTCGCCGGCGAACAGTTTCGCCTCGTCTACCAGCCGATCTACAACCTGGAGGATTTCGCGATCGTGGGCGTCGAAGCCCTGCTGCGTTGGCAACATCCCACCAAGGGAGTGATCCAGCCCGACGAGTTCATCCCCATCCTCGAACAGACCGGCCAGATCCGAGAGGTCGGGAAATGGGTTCTGAACCAGGCCTGCGCCCAGATGGCCACCTGGCACGCTCGAGGCGACACAATCGATATCTCGGTGAACGTCTCCGCCCGCCAGCTCGACGACGACGCCATCGTCGAGCACATCCGTGAAGCGCTTCAGCTCAGCGGGCTCACGGCCACCTCGCTCATCATCGAGGTGACCGAGACCACCCTGATGCGCGATACCTACTCGGCTGTCGCGCGGCTGCAGGCGATCAAGAACCTCGGCGCCAGTATCGCTATCGACGATTTCGGCACCGGCTACTCGTCCCTTGGCTACCTACGACAGTTCCCCGTCGACTGCATCAAGATCGACAAGTCCTTCACTAACGCGATAGAGACGTCGCCAGAGTCCCGGGCACTTGTCAGGACGTTCGTCCAGCTCGGCAGGGATCTCGGCCTGAAGACTCTCGCCGAAGGCGTCGAGACCTCCGGGGAGATGGACATCCTGCAATCCGCCCACGTCGACGAAGCTCAGGGGTTTCTCCTCGCGCGCCCCCTCGAAGCCCAAGTCCTCGAAGCCCAAATCCTCGCCCCCCTTCGTCCCGTGGTCCCCACCACCGGGCCAGGATGACCATCTCCGGCGAGATGACCGAGCCGCCGCATCACCGCGGCCGGCAATGTCGCGGCCGTCACGACGAGTGAGTCGACGAGGTCGTCACCGATCTGGTTCGCCAGCCAGTGGAGATGGCGAACATCAAGATCCTCCGGCAGCGCGGCGAGCTTGACCTCGATCGCGAGCACGCGCCCGTCTCGCCGTTCGACGGTGAGATCGACCTGGTGGTGTCCGTTCTTAGTTCTCATGTGAGCGACTCGCGCTCGAGCGAGCTGCGCGAAAACTCGGACTGAGAGAGTGACGAGAGATTCGAAGAGGGAGCCGAGCAACGTCCCGTCACGGATGAGTGACGGTCCCATCGGAGCGGCTGAGAGGAGCGACTCTGCATCTGTGCCGAGCAGGCTGGCCGCAAGGGCCGGATCCACGAGATGGTGCCTTGGTGGACCCGTCAACCGAGAAATCCGGTTGCGCGTCGGCACCCAGGCCGGTACCGGGTCAACGGCGAAGAGGCGCTCCAGCGTCTCAGCGTTTCGGGACGTCGCACCCGCTGGCCGAGCTCGGCGAAGCCGCGCTCCACGATGCGGGACTATTGGACAAGGTGGTCGATGTGGTCGATGTTCTCGGTGTCGGGGCGTTCCAGGCCCAGGTACTGCAAGGTCGAAACCACCGGGGAACAGCCACCCTACCAGGGCTTATGCTGAGCCCGAGAGGGGATTTGAACCCCTGACCTGCGCATTACGAGTGCGCTGCTCTACCACTGAGCTACCCGGGCAAACTTGGTGGACGGTGCCGCTCGGGAGCCTACGGCCCACGATGGCTGTTCGCCCTGTGGCAGGAGATCGTAGGCGCGATCACGTGCCTCCACGACACCGGTGCGGGCCGGTCAGTCAGCCTCCTTTGAGGCGGAACGAGACTCGTCCCGGCTCTTCAGCCATCCTCGACCGTCCGCAGAGCTTGGTTAAAGTCGGCGAGGAGGTCCTCGGTGTTCTCGAGACCGAGGCTGATGCGGACGAGCCCGTCACTTAAGCCACGCTCGGCTCGCTCTGACGCGGGCACCTGGCGGTGCGTCGTCGAGGCCGGATGGGTCACGAGAGTATGAATCCCGCCAAGAGACGCCCCGATCCACGCGGTCGACAGAGCTTCGCACCATGCCGCGGCTCCGGCGATCCCTCCTGACAGCTCGACTGACAGCATGCCTCCAAAGCTGTTCTGGCGGAACAGCCTGGTGGCACGGTCGTGGTGTGGGTGCGAGTTGAGGCCGGGGTAGTGAACCGCGACCACCCGATCGTCGCCGGCGAGCATGCCCGCAAGCGCCAGCGCGGAGTGGCACTGCCTTTCCTGGCGCACCTCGAGGGTCTGCAGACCACGGATGGCGAGCCAGGCATCGAACGGCTGCATGGCGCCTCCGATCTCGATCGCGACGCGCTGCACCCGCGAGCGGTCGCGCGCCGAGCAGCAGACGACCCCGGCGACGACGTCACTGTGCCCGGCTATGTACTTCGTAGCCGAGTGCAGCACGAAGTCGTAGCCGATCGTGGCCGGGTTGCAGAGCCATGGCGAGGCAAACGTGTTGTCGATCACCGAAGGCACACCGACCTCGCGGCAGCTCGCCGCCAGAGCCTCCAGATCCGCGACGGTGCACAAAGGGTTGGCGATCGTCTCGACGTAGAAGAACGTTGCTCCACGCAGCGCCGAGCGAACCTCCTCGACGTCGTGCGGGTTGACCTCCTCGACGGCGATGCCATAGCGGGGAAGAACCTTCGAGAAGAGGGCGTACGAGCCCCCGTACAGCTCTCGGCTCACGACCGCGTGACCACCCGAACCTGCCAGCACGAGGGCGACCGCGTGGATTGCAGACATACCAGAGGAGAACCCGAAGGCGGCCTCTGTGCCTTCGAGCTCGGCCATCACCGCCTCGAAAGCCTCTACGGTCGGATTACCGAAGCCGCGACCGTAGCTGTGCCCGGGGCGTTCGAACGCGAGTACCTCCGCGTACTCGTCCTGGGTCTCGAACCGCCACGTCGCGGTCTGGTAGATGGGGACACTCGCCGGTACCTGGCGCACTTCTGGCACTCGGGCGCCGTGAATCGCCTTCGTCGAGAAACCCGCCTCTCGCTTCACTTGGCCACTTCCCGGGCGGAGAGGATCTCGCGGCGGAGCTCGCGCTTGAGCACCTTGCCGGCGGGGTTTCTTGGGAGGTGGTCGGAGCGAAACCATATGTGAGTGGGCACCTTGAACGAGGCGATCCGCTCGGCGACGTGCGCGCGCAGCTCCTCTGCCGTCGCCGACAGGCCGGGCCGGGGCACGACGACCGCCCCCACCTCCTCCCCCATCACCTCGTCAGGGACGCCGATGACGGCTGTGTCGAGGACGGCCGGGTGCTCGAACAGGGCGGCTTCGACCTCGGCCGAGTAGACGTTCTCACCGCCCCTTATCACCATGTCCTTTGCCCGGTCGACGATGAAGATGAAGCCCTCGTCGTCAACACGCGCGACATCTCCGGTGTGCAGCCAGCCTTCTGTAAAGCTCGCCACGGTCGCCTCGGGTCTCTTCCAGTAGCCCTTCACGACGTTCGGACCCTTTATGAAGAGCTCTCCGGGTTCGCCGACCGGTACGTCTCTGCCGTCCGGGCCGACGACTCTCACCTCGCAGACTGGTACCGGCGGACCGCAGCTTGCCGGCTTGCGAACGTAGTCATCGCCTGAATTCATGCTCGTGACCGACGACGTCTCCGTGAGCCCGTAGCCGTTGGAGGCGTTGCCGCCGGGAAAATACTGCTTGATCCTTCGTACAAGCTCGGGCGGAGCCGGCGCCCCCCCATAGGAGACCGAGCGTACGCTCGAGGTGTCGCGTTTCGTGAGCTCAGGTGAGTTGAGCACCTGCCAGGCCATCGTCGGCACTCCTCCGAACACGGTGATCCGTTCTCGCTCGATCAGCTCGAGGGCGCGCTCGGGGTTCCACCGGCGCATCATCACGATCTTGCCCCCGCTCGCCGTGCTCGGCACGAGGACAGAGTGGCATCCTGTCGCGTGGAACAGGGGGACGGAGAGGAGAAAGGCGTTCTGCATTCCACTCGGCGCCGTCGGGCCACGCGAGGCCTCTGCCAGCAGCTGACCGCGCGCGATGATGAATCCCAGACTCATAAGGTTCGTGCACATATTGCGCTGTGTTCCGAGGGCACCCTTCGGCCTTCCCGTCGTCCCCGAGGTGTAGAAGATCGTCGCGTCATCATCGGTGCCAATTTCCGCGGTCGGCAGCTCCGACCCGCCACCGTTCCGGGCGACGGCCAGCAGCTCTTCATATAGCTCGATGGCCGCCGGCAGGTCGAACTCCTGCCCCACATCGTCCGGCCGTACCGCGACGACATGCTCGAGACCTCCTCGACCGAGATCCACAAGATGAGGCAGCAGCCTATTGAGGCGCTCTCCGTCGAGAACCGCAACCTTGGTGCCTGAGTCACCGAGACCGTAGGCGAGCTCGGCCCCTGTCCACCAGGCGTTTAGAGGAACGACGACGGCGCCGAGGGCCGCCGCGGCCCAGAAGGAGACAACCCACTCGGGGTAGTTCCGCATGGCGATGGCAACACGATCACCGACTTTCACGCCGTAGCGGCCTGAGAGCACACGGGCAAACGCGCTCGCCTCCGCGTAGTGCTCTGCGAATGTCATACGCTCGTCCTCGTAGACGAGGAAAGTCGCATCTCCGAAGGACTGCGACGCCTCGAGAAGCGCCCGCAGCACCGGCGGGCAGTTCTTCCACACGCGCGTCAGGACACCCCGGACCTCGGCTTCGACGACCTCGAAAGGCTGGCCGGGTCCGATGAGCTGCGCCGTCGCCTCGCCAAGACCTAGCATCATATAGCCAGCGTATAGGGCTCCGCCCTCGCCACAGAGCCAGCAGGAGCGGGCGCCGGTGAAGCGTGCGGGGCCGGGCCGGGCCCGCGCCGGGCTTTCGGATGCTCGACGCGGAGGGAGGGGGATTCGAACCCCCGGGGCTCATCACCCAACGGTTTTCAAGACCGTCGCATTCGTCCGCTCTGCCATCCCTCCAACCGGGCCACCGTAGTCCGCGGGCGCCGGCTACGGCGTCGCTCGGTCATGAAGGAGACCACCTCATCTAGGAAGCCAAGACATTACCTGCAGGCACGATCCGCAGGCACGATCCAAGCACACCGCGGCTGGCTCCCCGCTCGCCAGCTGTGAATCCACCTCTGGCGCCGCGAACTCTAGCGACGAGTCCCGCGACGAGCCTCGCGAGAGTCGCTTGGACGTAGGCGACCCTCAGCCGACGAAAGACTCGACCTGCTTTACGAGCTTGTCCTCGATCTCGAGATTCCACGCGCTCTCGGCGACGTCGACGACGAGGAACAGGTCCGAGATGAGCAGGGTCTCGAGCACTGCAACACCGAGGTGCTCCAGCCACTTGCCGATGCCGACTCGCACCGTGAAGTCGTTCGCGTCGCCCGAGATCACGATCGAGAGTGCACGGTCGGCATCGACGACGCCTCGCAGGAAGCCACCCTTCTTGGCCTGGATGACCGTCCCGTGCGCGCTCGCGGCCGACGACTGCACAGAGAAGCCGTCTGCATTCAGATACGCCTCGATCTTGTGCTGCAGCTCGGTGAGGTCGCTCCCCTTGTTCTCGAAGTGGAGGACCTTCTCGCCAATTGTCATGAATGCTCCTGACCCCTAGACGAGGCGAGACACTAGCATCACCTCGGGCCGGTTACCGGCCGGGGGTGATGCTACCCACGCCCTTGGCAAACCGGCGGTCGGCAGGCGACCCCATCGGCAGGCTGTCGTCACGCGGGCGGGCCTGAGCCGAGGATCACGGTGGCGCTCTTGGACGCTCCCGACAGGCCACGCCAGGTGATCGGCGCCTTGTCCCCGGGATGCAGGGGGACGAGGAGCCCGCTCAGGGCGGTCGGCGAACTGACTGAGTGACCGTCGAAGGAAGTTATGACGTCACCCTTGACGAGCCCGGCGCTGGCGGCTGCAGCACCGCTCACGAGTCCGGCCACCGTTGCACCTTGCGCGCTCGATCCGGTCGATCCTTGCGCAGTGCTGACGAGAACACCGAGAAAAGCCGTGGCGCCGACATGGACGACCGGCGACCCATGGCCCGCTTCGATGGCCTTTGCGGTTGCGATGACCTGGTTGATCGGTATCGCAAAACCGCTGGTGGAAGACGACTGGAACGAGAGGTTCTGCGAGCCGGCGGTGTCCATGCCGATCACCTCCCCAGAGGAGTTGACAAGTGAGCCGCCCGAGTCGCCCGGCTGGACATCCGCGTTGACTTTGATGACCCCCGTCAGGTGCTCACTGGTCCCGTCCAGGCTGTCGGTCGCGGTCACTGCCTGGCTGAGCGCCGTTATGGATCCGCCCGCCGCCGTCGGCGTCCCACCTACTCCTCCCGCATTGCCGATCGCCACAACTGGCTCGCCCACCGAGAGCGTCGAGGAGTTGCCGATCTTCGCGGTCGCGAGACCCGAGGCTCCCGTCAGCTGGATGACCGCTATGTCATGGGTGGAGTCGTAGCCGACCACCGTCGCACCGTAGGTCTCGCCGTTGCCGATATCGGTGACGCTGATGCGTGTGGCACCGTCGATGACGTGGTTGTTGGTCAGGACCTCGCCGCTCGAGGTGACCACGATCCCCGTACCCGATCCTGCCGCCGCCTGGTAGCTGAAAGTGGAGTTGATGTCGACAAGCCCCGAATCCGCTTTCGCAGCGATGGCCGCCGTATCGGATGGGCCCCCACTGCCACCTGCGCCACCGGAGGAGCCACCAGACCCGAACGGCGTCTGGCCGAAGAAGGAGCCGCCCGAAGTCGGCAGCGTTCCCGTTCCCAACCCACCGGGAACAGTCTGGGAGGGAGCGGTGTCCGCGTTCGTGGAGGACGAGGGCCACACCAGATGGCCGATACCGACACCCGCTCCGATCGCGACGGCGACCAGCACGGCTGCCAGGCCCAAGCGCAGCCAGCTGCCGCGACCAGTCGGCTCGGAGACCGGCGCCTGTGGGAGAGGGGGCGCTACGGCCCAGTTCGGGGCTGGACCCCATTCACCCGCAGCTCCCGGCGGAGGTGGGGGCGTGGCCGCCCACGGGGGACCACTCCATGACGGCGGGACACCCGCAGGGGGCGAGGCAGCCGCATAGGACGGAGCCGCCCAAAAGGGCGGGGCACCCCATGGAGGGGGCGCCTCTGCTTGCGAGCTTACCGGCGACGCCTCCTGCTCAGGAAGTGCCGCTCCCTCTAAGCTGGCAGGAGCGTCCTCGCTCTCTCCAGGTCCAGTTCCTTCAAGAAATCCGTCCGTGCCGGCCATGGCAGCATCCAGTCCTTCGATCGACCCTCTGCACCGCTTCTCTAATGATCTAACCCCCGTTCTCTGTGAACTCGGTCAGAGAACGCTCCGAAGACTCTCCGAGACACCGCGACTTCCCACGAAACACTCTCAAACAGCCCGGAGCTGGCCCCGCACGGACGAAAGCCAGGACTCGGCCGTCTGGCGCCTGCTGGACGACTCCTCACGCAGGCGATGAGCGTGGTCGCCTGCCGCGGGATACGACCCGAGAAACTTCATGCCCCCGAGCACCATATGGAGCTCCTTGAGGCAGTCACCGACGACTTCATCTGCCACATGGCCCTCGAGATCGATGACAAAGCAGTAGTCGCCGAGGCCCTGTTTCGTCGGACGCGACTCGATCTTGGTGAGATTGAGGCTCCTTGCGGAAAAGTGCGAGAGGATCTCATGAAGGCTTCCGGGCCGGTCCGCTTGCTGGAAGCACACGATGCTCGTGCGGTCATGTCCACTTGGCGCGGGAACCTGCCCCGGCGCGACAAGGAGGAAGCGCGTCTGATTGTCGGCGAAGTCCTCGATCCTCTCGGCAATAGCCTCCAGCCCATAGATGAGGCCGGCGAGCATCGGCGCGATCGCCGCCGTCCCCGGGGCGCGCTCGGAGCCGACGAGGCGCGCGGCCTCGGCGGTTGAGTTAGCGGCCACGACCTCGGCGCCACCAAGCACGTCGCGCACGAAGCGGCGGCACTGGGCGCTGGCGTGCGGGAAGGACACGACCCGGCGGATCTCCTCGAGCCCGGTGCCAGGAGGAGCCAGGAGGTGAAGATGGACGTCGAGGATAGATTCCCCTTGGATCAACAGCTCGGACTCGAACACAAGGTGGTCGAGGGTGACAGGAACGGTCCCCTCGATCGAGTTCTCGATCGGCACGAAACCCGCCGAGACCTCTCCTGCATCAACCGCTGCCAACACCTCGCCGATCGTGGGAAACGGCACGAGATCACCTTCGGCAAGCGCCGGCTCGGCCCGTAGCGCCTCTTCGGTGAAGGTTCCCCGCGGCCCGAGGAAGCCAATCGTCGGCCAGAGCGTGGCCCAAGGTCGCATGTCGCCTCCCATAGAGGCAGGATAGTGAGCAAGATGGACGAGATCGACGTGCGCCAACTAGTGGAAGAGATCCGTTCGGGCGCCTGCTCACCCGAAACTGCGATCTCGCGCCTGCGAAGGCTGCCCTTCACCGAGCTCGGCTACGCCAAGGTCGATCACCATCGCCCCCTGCGACAAGGCATGGTCGAGGCCATCTATGGCCCAGGCAAGACGCCATCCCAGTGTGCCGGCATCGTCTCCGAGCTCCTCGGAGGCGGCAGTGGCCCGGTGCTGCTCACGCGGGCGTCGCGGGCGCAGGCCGATGCCGCTCTCGGCCGCTCACCAGGCGGCGAGCGAATACCGCTCCTCGAAGAGGTCGGCGACGATCGGCTCGTCACGGTCTACTGGCGCCCGGCCAAGCCCCGTCCGGCTCGCATCCTTGTCTGCAGCGCCGGTACGGCTGACCAGGTCGCGAGGGACGAATGTCTCGCCACCCTGCGCGCCTACGGTTTTCTCCCCGCTGTGCTGAGCGACTGCGGTGTCGCCGGTGTCCACCGGATCCTTGCTTCCTTCGACGACCTCGTGGAAGCGGACGCGGTCGTCGTAATCGCCGGTATGGAGGGAGCGCTCGCGAGCCTCGTCGGGGGCCTCACCCCGGCACCTGTGGTCGCGGTGCCGACCTCGGCCGGGTACGGGGCGGCTCTCGAAGGCGTGACCGCACTTCTGGCAATGCACGCCTCGTGCGCGGCTGGAGTGAGCGTCGTCGGCATAGACAACGGTTTCGGAGCAGCCTGTGCGGTAGCTCGGATACTCAGGTGACTTCTCGCCGTCGTACCGCCTGGTTCAACTGCTTCGCGGGGATCTCGGGAGACATGACGCTCGGAAGCCTTGTCGACGCTGGCGCCGATATTGACAGCATCGTGAAGCTTTTGCAGCAGATCCCGATCGGCAACTGGACACTCGAATTCGAGCAGGTGACGCGCAACGGGCTTGGAGCCACGCGAGCAGTCGTGAGCACCCACGACGACGGCGTGGTGCGGACGTTCATGCATATCGTCGGTCTCCTCGAAGAAGCCCGCCTGCCGGAACGGGTGAGGACCCGGGCGATCGCGGCTTTCTCGGCTCTCGCGGATGCCGAGGGCCGTATCCACCGGCGTCCGCCGACCCAGGTGCACTTCCACGAGGTCGGCGGCCACGACGCCATCATCGACATCGTCGGCTCGGCGATCGCGCTCGAACTGCTCGAGATCGATGTGGTGAGCTCGAGCGCGGTGGCGAACGGGACCGGGATCGTGAGAACCTCGCACGGGCTCTTGCCGAACCCGGCTCCCGCAGTCGTCGCGCTCCTGGCCGGTATCCCGACAATCGGGCGCGACCTCAACGTCGAGCTCACGACGCCGACGGGCGCTGCCATTTTGCGGGCCTGGGGCAGCCACTTCGGCCCGATCCCGGAAATGACGATCGAGACGTTCGGGTTCGGAGCCGGCACGCGGGAGTTGGAGGACACGCCGAACTGCACCCAGGTCGTCGTGGGTAGCGCGGAGGGGACCGGCGGAGCCGACGCCGGGCTGACCGGCCAATCACTCGTCGTCCTCGAGGCGAACCTCGATGACGCCACAGGAGAGACCCTTGCGCACGCAATCGTCCAGCTCCTCGAAGCCGGCGCGCTCGATGCCTGGTTGCAGCCGGCGATTATGAAGCGCGGCCGACCTGCACACGTACTGAGCGCGTTGTGCGACCCGGCCCTGGCCAGAGAGCTTGCCGGCGTTATGGCGGCGCAGACCGGAACCCTCGGTGTGCGGTCATCTGGAGTTCAACGGTTGTCCTACCATCGAGAGCACGGGACCGCCGAGGTCGAAGGGTTGCCGGTGAGAGTCAAGGTGGGTCCCGGCCGGGTGAAAGCTGAGCACTCCGACGCGGCCCGGGTCGCTCGTATCACCGGCCTCAGTCTCATCGAGGTAGCCGCGCGGGCCGAGGCCGGGTTTCGCAGCGCTAGGTCTGATTCGGACGGCGATCTCAACCCGCCGCCACTTGGAGCCTGAACGATTCGACGGAACGGGCCACCTTGATGCGTAGCTCGTAGCGGCCACCGGGCCGGCAGGACAGCGGCGGCAGAGTGAGCTCGACCGAGCTACCGCCAGCCAGTGGCCCCAATATCCTGATCGCCGGCACCGCCTTGGTCGGAGAGCTCGGACCACTTCGGTGGGTCTTCGTGCTCCGCCCGCTGCCCGCATTGGTCGCCTTGGCCGCACGAGCGTTCAGCGGTATCAGCCGGGCCACGACTTGGACGTGGGAAGCCTCGACGTTGCCTGCATTGGCGACGACAACTTCGACGCTCAGGTGGTCGGTCGGCTGGTACCAGGACAGAGATCCAGGCGGCGGGATCTGAAGCGTCGTCGTAGTCGTGGTGCTCGTGGTCGTGGTGCTCGTAGTCGTCGTCGCCGGACGAGTGCTGCTGGTAGTCACCCCGGACGCGGTGGTGGTCGAGGTCGTGGTGGTGCTCGTAGTGCTCGTGCTCGTGCTCGTGCTCGTGCTCGTGCTCGTAGTGGTCGTAGGCAGGCCCGTAATGCGCAGCGCAGGTGGCTGGACAGCCACGGCGACGATGAGCAGCGACCTGTGCACCCTCAGACCCGTTGCCGATTCCAGCTGGTGTGCGAAGGTTTCCACCGAAGACGGCGACCACATGGCGGAGTCATACCAGCTGGAGGGCGGAAGAGACACGTAGTGGGTGACATAACCAGGAAGCGAGTCGCGAAATTGCTTGTACAGTGCGTCCGCGCGGTCAAGATCCGCGGCGGCCGTCAGGAGGGAGGCAGCCGCGGCTCGGGCATCTCTACCTGGGCCAATCGCCTGAGCGACACCCCCTGTGATTCTCTGCGACGCTACGGTCCGCTCTGCAAACGCGGCGGACAGGAAGTGACCCGCTCGGGCGCTCGGCGACACGATGCCAAGATCGGCGAGCTGCTGCGCGACAGCAGTCGATCCCGAGACGAGCCGGCCGAGTGCCAGCTCGATCCCGACTCGACCAAGCTCAGTTGCCCTCGTGCGCACGTCGGTCAGCCAAGGCAACAGCCCGGTCGACTCGTCGATGATCGGGACGACGGCCGCCGCGTAGGTTCGGTCCGACATGACCGACGCCGACCCGGAGGAGCCGACTACGTCAGCCGTCACCTCACCGATCACTATCGCCACTACGATCGCGGCGGCCGCCCAGGCGGCGAGACGTCCCTTCGGGCGGCGCGCACCTTTGAGACCGCGGCGGCCTAAGAGCCCGAGCATGACTAGGCGAAGCTAGTACCTGACAGCCTCACGGTGCTGAGCTCGGCTGGCTGGCTCAGTCGCGTCTCGAGCTGCCAGACTGCTCAGCTCCCGACGGCTCCCCCGGCGATGCTCACGTCGCTGTGGGTCGAACGCCAGTTGACGGTCGGGCGGATGGCCTCGAAGTTCACACGGTCCTTGTGCTCTCTCGCCGTCTCGACGAGATGAAGCACCGTGTCGTCGCTTAGCAGATGTGGCTTGAGCCCGAGCGATGGGAGCTTGGTAGTAACCGCGTTGTAGTAGTGGTCCTCGCTCTCCACGCGAGGGTTCGGGATCGAATCTATCTCGACCTCGAAAGGAGACACGCGCGCCACCCGCTCGGCGAGATCCTTGGCCCGGCGCAGCTTCTCCCACGGCTCGCGGCCC
>CAZAMA010000008.1:0-1162 GCA_964485645.1 uncultured Acidimicrobiaceae bacterium | reverse complement strand
ACGACTCGGTGAACTGGTTGAAGACGCGGAACTCGCCGGCGTCGGCAGCATTCGCGCACGCGAGCTCGACACAGGCGAGCGTGTCGCGGATATCGAGCATCGCCCGAGTCTGCCCACCCTTGCCGTACACGGTGAGGGGGTAGCCGACCGCGGCCTGCACGGCAAAGCGGTTAAGCACCGTCCCGAATACACCGTCGTAGTCAAAGCGAGTGCTCAGGTCAGGGTGAAGATCGGTCTCCGGCGTCCGCTGCCCGTAGACGATTCCCTGGTTGAGGTCGGTCGAGCGAAGGCCCCAGATTCGGCACGCGAACTGGATGTTGTGGCTGTCGTGCACTTTTGACAAGTGGTAAAAGGAGTTTGGTTGCTTCGGGTAAGGGAGCACGTCGGTACGGCCCTTGTGGGTGATCTCGATGAAACCCTCTTCGATGTCGATGTTCGGCGCACCGTACTCACCCATGGTGCCGAGCTTGACGAGGTGGATCGACGGGTCGGTGTCCTTTATCGCGTAGAGGAGGTTCAAGGTCCCGACGACGTTGTTGACCTGGGTGTAGACCGCGTGTTTGCGGTCGATCATCGAGTAGGGCGCCGAGCGCTGCTCCGCGAAGTGGACAACCGCCTCGGGCCCGAAGTCGCGAAGGCTCAGCTCGAGGAACTCGCTGTCGGTCAGGTCGCCGATGAAAGGTTGGATCGTGTGACCCGACACCTCCTTCCATGTGGCCACCCGACGCTGCATCTGGCGGATCGGCACCAGGCTGTTGGCACCCATCTCGTAGTCATAGTTGCGCCTGGCAAAACTGTCGATGATGCCGATGTCGTGTCCATGGGCCGATAGATGCAGGGCGGTCGGCCAGCCGAGATACCCGTCACCTCCGAGCACGAGAATTCTCATGGGGAAGATGATCTCCTTGTCATTGTCCGACGCAACGCAGGTGGTACGAGGGCTAGTCCGCCCTTCGCACATGTCAACCTGCGGCGCGTGCCAGCCTAGGTCTTGGCGTGATCGGCGATAGTGTACCCGTCTCGCCGGCCGGTTGCTCGCTATGTTGCTCGGGGGCCGTAGAGGCGCGTCTCGCCCAGCCCAGTGAGACGCGCGACACTGCTTTACGGGCCGGTGTGGCGCAGCTGGAAGCGCAGGCGACTTGTAATCGTCAGGTCGTGGGTT
>CAZAMA010000007.1:0-52159 GCA_964485645.1 uncultured Acidimicrobiaceae bacterium | reverse complement strand
CCAGGGAACGGAGGGTGTCGACGTCGAGGTCGTTGGTCGGCTCGTCGAGGAGGAGCACGTTTGCCCCACTCTTCAGCACCTTGGCCAGGTGCACTCGGTTGCGCTCTCCTCCGGAGAGCTGCCCGACCTTTTTCTGCTGGTCGCTTCCCCGGAAGCCGAAACTGGACACGAAAGCCCGGCCGTGGAGCTCGCGATTGCCGACCACGATGTGCTCAAGACCGCCCGTGATCTCCTCGAAGACGGTGTTCTCGGCCACAAGGGCTTCCCGGGACTGGTCGACGTAGGCAAGCTTGACGGTGCTCCCGAGGTCCAAGACGCCCTCGTCGGGCTTGTCCTCGCCGGCGATCATGCGAAACAGGGTCGTCTTCCCGGCACCGTTGGCGCCGATCACTCCCACGATTCCACCGGGCGGCAGCACGAACGACAGCCCGTCGATGAGGAGCCGGTCGCCGAAGCCCTTCCTCAGCGCGACCGCTTCGACGACGCGATCCCCAAGGCGCGGGCCTGGAGGGATGGTGATCTCCGGGCCATCGGCCCTCCGCTCGGCCACCTCTGCCTCGCTCACAAGGCTGTTGTAGGCATTTATCCGCGCGCCGCTCTTGGCCTGGCGGGCCCGCGGCGACATCTTGATCCATTCGAGCTCCCGGGCGAGCGCGGCCTGCCTCGACCGGTCCGCTTTCTCCTCGGCGTCGAGGCGTGCCTTTCTCTGCTCGAGCCACGAGGAATAGTTCCCCTTCCAGGGGATGCCGGCCCCACGGTCGAGCTCGAGAATCCACCCAGCGACGTTGTCGAGGAAGTAGCGATCGTGCGTCACAGCCACCACGGTGCCTGGATACTCCTGCAAGGTTCGCTCCAGCCATGCTACCGACTCGGCGTCGAGGTGGTTCGTTGGCTCGTCGAGGAGGAGGAGGTCAGGACTCGAGAGCAGGAGGCGGCAGAGGGCGACCCGGCGACGCTCGCCACCCGACAGCGCCGTTACATCGGCATCGCCAGGGGGCAGGCGGAGCGCATCCATGGCGATCTCGAACTTCCGCTCGAGATCCCAGCCACGGACCGAGTCGATGCCGTCCTGGAGGGTGGCCTGCTCGGCGAGCAGCTTGTCGAAGTCGGCGCCCGGCTCACCCATCTCGGCACAGACCGCATTGAACCGGTCGAGGAGGTTCATCGTCGCCGCGACGCCGTCTGCCACGTTGCCGACTACGTCCTTGGAAGGGTCGAGCACGGGTTCCTGGGGTAGGAAGCCGACGGTGAAGCCCGGGGTGAGACGCGCCTCACCGCTGTAGGCCTCGTCCTCGCCCGCCATGATCGCGAGGAGCGACGACTTGCCCGAGCCGTTGGCTCCGATGACGCCGATCTTGGCACCGGGATAGAAGGAGAGGTTGATGCCTCGCAGCACCTCGCGGTCAGGTGGGTAGAACCGGCGGAGGTCGCGCATGGTGAAGATGAACTGGGGTGCCATGCCCACCAGTCTGGCGCGCCTGCGGCCCGACGGTGACAGCCCGGCAGGCCCGGATCCCCCTTGCTCCCATGCGCGACCGGCACCTCAGGTCACCTACTATCGTGAGTAGAGGAGGCTCGTCTTGGATTTTGCCGATGACCGCAGCCCGTCGTGTTCGCCGGGCACGGCCCCTCGCCATGCAATGGGCCCGATGGCCGACGACCTCGCGATGGCCAGTCTCGACCTCGCCCGGAGTTTCGCATCAGGGGCAACGATGTGGTGCGTGGCTCCGGAATGGCCTTACCATGCCCAGCACGTCGCCGTGGAGTTCGTCCACCCGGTCATCCTCGGCAAGCCCGCGCTGCCGGCGGTCGCGATCAGCGGCAGCGATCTCGTGGGCACGCTGCGAGCCGTCGCGGAGCCCGGTGACGTCATCGTCGCCATCGCCACCGCCGTCGAGGCTTCCACGTGCGCCGTGATGCGGCGCGCGCCCCTCTGGGGCCTCAAATCGATCTGGGTTGGCAGCGGGAGCCGGCCGGCCCCTGGCTCGGCCGACCACGTCCTTTGGGTCGACGGCGAGCCGACTCGGGCTGCCTACGGCGGCCCGCTCGTGCTCGTCTACCACCTTCTCTGGGAACTGACACATGTCTGCCTCGAATACGGCGGGCTGCTCGGCCAAGACGCCGGGACGCCGAGAGTGTCTGGCGACGACGGGCTCTGCATCAGCTGTTCTGACGAGGGACGCCTCGCCGAGGTAGTCGATACAGGCCCGCTCCTTCGTGCTCGCGTGCGAACAGCCGGCGGACTGGAGTCGATCGACACGACCTTGATCGGCACGCCGAGGCCGGGCGACCTCCTTCTCGTTCACGCCGGCTCGGCCCTGGCACTCCTCGATGACTGACCCCATGACACCTGAGATGACAGCTTTCCTCTACCCGTCCACCTCGCCACAGGAGCGGGATCCGACCAGCCTGCTCTGCGAGTTGGCTGCATCGGCAGCCTCGAAGGCGGCACAGAGCTTTGCGCTTGGATACGCCACTATCGACAGGCTCGAAGCGGAGATCGACGACATCGCCACGGAGATGGCTCGGCGTTTTGCCGCAGGCGGGCGCCTCTTCACCTTCGGCAACGGTGGCAGCTCGACCGATGCAGCGGCATTGGCGGCGCTTTTCCGGAACCCACCGGCGGGACGAGCGCTCGCGGCCCGCGCTCTCGGGTCCGACGGAGCCACGATCACCGCGCTCGGCAACGACGTCGGGTTCGAGCTCGTATTCTCGCGCCAGATCATCGCCCACGGGCGACCGGGCGACATGGCCCTGGGTTACTCGACGAGCGGCAACTCCGAGAACGTCATGAGAGCCTTCGGCGAGGCTCGCCGCCGGGGAATCCTCAGCCTTGGCATGGCGGGCCACGGTGGGGGCCATATGGCCGCCTGTGACGACCTCGACCACTGCCTCGTCGTGGACTGCGAAAGCGTGCACCGCATCCAGGAGACCCAGGACCGGATCGGAGTCGCGGTGTGGGAAAAGGTTCAAGCGATCATCGCGGACCAGGTCGGGACATGACCGACCGGCTCGAGCCGCCCGAGGAGGCTGTGACCCCGTCTCTCGACGAGCGGCGGACAACTGATCGACGCGAGGCGGAGGTGTTGGAGCGGATCGAGACCTTCCGGCGACGGGGACCCCGACTCAAGGACGACATCGTCACGCTCGCGCACGGAGCCGGTGGCAAAGCGTCCGCAGCCCTGGTCGAAGCCGTCTTCCTCGCGTCCTTCGGACACCCAGGTGAGGCGCCACTTGGGGACGCGGCTGTGCTCGAGCTCCCGGCGGGCGGGCAAGTGGCCTTCACGATCGACTCTTTCGTCGTGAGACCACTGCGTTTCCCCGGCGGATCGATCGGACACCTGGCCGTGCACGGGACCGTCAACGACCTCGCCGTGATGGGTGCACGGCCCTCCTTCATCGCCGCGGCCTTCGTGATCGAGGAGGGATTCCCGGTAGCTGAGCTCCGAGCCGTCGCGACTGACATGGCCGAGGCGGCCGCCGGTGCCGGAGTCGCGATCGTCACTGGGGACACGAAAGTCGTCAACCGGGGTGCGGCCGACAGTCTCTACATCACCACCTCAGGAGTCGGGACCGTCCCGAGCGGGCGCCGGCTCGGACCGGCCCGCGTCCAAGCGGGCGACCGCGTGATCGTCTCGGGCACCATCGGCGACCACGGCATGGCCGTCATGCTTGCCCGGGGCGAGCTTGCCATCGAGGCCGACATCGCCTCCGACACGGCGCCTCTCGGCGATCTCGTCGAAGTGCTGCTTGCTGCTGCCCCCTCGACCCGTTGGATGCGGGACCCGACGCGAGGAGGTCTCGGAACGATCTGCAACGAGCTGGCCCGTGACGCTGCTGTCGCGGTCGTGCTCGAGGAGCGTGCCCTCCCCGTGCGGGCGAGCGTCGCCGGCGCCTGTGACGTGCTCGGGATAGATCCCCTCTATGTCGCCAGCGAGGGCAAGCTCCTCGCGGTGGTGCCGCCAGCCGAGTCGGCCGCGGCACTGCAGGCGCTCCGATCGCACCCCCTCGGGGCAGACGCGGCCGAGATCGGCGAGATCATGGCACAACCGGAGGGAATCGTCGTGTTGCGCACGAGCCTTGGGAGCACGCGCATAGTCGACATGCTCGTCGGCGACCCGCTCCCGCGCATCTGTTGACCACCCGCGCTTAAGTGGACCCAACTGGCGGCGTGCCCGGGAGCGACGCGAGATGCTCGATCCGGGTCACGGGAACGGTCCAAGGAGTGGGCTTTCGCCCCTTCGTCTACCGAGAGGCCGTCTCGCGTGGTCTGAGAGGCTTCGTCTGCAACGACTCCGCCGGGGTGCTTATAGAGGTGGAGGGCGACAGAGATGCCGTCGCCGATCTGTGCCGCGCCCTCGGCCAGCAGCCGCCACCGCTCGCCCGCGTCACCTCGGTGCGCGTGACACCGCTTGAAGTCACCTTGCGCGCGGAAGGATTCGAGATCCTGGCGAGCTCGGCACGCGGCGCGCCCGCCGCCGCAGTGAGCGCCGACGCAGCAGCATGCAGCGAGTGCCTCGCCGAGGTCGACGACCCGACGAACAGGCGTTACAGGTACCCGTTCACCAACTGCACCAACTGCGGGCCGCGCTACACCATTACGATCTCGGTCCCCTATGACCGGCCCGCCACGACGATGGCGGGTTTCGTCATGTGCGAGAAGTGCCAGGCCGAGTACGACGACCCGCGCGATAGGCGGTTCCACGCGCAGCCCAACTCCTGTCCCTCCTGCGGGCCGCGACTTTGCTACCTCGAGCCTGACGGCAGGGCGGTCGCGCAGGGCGGGGAGGCACTCGAGCTCGCCATCGAATGCCTGCTTTGCGGCGGGGCCGTGGCCGTGAAAGGCATCGGCGGATACCACCTGGCGACCGACGCCACGAATGAGACAGCCGTCGCCTCGTTGCGACGCAGCAAGGCACGCGACGCCAAGCCCTTTGCCGTGATGGTCAGCGGCCTCGATATGGCGCGGGCGCTCTGCCATCTCGACGACGCGGCAGAAGCGGCGCTGGCCTCCCCGAGGCGACCGATCGTGCTCGCGCGCGGGCGGGCCGATGGGATGCTCGCGCGCGGCGTTTCCCCAGGTCTGCCCGAGATCGGTGTGATGCTCGCCTACACGCCGCTGCACCACCTCATCATGGCCGGAGTCGGGCGCCCGCTCGTCATGACGAGCGGCAACCTCTCCGGCGACACGATCTCCTACATCGACAGCGACGCGATCGAGCGCCTCGGACCGCTCGTCGACGGGCTGCTTGCTCACGACCGGCCGATCCACGTCGCATGCGACGACTCCGTCATCCGCTCGAGCCCACGCCGGACCCAGGCAGTTCGCCGCTCCCGCGGCTATGTGCCCGAACCTCTCACGTTGCCCGGCGAGGCCCGGCGCCAAGTACTGGCCGTCGGCGCCCAGCTGAAGAGCACGATCTCGGTCGTGAAAGGACAAAGCATCGTGACGAGCCAGCATTTGGGCGACCTCGAGCACCTCGCGGCATACCGTTGCTTTCTGCAGGCTATCGGCCACCTGAGCACGCTCCAGGGGGTCGAGGCACAGGTGGTCGCGCACGACCTTCATCCTGAGTACCTGTCCACGAAGTACGCGCTCGAGCTGGATCTCGAGCCGTGGCCGGTGCAGCACCACCACGCCCACGTAGCTGCCTGCCTGGCCGAGCACCAGCACACCGGCACCGTGCTCGGAGTGGTCTTCGACGGGCTCGGGCTCGGGCCTGACGGCGTGCTTTGGGGCGGTGAGTTCCTCGCGGCCGACCTCGAGGGTTTCGAGCGAGTCGGTCACCTGCGGGCCACTGCCCTGCCAGGCGGGGCTGCCGCCGTCAAGGAGCCATGGCGCATGGCTCTCTCGTGGGTGGCCTCGGCCCTGGGCGCAGGCGCCGCGGCTACGCTCGGTCCCGAGCTCGACGACCGGTGGCGCCCCGTGCTCGCGCTGGCTGAGCGATCCGACGGAGTCGCGAGGACAACGAGCGTCGGCCGCCTCTTCGATGCGGTCGCCGCGCTTCTCGGTGTCCGCAGGACCATCACCTACGAGGGCCAGGCCGCCGTCGAGCTCGAAGCTCTCGCCGCCTCCGTCCCTGACTCCGAAGCAGCAACTTACCCGCTCGAGCTGTCTCATGACGATTCGTCGAGCGTGCTCGATCCGAGCCCACTCATCGCCGCTGTCGTCGAAGAGCAGCACCGCGGTACTCCGATCCCCGCCATCGCCGCCGGGTTCCACAAAAGCCTCGCCATCGCGGCCGCCTCATTTGCGGCCAAGCTCGCGGCCGAACGAGGGCTGGGGACGGTCGCCCTGAGCGGTGGCGTCTTCCAGAACACACGGCTCTCGCGGCTCATGAGCGAAGAGCTCCGCCGCCTTGGTTTCGAGGTGCTCGTGCACGAGGTCGTACCCCCCAACGACGGCGGAGTCAGCATCGGTCAAGCTGCGATCGCAGCGACGGCTGCGGGCCCGTCCCCCGCTGGAGCTAAAGGAGAGGAGGTCGAGCAGGCGGTGGGCGCTCCCGGTGAGCCTCGGTCAGATCCTGGCTCGCACCCCGACAGCCACCTCGCGGTGCAGCCGCCCGAAGTTGTAGTAAGCGGCACAAGCTCCCTCGGATGAGACCATGCAAGTGCCGATCGGCATCTCCGGTGTGCAGGCGGTTCCGAACACCTTGCACTCCCAGGGCCTGATGACGCCTTTCAGCACCTCTCCGCACTGGCACGCCTTCGGGTCGGCGACCCTCACGCCCGGCACGCGGTAACGGACCTCGGCATCGAAGAGGGCGAAGCCGTCGCGCAGCTTGAGCGCGCTCTCGGATATGAACCCGAGACCGCGCCACTCGAAGTACGGCCGGACCTCGAATACCTCCGAAAGCAGCTCGAGCGCACGCGGATTCCCCTCTTCACGCACGCATCGCGTGTACTGGTTCTCGACGCAGCAACGCCCTTCGCGGATCTGCAGAAGGAGCATCTCGATGGCCTGGAGGACATCGAGCGGCTCGAAACCCGCCGTCACCACAGGCTTGTGATAGGTCTCCGGCACGAAGCGGTAAGGCCGCTGTCCGACGACGGTCGACACATGGCCGGGCGCGAGAAACCCATCGAGGCGGAGATCGGGAGAGTCGAGGATCGCTTTCATCGGCGGGACGATCGTCACGTGGTTCGAGAAGACCGTGAAGTTGGACACCATGTCGGCACGGGCACGCAGCACGGTGACGGCAGTCGAGGGCGCCGTTGTCTCGAACCCGACGGCAAAGAACACGACTTCTCGCGCCGGGTTCTCTACGGCTACCCGCAAGGCGTCGAGGGGTGAGTAGACAAAACGCACGTCGGCTCCGCGCGCCTTGGCCGACAGGAGGTTCCCCTTCGACCCGGGCACCCTCATCATGTCCCCGAATGAGGTGAAGATGACGCCGGGGTGCTCTGCCAGAGCGATCGCGTCGTCGACCCGACCCATCGGTATGACGCATACGGGACAGCCGGGTCCGTGCACGAGCTCGACCGTGTCGGGCAAGATGTGCTCGATGCCGTGGCGGTAGATGGTGTGGGTGTGGCCGCCGCACACCTCCATGAACTTGAAGTGGTCGTCGCCGGCGAGCTCGGTGATGCGAGAGACGAGGGCGCGCGCCGCGGCCGGGTCACGGTACCCATCGACGAAGCGCACCGGCTAAGCCTCCTTCGTTCCCCTCGCCCAGCTCTCACCGCGGCGATCAGGAGATCTTTGAGTCAACGACCGCTCGCATCTCGTCGTCGTATACCTGGCCCATCAGCTTCAAAGCCTCCATCGCGAGCTCCGCCTCCGCCGCGTCGATCTTCGACATCGCGAATCCAACGTGAACGAGCACCCAATCTCCTGGCCCTATGCCTTCGTGCTCGAGCAAGCCGTAGTTGATATTGCGGCGTACTCCGGCGACGTCGACTTTCGCCAGCTGGCGCGCTCGGTCCACGATCTCCACTATCTCACCTGGTATGCCGAGGCACATGGGCGCTCTTCCTCTCAGGTCCGCGACGCAGGTACTCGATCGTGCGCTCGTGCCCACCCCAGCGAGACGACGCCTAGGACGCGCCGTCCGGCATCTCCTCCCACCACTGGCACCACCACCTCGAGCCGACGAGAATTCGCAGCTTCGGGTGCCAGCAGTAGGAGATGTCGTTGTAGGGCTCGAGGTAGTAGCGACAGGTGTCGCACCGCTCCTCGCCTGAGGGCCGGCCCTTGAGCACGGCGTTGTCGGAGAGGTGGCGAAGCTCGATCGCCCGCTTCTCGTCGATCTCTTTCGGCTCGGGTTCGGGGATGACGTAATCGGACACAAGAGCAAGGTATCGGCTCGGTGGCCCACCTGGGCGCGCTCGGATCGATCACGGTTCGCCCGGCTGCGACCGCTCCCAGACCTCGCTGTTGAGAAGCGTCGGGGGCCGCTGGCCGGAGAGGGCTGCAAGGACGTTTTCGACCGCCAGCATGCCCATGGCCACTCTCGTGCTGACAGTCGCACTTCCGAGATGCGGGCTCAGCACGGCTCGCGACTGCGCGAGCAGTCGCGGCGACACCACCGGCTCGCGCTCGAACACGTCGAGGCCCGCGGCGAAGAGACGACCGCTCTCGAGCGCGTCTGCAAGGGCTTCCTCGTCGACGACGGGACCGCGTGAGGTGTTCACGAGCACGGCCGTCGGCTTCATCAGCAAAAGCCGCTCGGCGTTGATCAGATGGTGCGTCTCGTCGCTCAGCCGGACGTGGATGGAGACGAAGTCCGAGACGGCGAGGAGATGCTCCAAGTCCACCGACTCCGAGCCCGGTGGTCCGGCGCCGGAGCCGAGAGGTGGGGCCCCGGCGCCTGCAAGTGGCGCGGAGCGGACGGGATTGTGGTGCACGACCTGCATCGAGAAGCCAGCCGCCCTCGCGGCGACCGCTCTGCCGATCCGCCCCAACCCGATGATCCCGAGGGTCCTTCCGTAGACGTCCTGCCCCAGCATCATCTCGGGGCCCCAGAGCCACAAAGCGGTCGAGCGCAACAGGCCGTCGCCCTCGACCACCCTTCGCGCGGCAGCCATCATCAGGGCAAAGGCCATGTCGGCGGTGGCCTCGGTGAGGACGTCGGGGGTGTTGGTGACCATCACCGAGCGCTCGCTGCAAGCGGCAACGTCGATGTTGTCGAACCCCACGGCGTAGTTCGCGACGATGCGGAGCTGCTGGCCCGCGGCCTCGAGCAGGTCCGCGTCCACCCGGTCCGTGAGCACCGTGACGAGGGCCTGCTGCCCGCTCGCCAAGTCGAGCAGCACGTCGCGAGGCATCGCAGTGCTCTCGGGCCAGCAGTACACCTGGCAGTGCAGGGCCAGTCGGTCCATGACCGCAAGAGGCAGTCGCCTCGTCACGAGCACGTGCGGGCGCGCCATCACCGCCGGGCTACAGCCGCGCCCGCGGCGAGACGAAATGCCACCGGATGTGTCTGCAGGTCAAAGAAGAGCGAAGAGCCGAGCAGCCTGCTCGCGAGCACGGGCTCTCACCTCCAGTGGATCCACCTTCGTCGGCAGGCCGTCCCGCAGGACCACCTCGCCGCCGACTGTCACCTCGAGCGGCCGGACACCTGGCGTGAAAGCGAGGTGCCAAGGATCCACTGGCTCATAGCTCCACGTCACCGTGTCGGTCCTGGCTTCCGGCACGAGCTCGTATCCACCCTCAAGCCACGACCACGCCGAGAGCGGCGTCGCCGTCACGTCGTCCTCCCGATGGCGCACATAGGCGATGCGGAACTCTTCGAGCATGTCGGCGCCGATGCCATCGGAGCCGAGCGCGACGGTGTTGTGCCATCGCGCCGGGCGGGCGTAGCCGACGGCGTTGTTCATGTTCGAGCGCGGGTTGTGCGCGATGGTGCCGCGCAGCGGGCGATCCAGATGGACGCAGTGCGCCAGCAGCCAGCTGTCCTGAGCAAGTTTCTCGAGCCTCTCCCCGGCTTTGTCGTCGACGCTGCCCTCGCAGACATGGATGTGCACGCCGGTCCCGAGATCGGACGCGAGGCCCGCCACCGCCTCGAGACTCGCCTCAGAGAGCGTGAAGCATGCGTGCGCCCCGACAAAGCCCTTGCCACCCGCCTTCAGGAAACGCTCGTTCTCGGCGAGCCCCGCCTCCATGCCGGCTGCACCGTTACGGTCGGTGACCTCGTAGCAGCACGACGACCTCACCCCGACCGCCTCGCAGGCCTGGGCGACGACATCGAGCGAGCCCTCGATGGCATTGGGCGAGGCATGGTGGTCGACGATGGCAGTCGTGCCGCGCTCGAGGGCCTCGAGAGCGCCGAGCATGGCAGACCAGCGGATCATCTCGAAATCGAGAGCTCTGTCGAGCCGCCACCAGACGAGCTCGAGAATCGAGGTGAAGTCGTGAGGCACCCGTGGAGGAGCCGGCATCCCACGAGCGAGAGTCGAGTAGAGGTGGTGGTGAGCACAGACGAGGCCAGGAGTCTCAGAGCTGCTGGACATGGCTCAGTCCTCCGGCCCACTTGCCGAGGCCACGCCTGCCGCAAATCGCATGGGGAGAGTGACCCTCCACTCGCCGTCGAGATCGTGGAGTGCCGCGGCCACCGCGCCGGCAGTCGGTACGAGGCCGATCTCGCCCATCCCCTTTATGCCATACGGGCTGCGGGGTTGCGGGACCTCGACGAGCAGCGGCTCGATCAAGGGAACGTCCTTTGCCCGAAGGATTCCGAGGCTCCGAAGCGTCATGTGGGTCGGGCGTCCCTCGCTGTCGGTCGGGAACTCCTCGGACAGCGCATAGCCGAGCCCCATGTGCACCGCTCCTTCTATCTGGCCCTCGCACAGCATGGGGTTGACCGCACGCCCGACGTCGTGGACCGCGACGACCTTCTCGATCCCGCTCGTCTCACGATCGATCACCACCAGCTGCGCCGCGTAGGAGAAGGCCGAGTGGATGACCGGCTTCTCGACTCCCTCGTAGAGCGAGTTGGTCCAGTTGATGCGGAACTCGCCCTTGTAGTCGATCCCGGGCTTGCACCCGTCGCCGAGCGCGTTCCGGCACGCGTCCGCGATAGCGCCGGCACCGAGCATCGTGCCTCGGGAGCCGGTCGTCTGGCCGGCCCCGATCTCTCGTGTCGTGTCGACGACGACTCGGACCCTTGCCGGATCGACTCCGAGCTCCTCGACCGCCACCTGCAGGGCGACGGTGTGGATGCCCTGACCCATCTCGGTCCAGCAGTGCCTCACCTCGACTCCACCGGTCTCGTCGAAACGCACGACCGCCTCGGCGATCTCCTCGAGGCCGTTGCCGAGACCGGCGTTCTTTATGCCGAGGCCAAGGCCGACAGCCTTGCCCGCGGCGACAGCGGCCTCGTAGGCCGGCGCGACCGCCTCCAGGCACGCGAGCACCCCGCGTGAGCCGTCGTCCATCTCCTGGCCCGGCCCCCAGAGACAGCCGGGCCCGATCGCGTTGCGGCGGCGAATCTCTAGTCCCGAGATGCCGACCTTCTCGGCGAGCCGGTCCATGACGCCTTCCATCGCGAACTGCGCCTGGTTCGCGCCAAAGCCACGAAATGCCCCGCAAACCGAGTTGTTGGTGCGCACCGCCACCGACTCGACGTCGATGGCGGGTACGGTATAGGGCCCCGACGCGTGACCTGCGGCTCGCTCGAGGACCTTCATGCCGACCGAGGCGTACGGTCCCGAGTCACCTACCATGCGCGCCCTGATCGCGCTCAGCACTCCGCGCGAATCGCATCCGGCCCAGTACTCGAGGCGGATCGGGTGGCGTTTGGGGTGCAGGAGAAAGGACTCCTCGCGCGAGAGCGTGCACTTCACCGGTCGATCGAGGAGGAACGCGCCAAGCGCGGTCTGAGCCTGGTTGGCCATGTCCTCCTTGCCCCCGAAGGCCCCGCCGTTCGAGACCTGCTCGACCACGACACGGTCCTCGGCGACGCCCAGAACCGAAGCGATCTGGTTGCGATCGTCCCAGGTTCCCTGACCGCCGGAGTAGACCCTGAGCACGCCGTCAGCCTCGGGCACCGCGAGCGTCGACTCCGGCTCCAAGAACGCGTGCTCGACTCGCTGGGTCTGGAAGACCTCGTGCACCGTGTGCGCCGATGCAGCCAGAGCGGCATCGACGTCGCCGCGGCGGTAGTTCGACCGGGAGAGGACGTTGCCGTCGAGCTGCCAGACGGCGTCCTCGGCGTCCTCGAGAGCCGCGACGGCGTCTGTGATGGGCCGCAGCGGCCGGTACTCGACCTCGACGAGCTTCGCGGCAGCGCGAGCCTCGGCTACCGACCTCGCGACCACCAGAGCGAGCACGTCGCCGAGATACGAGGTCCGACCTCCTGCAGGAATGAAGACGGGCCAGTCGGTCTCGATGATGCCGACTCGCAGGGCCCCGGGAACGTCTGCGGCAGTGAAGACCGCCTCGACGCCCGGGGCATCAAGAGCCGCAGCCGTCTTTATCGCCACGACGTCGGCCCGGGCATGATCGGCCAGCCGAAGCGCCCCATGCAGCATCCCGGGCACGCGGAGATCGTCCACGTAAGCCCGATCGCCAAGAGCGAGCTCGAGGCTCTCGTACTTCGGCACCCGGGCTCCGATGCCGGATCCGCCGCCGCCCTTGCCGCCTGCCCCGCTTCCCGCGTCGGCCGGGGCGTCAATCGGAGCTCCGCTCGCGAGCAGCTCGACCGCGTCGAGGATCTTCGCGTAGCCCGTGCAGCGGCAGAGATGAGCACCGAGATGGCGGGCGGCGTCTTCTCGCGTCAGGTCGGTGCCCTTCTTGTCCAAGAGGGCCTTGAGGCGCACCACGATCCCGGGCGTGCAGAAACCGCACTGCAGGGCGCCCGTCGACGAGAAAGCCCGCGCGAAGCGCTCGCGCTCTGTCGCTTCGAAGCCCTCGAGCGTCGTCACCGACTTGCCGGCGACCCGGGCGAGCGAGACGCTGCAGCTGATCAGAGCCTTGCCGTCCACGAGCACCGTGCAGCAACCGCACTGTCCCGACGGTGAGCACCCGTCCTTTGGCGACGTGATGTCCAGCTCCTCGCGCAGCGCGGCGAGGAGATTGGCGTGCTCGCCGACTTCGACCAGCTTTCCATTGAGGGTGAACTCGGTCATGTGCCCATTGTCCCACCGGCCGGCTCCAAGCGCCCAACGGCGCGCTGGAGGCCCGCTAAAAGGGTCCTTCGGCCCTTTGTGGCCGTGACGGCTTTCCTTAGCCTTTCCTCTGTCGACCAAGCAGGGTCCCAGCTCGGGCACCGAGAGCGCGAGATAGGGCCAGGCGAGGCTTAGGAGGAATTCGATGCCGGCAGGGGGTGCAGAGCCGCAAGTAGGGCTCGCAGCGCGGCGCGTCAGCTGGGAGACCATCATCCTCAGCTGGTTCGCGCTGCCCGCCTCGCTGCTCGCGGCACTCCTGCTCGGAGCGGTCATGATGCTGCTTCTCGGCGTGAACCCGATATCGGGCTACCACGCCCTCTTCGACGGGGCCTTCGTCGGGAGCTACGCGCTCGGCGCGAGCGCCGCGAGAGCCGGGCCGCTGCTCTTCGTCGGGGTCGGGATCTGCATCTCGTTTCGCGCCAGCATGTTCAACATCGGGGGGGAGGGCCAGCTGGCTATGGGTGGCCTCGCAAGCGCGGCGACCGCGCTCGCGCTGCCGAACCTGCCGAGCATCGTGCTCATACCTCTCGTGCTCCTCGCCGGGGCGGCTGGTGGCGCTGGCTGGGGTGCCATCCCGGGAGCGTTCAAGGCGTACTTCAACGTGAACGAGATCCTCAGCACGATCATGCTCAACCTCGTGGCCGTACAGCTCATGAACTACCTCCTGGCTGGACCCTTGGTGGACACCACCCAGAACTCGACCTTCGGTCTCATTCCCGAGACGCGGCTTCTCCCCCACAGCTCGTGGCTGCCCATCCTCGTCCCGGGGACCCAGCTGAACCTGGGCGTGCTCGTCGCCGTGCTCGCGGCGGTCGGGACCTACGTGCTCCTCTGGCACACCGGCCTGGGCTTTCGGCTGCGGGCCGTCGGGATGTCACGGGACGCTTCGAACTACGCCGGCATCAAGGTCAAGCGGACGATGGTGCTGGCGATGACGTTGAGCGGCGCGATGTGCGGCATGGGCGGCGCGATGCTCGTGTTCGGCAGCCTCGCCCACCGTATGGTCACCGACGGGAGCCTGACCGGATTCACCGGGTCCGACGGCTTCAACGGGATAGTAGTGGCCCTCTTCGGGGGGCTGAGCCCGCTATGGAGCATCATCTCGTCCTTCCTCTTCGGGGGGCTGCTCACCGGCGGAGACGCTCTGCAGGTCGCCACCGGGGTGCCCCCGGACCTCGTGACGACCCTCGAGGGCCTGGTCGTGGTCTTCGTCGTGTCCCTCGAGTACATGCGCAGGCGAGCCCGTACGGCATCGCTTGCGCCCGCGGCTCCCGCATCGCTTGCGCCCGCGGCTCCCGCATCACTTGCGCCCGCGGCTCCCGCATCACTTGCGCCCGCGGCTCCCGCATCACTTGCGCCCGCGGCTCCCGCATCGCGCGAAGGGGGTTGACTCGTGGACCACTTCTTCACCTACGCGGTCCTCACCTCCACCGTGGCTGCGGCAATCGCCCTGTCCAGCTCCTTCCTCTTCGCCGCCCTCGGCGAGACCATGGGCCAGCGCAGTGGAGTCATCAACCTCGGTGTCGACGGGATCATGCTGCTGTCCGCCTTTGCCACCTACTTCACTGCGCTCAAGACCGGCAACCTCGTATTTGCAGTGCTCGCCGGTGCGGGCGTCGGGCTCGTCATGGGAGTGATCACCGCCTTCATAAGCGTCACCTTGAAAGCAGAGCAGGGCATCAGCGGAATCGGGGTCTACCTGTTCGGGCTCGGACTGAGTGACCTTCTCTTCCTGAAGCTCGTAGGCACACCGCTGCCGATATCCCAGCTGTCACCGATCGGCATCCCGCTGCTCGACCAGATACCCGCGGTCGGTGCGATGTTGTTCAAGCAGACGATCCTCGTCTACCTGGCCTTTGTTCTCGTGCCTGTCTTCACCTTCGTGCTCAACCGCACGACCTACGGCCTCAAGATCCGCGCGGCAGGCGAGAACCCCTCCGCCGCCGACACCGTCGGCATAAGCGTCGCTCGCATCCGCTGGTCGACAGTCCTCATCGGCTGCACCATGGCAGGGCTCGCGGGAGCGGCGCTCCTGCTCTACGACGGGATATTCATGGAGAACCTCACCCAGAGCGAAGGTTTCATCGCAGTCGCCCTCGTCTACTTCGGTGCCTGGCGCCCGCTCGGGGTCATGGGTGGCTCGGTCCTCTACGGCCTCGCGATCGCTGTCGTGCTCTCCTGGAAGTCGCTCGGGATCATACCGCTCAGCGCCTCGGATCTCGCGGCGACCGCGCCGGCAGTGATAACCATCCTCACGCTGCTCTTGGTGGCGCGCCGCTTCCGCCAGCCCGCCGTTCTCGGCAAGCCGTACGAGAGAGGTGACTGACTCATCGACCGAGCCCAACGTCGGTATCGCCGGCCGCAGTTGACCCGCAGTCCCGGATGAACCCAGCGAAAAGGAGACAGAGCAAATGCCAACACATCTATTAAGCAAGGTCGCGGTGCCGGTCGCCGTCGTGGCCATGGCCCTCACGATGGCCGTGGGCAGCAGTAGCGCCGCAGGCCGCCCGGGCCCGTCGACCAGCGCACGCCCAGCATCGGTAAAGGTGCTGCGAGTTGCCCTCGTCGCGCCGAGCGCCACGAACGATCTCGCGTTCACCCAGTCGATGTACAGCGCGCTCGAATCGCTCAAGAGCTCGCAGCACCTGCAGATCTCGGTATCGGAGAACGAGTTCGTCGTCGCCGACGCGGCAAATGTCATCCGCGAGTACGCCTCCGAGGGCTACAACCTCATCCTTGCCCACGGATCGCAGTACGGCTCGACCGTGGAAGCTCTCGCCTCGCAGTTCCCGAAGGTCTCCTTCGCCTGGGGCACGGCAGCCTCCACGTTCGGGAAGAAGAACATCTTTGCCTACGAGGCCGCCTCCAACGAGGGCGGCTATGTCCAGGGCTACATGGGAGCCATGCTGTCCAAGTCCCACGTGCTCGGCGTGATCGGACCGATCGCGACCGGCGACGCGAAGCTCTACGTAGACGGCTTCGTCGCGGGTGCCAAGGCGGAGGACAAGAAGATCACGGCTCACACGGTCTACACGGGCTCCTTCAGCGACGACAGCCTCATGGCAACTGCCGCGAAGACGTTCGTCTCCGACGGCGCGGACGTCCTCACAGGCAGCTCGCAGTCGGTCGTAGGTGCTATCGGTGTAGCCAAAGCCGACAACATCCCTTGGTTCGGGACCCAGTGGACCCAGGCCGTCCTGGCGCCGAAGAACGTCGTCTCCTCCCAGCTCTACAACTGGAAGCCAACGCTCGTCGCGATGATCAAGGACATCCGCGCGGGAAAGCGCGGCGGCGCGACCTATGTCCTAAAGCTCGGCAACGGCGGCGAGCAGATCCAGTTCAACTCCGGCTACAAGCTGGCGAAATCGGTGAAGGCCAAGGCGCTGGCGCTCATCACGGCGATCGAGCACAACAAGATCAAGGTCCCGGCGTGATCCATCAGGTAACAGGCCCGGAGGCATAGATGACGCTGCCGGGCACACTTGCTCATCTGGAGGAGCCTGTACCGCTCCTCCAGATGAGCGCCATCACCAAACGTTTCCCCGGCGTGCTCGCGAACGACGGCGTCGACTTCGAGCTCGCCGCCGGCGAGGTGCACGCTCTCTTCGGAGAGAACGGCGCCGGCAAGAGCACGCTCATGAGAGTGCTCTACGGCCTTTACCGGCCCGACGAGGGCGAGATCGCGATCAACGGCGAGGTGACCGTGATCTCGTCGCCGGCGGCCGCCATCCGCCAGGGCATCGGGATGATCCATCAGCATTTCATGCTCGTCAACACCCTCACGGTCGTCGAGAACGTCGCGCTCGGGCTCAAGTCGTCGCGCGGCCCGCTCACGGACTTGCGGCGCGTCGCAAAGCGCGTCGGCGAGCTTGCCGACAGCCACGGCCTCAAGGTGAATCCCGATGCCCTCGTCTGGCAGCTGTCCGTCGGAGAGCGCCAGCGCGTCGAGATCCTGAAGGCCCTCTACAGGGATGCCAACATCCTCGTCCTCGACGAGCCGACTGCCGTGCTCACCCCGAACGAGGTCGACGACCTCTTCAGGGTTCTGCGCCAGCTCGCCGCCGCGGGACGCGGTCTCGTGTTCATCTCCCACAAGGTCAACGAAGTGCTGGGGCTTTCCGACCGCATCACGGTGCTTCGCGCAGGGCGGCGCGTCGGCACCTTGTCGCGCAAGGACGCCTCGCGGGAGAGCCTCGTCGAGATGATGGTCGGCCACGCCATCTCCGCGGATGTTCGTCCGGCGGCGGCGGCAGGAGGCGACAAGCGCCTGGTGCTGTCGGGTCTCACCGTACGAGGTGACCGGGGACAGGAGGCGGTACGCGGTGTCGACCTTGCCGTCGAGTCAGGGGAGATCGTGGGCATCGCGGGCGTGTCGGGCAACGGCCAGCGAGAGCTGGCCGAGGCCGTCGCCGGCATCCGTGCGTCCGAGGGCGGCTCGGTCCTCATAGACGGCAAGGAGGTGCTCGGCTCCCCGCCGTCCGAGGTGCGCGCGGCGGGGCTCGCTTACGTCCCCGAGGAGCGCATGCGCGACGGCATCGTGCCCGACTTCAGCGTCGCCGAGAACCTCATGCTCGTCGACAGCGGGCATCCCGCCTTCTCCCATCTCGGCTTCCTGCGCGCCCGGACGATCAAGAGGCACTGCCAGGAGCTCGTCGAAGCGTTCGCGGTCAAGACCCCGTCCCTCGACACCCCGGCGCGGAACCTCTCTGGTGGCAACATCCAAAAGCTGATCATGGCTCGTGAGCTCTCCGGCAGGCCGCGCGTGCTGCTGGTGGCACAACCGACTCGGGGTATCGACGTCGGTGCTGCCCACTACATCCACGAGCGCCTCGTGGAGCAACGCGACGCAGGCACGGCCGTCCTCATCATCTCCGAGGACCTCGACGAGGTCATGTCCTTGTCAGACCGCGTCCTTGTCATGTACGAGGGCCGGGTCATCGGCTCGGCGGACCCGCGCACCTCGACTCGCGAGGCGGTCGGGCTCCTCATGGCAGGAGTCGTGCCGAGCTAGCTCATCCGGGCACGAAGTGAGTCCCGGTCTCACCGGCAAGCGCGCGCTCGACGTTGGCAGGATCGGTCACGATCGCCTCCGTCCCCCCGTTATCGAGGAAATTGAGCACGGCTTGGATCTTCGGAGCCATGGAGCCGACCGCGAAATGTATCCCCTCGCCCAGGTACCTCCGGGCCTCCGAAGCTGTGAGCCGGTCCACGAAGCTCTGCTCAGGGCGCCCGAAGTTGAGCGCGACCTTCTCGACGGCCGTCGAGACGAGCAACAGCTCAGCCCCGAGAGCGGTGGCAAGGAGCGCCGACGCGAGGTCCTTGTCGATCACGGCCGCCACCCCTTCGAGATCGCCGTCCTCCCGAGAGATCACCGGTATGCCGCCACCGCCCGCAGTGATGACGACGACACCGGCCGCGACGAGAGAGGAGATCGCCGACAGCTCCACGATCCGCACGGGGGTAGGCGAGGCCACGACCCGCCGCCAGCCTCGGTTGGCGTCCTCTATCAGCTCCCAGCCCTGCTGTCGGCGCATCTCGGCCATCTTCTCGTCCATAAAGGAGCCGATCGGCTTGCTCGGATGAGCAAAAGCCGGGTCGTCGGCCCTCACCTCGGTCTGGCAGATGACGGTGGCAGCATGGCGGTCCATGCCGTAGCGGCGGAACTCGTTGGCAAGGTTCTGCTGGAGCGCATATCCGATGGCGCCCTGGCTGTCGGCACCGCACACGTCGAGGGGGACCTCGTGCAGCTCGCCTGCCGCGAGCTCGGAGCGTCGGAGGATGAAACCGACCTGCGGCCCGTTGCCGTGCGCGATGACGACGTTCCAGCCGTGGCGGATCATCCCGACGATGTGGTGACACGTCTCCTTGGCCGCGACGTACTGGTCCTGCACGCTCTGGTGCGAGGAGTCCTTTATAAGCGAGTTGCCACCGATGGCTACTACAGCCGTCCGGGGCCGATCTGTGCTCACCGATCAGCTCATCGTCAGCGCCATCGCGGCCTTCTGGCCGTGCAGGCGGTTCTCCGCCTGGTCGTACACGACCGAGCGCGGTCCGTCGATGACGTCGTCGGTGACCTCGACATTGCGGTCTGCAGGCAGAGGGTGCATGAATACGGCATCCTCGCTCGCCGTCTCCATGTGACGCGTGTCTGTCATCCACGAAGCGTACTTGTTGATCAGACGCGTGTCCTCCGCCTCGTCGGACGTCGTGACCATGGCGCCCCAGCTCTTGGCATAGACGACATCGGTGCCGACGAAGCCGGCTTCGAAGTCATCCATCTGCTCGAAGCCCGCATGGCCGACGCGGGCGTTCTCCCTCGCCTGCTCCACGATCTCGGGCAGAAGGGGGAACTCCGGCGGATGGACGAGGCGCACGTTCATCCCAAATCGCGGCAGCAGCAGGAGCAGGCTCTGCGCGACGCTTATGGGCTTTAGGTAGGAGGGATCGTGTGCCCAGCTGATCGTGGCAGTACGCCCTCTCGGATCGCCGAATCGCTCGATGATTGTCATGAGATCGCCGAGGGCCTGGTGGGGATGGTAGACGTCGCATTGCATGTTGAGCACCGGCACCCGGCTGGCTGCGGCGACGTCGCGCAGGTACTGGTTGCCGACGCCCCAGTCGACCTGGCGAATGGCGATGCCGTCGTTGTAGCGGCCGAGTATCTCGCCGATCTCCTTCGCGGTGTCGCCGTGGGCTATCTGGGTCGTGCGGCTCTCGATGAACTGGGCATGACCGCCGAGTTGGGCCATGCCGGCCTCGAAGGAGGCCCGGGTCCGCGTGCTCGCGAAGAAGAACAGCATCGCGAGCACCTTGTCCCGCAGGAGAGGATGGGCGATGCCGAGGGCTCTCTCGCGCTTCAGCTGGAAGGCGACGTCGAGGAGGGTGTCCACCTCGCCCTTGGTCCACTCCTGCAGGTCGATGAGGTCGCGGCCACGAAGATGAGTCTGCACGGGCTGTCTACTCCGTCGCTCCGAGGACGAGGGACAAAAGGGCCATGCGCATGACAACGCCGTTGAACGCCTCCACCCAGTAGCGGGCATGGCGAGTGCTGTCCACGTCGGGCGGCAGCTCGTCCATGCGCGGCAGGGAGTGCAAGATGATCGAGTCCGTCTTCGCCCTGGCCGCGAGAAGCTCGCGCGTCACCCGATATGCCGCCGGCGTGCCGCCTCGCTCGCCGCTCGCCTCGACGCGCGACTGGGTGTAGTCGGCCTGTACGACCGGCTCCATGTAGATCACGTCCGCATCCGCGATGCACGCCTCCACGCTCTCGACCTCGCGGTACTGGACGCTGCGCCCGTCGAGATCGGCCTTGAATTCCTCTGTAAGAGACATGTCCGGCGGTGACACGACGAAACCCTCGAGGTCGAACTGCGACATTGCGTAGAGGATCGAGTGCATCGTACGCATCCTCATGTCCCCGACAAGCAGGATCTTCATGCCGTCGAGGGTGCCGCGCTGCTGCCAGATCGTGTAGAGGTCGGTCAGCACCTGGGTCGGGTGCTCGCCCCAGCCGTCACCGCAGTTGATCACGGGAACCGAAGCCCAGCGGGCCGCCTCGTCTGGGGCACCCTGCTGGAAGTGGCGCATCGCGATCACGTCACCGTAGTACTCGAGCATGTGGACGGTGTCCTTGATGGACTCCTGGTAGAAGTCGCCGGCTCGCGTCATCTTGGCGTCGGAGAACCCGAGCACGTGGCCGCCGAGACGGTGCATCGCTGCCTCGGTCGCCAGCCGCGTGCGCGTGCTCGGCTGGTAGAAAGCCGTGAGCAGGGTCTTGTGCTTGAGCAGATCTCCGTTGCGCCGTTCGGCGGCATAAGGCTTGAGCGTCTCGGCGACACGGAAGATCTGGAAGAACTCCTCCCGTTCCATGTCCTTGAGGGACAGGATATCTCTACCTAGAAAGCTTCTCATGTGACGATCTTCCTCTCGCGGCGGGGGGCCTGAATAGGGTCGTTTGGCCCGTTCGCGAAGCTAGCCCTGCCAGTACAGTTGCCGAAAGGCGGACACAGATGTCCGGCAGCTCGACGCGCAACCAAGGAGTCCGATCATTGACTCGGCAGGACCGCAGCTCCAAATCCCTGTGGATCAGGGGAGCCACTGTCATAGACGGCACGGAAGCGGACCCCTTCGAAGCAGACGTCCTATTGGACGACAGTGGCATGATCGTCTCTGTCGGAGCTCCGGGCAGGAAGGCCCCGATCGCAGTCGCCTCGACCGTCGATGGGAACGGGCTCGTGCTCGCGCCGGGTTTCGTCGACCTCCACTCCCACTCCGACCTGTATGCCCTCGTGCGAGAGTCGCCTGGAACCCCCCCGATCGGAGACTCGCCCAAGTTGGTGCAAGGCTGCACCGCCCAGGTCTTCGGGCAGGACGGCATCTCGGCTGCGCCGGTCGCCGACGGGGACTTGGAGGACCACATGGGTTTCTTGGCTGGTCTCGACGGCTCGATTCCCGCCAAGGACTGGACTTGGCGCTCCTTTCGCGAGTACCGCCAGGCGATTCGCGCCGCGTCCGCCACCCGGACTGCGCTCCTCGTCGGTCACGCGACGATCCGGCGACTCGTGATGGGCGATGCGGCCCGCGAGGCCACCGCGAACGACATCGCCGCGATGCAGGAGGCGCTCGCAACCGCACTCGACGAGGGCGGGGCGGGCTTCTCTACGGGTCTCGTCTACGTCCCGGCGGCATATGCGACGACGGACGAGGTGGCCGCGCTCTGCGAGGTAGTGGCCGCGCGCGATCTGCCCTTCTTCGTCCACGTGCGCTCGGAGAGCGATCGCGTGCTCGAGGCAACCGACGAGGTGCTCGAGGTCGCCGCTCGCACGGGCTGCCACCTCCACTACAGCCACATCAAGACGGCGGGTCGCGACAACTGGCACAAGGTCGAAGCGATGCTCGAGCACATCGGCGCGGCACAGGCTGCCGGCGTGAGCATCTCTGCCGACGTCCACCCCTACGTCGCCGGCTCCACCTCTGCCATCGTCCTGCTGCCCCCCTGGGTCCAAGCCGGGGGCCACGAGGCCGCGATAGCACGGCTGTCGGACCCCCAGATACGGGCACGGCTTCGCCTCCAGCTGCTCGACGACACGACGTCGTGGGACAACTGGTGGCGTTTCTCGGACGGCTGGAGCGGCCTCAGAGTGGCGAGGTGCAGCAAGCCGGAACTGGTCGGTCGGTCCTTCGCAGAAGTTATCTCCGCAGCCGGCGTGGGAGACCTGAGCTCCCAGGACGCATTCGACACGATCTTCGCGCTCCTGGCCGCCGAGGACCTCGCCATGTCGCTCGTCTCATTCAACAACGTGGAGGAGAACGTCGCACGCTTCATGGCGCAGCCCTACACCGCGATCGGCACCGACGCGGTCGTGGACCACGGGGGCCACCCGCACCCGCGCCTACATGGGACGTTCCCTCGGGTCCTTGGACGTTTCGTGCGCGAGCTCGGGACGCTTTCGCTGCCCGAGGCTGTACGCAAGGTGACCTCCCAGGCCGCACGAGTCGTCGGATGGCAGGGCATGCTCGGCGAGATCCGCCCCGGCCTGCCCGGTGACCTCGTCCTGTTCGACGCGGACGTCATCGCCGACAGGGCTACCTTCGAGTCACCATGGGAGTACCCCGTCGGCATCGAAGGCGTCTGGGTCGCGGGCCACAGGGTCGTCGCGCGCGGGGACCTCACCGGCGACTCGGACATGGTCGCCGGCGCGCCGGTGACCGAGCAGGGCTAGGCCTCCGCTAGCACCGAGTACCAGAGCCGGTCGCCGAGAGCGATGAGCAGCTCGGCCGAGCGTCCGTAGCGCCGGTAGATCTCCCGCGTCGTGAAGACGGTGAGCAAGTCGGGAGACTTGAGAAGGTCGGCCATGGCCACCCGGTAAGCGTGCTCGACCCGGTGCGCGTGACGCACGGCACCGTCGGCCGCCGCAGAGGCGCCGCCGGGGTCGGTTCGCAGCAAAGAGAAACCCCTCACGATCTCCACCATGCCGTCGGAAAGACACCTCGCCATCTCGGCTGCATGGGGGTCCGGCGCCCAGCCGAGGTCGGTGGCTTCCGCCGCGATGTCCCTGGCGGCGTTCACGACGCGATCGCACCGCTCCGAGAGCACGTAGAGATCCTCCTGGTTGATCGGAGTCGCCAGAGCGCCCCGCAGCGCGCTCATGAGCCTGCGCCGGGCGTCGTCACAGGCCTGTTCGAGGTCTTTGAGCCCGCTCAGCCCGTCGGGCCCCACGTCTCCGCGCGACCACCGTTCGAAAGCAGCCATCGCCTCGACGCTCAGCTCCCCTTGCGCGACGAGCATCCCTGTCACGTCCGGCGCGACGGCGAGGAAGAACTGCTCGAACGCCTTGAACCCGAAGAGGGACCGGAGGCGCCGGCGCCGTGGCGTCCCCGCGGGGCTCGTCTCTTCAGCCATCAGCTCGCGGCTTTCCACAGCTCGAAGAGCACACCGCCTAAGAGCGCGCACGACGGCACCGTCACGCCCCAGACGGCGACGATCCGCGCGACCCCCTGCCACCGGATGTGCCTTTGCCGGCGCGCGAGGCCCGTCCCGATCATCGACGAAGTCACTACCGTCGAGGTGGACAGCGGAAGGCCAGCCAGGCCCCCGAGGAATATGACCGCCGCCGAGGCGCTCTGCGCGGCGAGGTCGTCGACCGAGGATTCCCTGCCGAGCCCACGAGACACCGTGAGGACGATACGCCGGCCGCCGAGCACGGTGAAGACCGCGAGCACCGATGCGCAGACGATCTTCTCCGCCCCGGAGATCCCAGCCCCGCCGGCGGCGAATGTGCCAGGACCGGACAGCGCGACGGCCAGCAGTGCCATGGCCTTCTGCCCGTCATTGCTTCCGTCGGTGACCGCCACCGCGGCCGACGCGGCCCACAGGCCACCGTGCAGCCCACGAAGCGAGGAACGACGCAAGTGGAACGAGACGGGACGCAGGCCGCGGTCGAGCGCGCCGGCCGCGAGAGCCCCGAGCACTGGTGCTGCCACTATGCCCACGAGTACGCCGGCGATACCGACCAGGCGAAATCCACTCAGGTGGCCCCAGTCGACAGCGTGCCAACCCCCAGCCATGACGCCGGCCCCCGCGAGCCCGCCAACGAGGCCGACGCTCGCGCTGGTCGGGAAGCCGCGCCTGGTCGTCAGCCAGGTGAAGCCGACCGAAGCGATGCAGCCGGAGGCTAACGCCGGCTCGAGCAGGTGCGGGCGGACGTGAACGAGCCCGACGACCGTGTGGGCGACGGCCGTACCGGCGACCAGCCCTCCGACGAGGTGCCAGCCGACCGACCAGGCCGCGACCGCGGCGTAGGACCCGGAGCGGGACGAGACCAGGGCCGCGGTCGAGTTGGGGGCGTCACTCACCCCGAGCAACGCCGCAAGACCGATCGCTGCGGCCGCCGCGACGAGGTCTGCCGAGGTCATCTCGACGCGGCTCGCGATAGCTTGTGAGGTGCCGTCGAGCACGCGGTACCGAGCGGCCTTTGCAGAGAGGTGATCATTTGCAGTGCTCCAGTCGACAGGACGCGCTGAGGCGCACCCTCCCGTGAGCCACAACGGCGAGCCGCCTGGCCGACCTTTCGGCGTACCCGTGCTCAGCGATCTCGGAGAGCTCGCCGGTCGTCGTGTGCTCGTGCGCGCCGACCTCGACGTCGGCGACAAGGACCCGTCATCGCCGCTTGCGCGAAGGAGGCTGGATCTGCTCCTTCCGACCCTTTCGTTCCTCGCTGGCAAAGCCGCCAAGGTCACGGTGTGCGGGCACGCCGGGGACCTCGACACCGGCCCGGACGACGCGGCGTTCTCTTTCGTGAGCCAGCAGATCACGAGCACGTTTCCGGAGGTGGTAGTCCTCCCGAACCTCGCCGGAGAGCGGGAGCGAGCCGGCGACAAGGGTCTCGTCGCAGAGCTGGTCCGCGGCCAGGACGCGTACGTCAACGAGGCATTCCAGTGGTGCTGGCTCGCCCTCGCGTCGATCGTGGGACCGCCCGGGAGCCTGCCGTCGGCAGCCGGCCCTCGTCTGGTGGCCGACCTTGAGCTCCTCGAGCCGTTCCTTCATGCTCCACCCCGGCCGTTCGTGGTCGTGATCGGGAGCGACCAGTCGCTCTCGCGCCTTGCGGGCATACGCGCGCTCATACTTCGTGCCGACGCGGTGCTGCTCGGTGGAGCGATGGCGCTGCCGTTTCTCGAGGCCATTGGCGCCCGCCCCCAACAGTCCACCGAGACCGAGCTCCTGGCCGAGTACAGGGCCTGCTTCGGGCTCGCGCGAGAGATCCGCCACGGTGTGCACCTTCCGTCGGATCTCGTCTGGGCAGCTCGGGACGGCTCCATGACCCTGGCACCGTCGGGCACGCTCGTCGACGGGTCGGTCTCCGATATCGGGCCGACGACGCAGCTTCGCTTCTCCGAGGTGCTCGAAGGTGCTGCGAGCGTGCTCTGGGTGGGTGCTCTCGGCCGGTCAGAGGATTTTCGCTTTGCTGCCGGCACGCGCACAGTCGCCGCCGCGCTGCCTCCCCGGGGCCACGTCGTGCTCGGCGGCGACGCCCTCATAGCGAGTCTGGACGACGAGATCCTGCAAGCGGCCACCGGCGTTCTCAGCGCCACCGACAGCGCGGTCGCGCTGCTCAAGGACGGCGACCTGCCTGGTCTCCTCGCGCTGCGCGCGAGTCGCGAGGGGCCTGCCACCTGACCGACAGGCAGCATTGTGCCTGTCGGCCGGTCAGCGGGGAGACCCCGGCCCGGGCCGGCTTCTCGCCAGCTCTGGCCGGGGTCCGTGACCGCTCAACTGCCGGGTGCCTGCAGCCGGTCGGAGCTGACCGAGGCTTCCTTGGGAACGCTCGAATACGACAGCAGGAAGTAGACGACGCCGGCCACGATCAAGCCGAACAGCCAGCTGAAGTCGGCGCCATTCGTTGAGTTCGAGATCGGTCCCGTATAGGACGGCACGTAGAAGGCGGCGTCGATCCACATCATCGCCGCGAACATGCCGAGCCCGAGGGACAAGAGCGCCTTCCAGTTGAAGCCGCCGTCACGCCAGTAGACGCCACCTCGGGTCGCGGCCAGCGAGTTGACGTCGTAGCGGCCGCGCCGGAGCAGGTAGTCGACGATGATGATGCCGAACCAGGGCCCGAGCCAGACGACGATGTAGTCGAGGAAGCCTGAGAGGTCCGTATAGAAGTTGCCCTTGAAGATGACGAGCGCCGTCACCCCGCCGGCGACGACGGTGTCGATGAGCACGGCCTGCCACCGCTTCACTTTGAGCCCGATGGCTTGCAGGGTGACTCCGGAGGAGTACATGTCGATCGAGTTGATCGAGAAGAGCTGCGGCAGGGCAAGGATCACGAAGGGCCAGAAGAACCAGCTCGCAAACGACGAAGGAACTCCCGTCACGGCGGTGACCTTCGGGCTCACGAGGTATGCCGCGGCTCCGAGGAGCTCGAGGAGCGTCGAGGAGATGGCGCCTCCACCCACTGCTGCCCAGAACGTCTTGCTCTTGGGCGTGTCCTTGGGCAGGTAACGGGAGTAGTCGGCCGCGTTCTCGGTCCAGCCCAACCCGCCGGTGGACACTATGACCACGAGTGCCGTGGTCCAGATCCACCAGGAGGTGTGCTGGTGCAAGCTCGTTATGTGCGCGTGCGGGATGACGAGGATGGCCATGATGACGAAGACGACGATGAACACATAGGACAGGTAGCGCAGGACTTTCAAGATCGTCGCGTGACCGAGGAACGGCATCACGAACTGAACTGCTACAGCCAGGATGATCACCACCACTTTTCCGGCCGTGCCGAGGACGGTACCTTCTCTCGAGAACATCGCCTCGACGAGCAGCACGATGATGACGATGCCCTCGATCTCGAAGCCGACCTGGGTGATCCAGTTGAAAAGGGAGGGAAAGCGGTTGCCGTTGCGGCCGAAGGGGGCTCGGCTCACCATGAATGCGGTCGTGCCCGTTTGCGGGCCAGGAATGCTTGCCCACCCGAGGAACGCGTAGAAGGCGTTGCCGACGAGGATCGCGAGCACGGCCTGCCAGAAGGAGAGGCCGAAGGAGAGGACGAGGGCGCCGTAGACGAGGTACTCGACGTTCCAGGTCGCGCCCGCCCACATCCAAAAGAGCCCGGAAGGGCGCATCTTGCGGTCCGACTCCGGGATCAGGTCGATGCCACGCTGCTCCAGCCTGAAGGCCTCGTACTCTTCTGGCACTGGGGCGGCGTCCAGATCGAGGAGTCCTCCCCCTCCGCCGCTGCCTCCTGTCACAACACCCGAGCCGTCGGCCATCGCCGGACCTCCCTTTCTGGCAGAGGGAGAGGAGCCCACGTCCGCTAGGTCGCAGTTCCCCCAACCTGCCTGATCAAATGATGTGCTGTTGCTCTGCGCCCTCTCTAGAGTCCTTCTACCCTTTCTCAAACTCTAGTGAATACCACCTCGTTGTTCCATCTAGGTGTTCTGACATGAGAGCGACATGGACCGACTCTTGCGACGGCGACACCTAAGCTGCAGACGTGGTCGAAGCCATAGTCCTCGTAAGCGCCGCTCCGGCCCATCTGGCTCGGCTCGGCCGGGCGCTCGCGGACGTCGTGGGAGTCGTTGCGGCCTACTCGGTAGCAGGAGACGAAGACTTCGTCGCGGTCGTTCGCGTCGCGAGCCACGAGGAGCTGGCCGAGGTCGTCACGCAGCGCATCGCTCTGCTCGAGGGCATCGTAGGGCTGAGAACGCTGATCGCGTTTCGCAGCTTCGGGACCGAGGACGAGCGTTACTTCTGATTCTCTAATGCCCATAGGCGCGCGAGCGACGGGCACAGCCAGCGCGACTACCTGGCGGCGCGACAGCCGGACAACTGCAGCTCAGCTGGTCGCGGCCAGCACTAGCTCGGCCAGGACACGGCGAAGCTCCATGGTGTTGCGGTCAGCGCGAGTGTGCACTTCGGTCCTCAGGTCGAGGGGCAGGGACAGATCGTCATAGCGCGACTGCACGACGAGGTCCTCGTTCAGGACTCGCTGCTCGAAAGCGATGGCGTCGGCTCTTGCCGCCACGTCCTCCCCGAGATCATCGCGCCACAAGGTCGTATAGAGCCTGCAGTGCTCGTCGTCCTGAGGCTGTATGAAGAAAGCGATGAGGCTCGTCCCCCTCGCCTCGAGGAACTCCAAGCGGAGCGAGAGGAAGAAGGGGGCCTGGTACAGGTACGTCATCCGTCTCGTCTGGACAAGAGGGCGGATTCCGGCCGCCACGCCGGGATCCTCGCGATTCGCGAAAGGATGCTCGTAGACCACCTTGAACCTGTAGCCGTCACGTTCGACCTCGTAGGGGGCCAGCACCTTTGATTCGTCAGTGCCGAAAGTGCCGGCGTGGACGAAGGGAAAGTGAGCGAAGTCGAGGAAATTGTCCGCCATGAGCCCTGCGCCGGCTCGAGCCTCGGTCGGTGCCAGCTCGAGCATCTCGAAGCCCGTCTGCTCCGCCTCTGTGATATAGGTCAGCTCGACAAGAGGATCCTGCGGAGCGATGAAGACCATCCCGAGACGCTCGTGGACGCCTGCCGGCGCCCGCAGTCTGGCGGTCGGCGGCAGGGAAGCGCCAGGGCCGAGCGCAGGGATGTCCACGCACCGTCCGCTTCGGTCGAAGCACCAGCCGTGGTAGGCACAGCGCAGCTGGCCCCCTTCGAGGCCGCCGAGCGACAGCGGCGCGAGGCGATGCGGGCACCGGTCGGCGAAAGCTACGACCTGGCCCTCGCTGCGAAAAGCCACGTAGGGCTTCCCGAGGAGCAGCACTCTGGCGGGTCGCTCACCTATCTCCCCGGAGCGCGCGACAGGGTGCCAGCACCGCTCGAGCGCGCGGTGAGTGTTGTTGAGCCGGCCCTCGGCTTCGATTGACGTCACGGCTGAACCTCGCCTTTCTCGGCATCTTTCCTCGTCGACACGATAAGCGGCTCGGCCGATTGGAGCGAGATCCCCCGGCGTCGTACGAGCAGAACGCGCGGGGGCGCCAGCGCCGAGTCACGATTCTGACCTTTGGCCCTACTCGGCGAGCGGGTCGACGTGGAGACTCAAGGCGAGCCCACCAGGGATCGGTCGGGACGAGAAGGGAGAGCCTTACATGGCAGACGTGAGGATGCCCGAAGGAGTGCTTCACGCGCAGCGGGCCGATGTGCACTTCAAACCGTCGAAGTCCTACATGCCGGGCCGGATCTGCGACGAGCCGTCGTGTCGCACTGTTCTGTCCGTCTACAACGACTCGACGCGATGCGCCAGTCACCAGCGCTTCGTCGACACGACGCGCGGCCACCGGGTTCGCCGGGCCCACCGCGAGAGCGAGTCACGGACCGTAGCCGCCTGAAGTACTGGTGGAAGGTAGATTGTATTAGTAACACTTCTACGGCTAAGAAGTGAGCCTTGTTGGACCTTCGAGCCGATCTGGGCGACCATGGCAAAGTGACGCCGGCAGCCAAGACATTGAGCGAGCCATTCGGCTCCGGTGCCACGACGTCGTCGGGACACGTCTTGGTGCCCGACCTCGGCATCAGATAGGGACAGGCGGCCTTTGCGAAGATCACATGGGCGGCGGACCGTCGTGCGAGCCAGGTCGAGGGCTCTCAAAAGTGCCGGGATCCTGCTCCTGGTCGTCGTCGTACTGGCCGCCGGCTGGGTCGCGTTTGCCCTCTCACGGCCCGTGCCCGCCCCGACGATGTCCCTCTCCGCCACGACGGTAGCGTTCCCGCCCTCCTCGCACAGACTTGCACTCCCCCATGGGGTAAATAGCGCCATCGCCGTTGGAGGAGTCGGTACGGTCGCAAGCTCAAACGCGAATCTGGTGACACCGCTCGCAAGCGTCACGAAGATCATGTCGACCCTCGTAATCCTGCACGACCATCCCCTGACGGTGGGTGCGAGCGGGCCTGCCATCACGGTCACCCCGGCAGACGTCGCTACCTACGACACCGAGCGTGCCCAGCAGGATTCCGTCGTGGCAGTCCGCGACGGCGAGCAGCTGACCGAGTTCCAGGCCCTCGAGGGCATCCTCATCCCTTCGGGCGACAACATCGTCCAGCTGCTCGCGACCTGGGACAGTGGGAGCACGGCCGCCTTCGTGGCGAAGATGAACGCCATGGCACGGGCCCTCGGCCTCCACCACACCCATTACGCCGGTCCGAGCGGCGTAAACCCGGGTTCTGCGTCCTCACCGGCCGACCAGATTCGCCTTGCCCAGATCGCGATGAGGAACCCGACGTTCGCGTCGATAGTGGCGATGCCCCAAGCAACGCTTCCTGTCGCAGGCGTCGTCTACAACGTCAACGCGGATCTGGGGACCGACGGGATCATCGGGATCAAGACCGGGTGGCTGCCACAGGGCGGCGCGTGCTTCGTGTTCGCGGCCAAGGCTCATGTCGCACACGCGAAAGTGACGATCTTCGGCGCGCTCGAAGGTCAGCAGGGCGGGTCACCGCTCCCGACCGCTCTGTCGCTCGCAGAGCATCTGGTCCTTGCAACCGGGTCGGTGCTGCAGATGGAGCACGTACCGGCGGGCCTGAAGGTAGCGACGCTGTCATCTGCCGCAGGAGCCAGCGTGGCCCTGACGACGTCGTCGCCGCTCTCGCTCCTCGGTTGGGCCAGCGCCCGGGCTCGCCTGAGCGTGCGAGTCTCGAGCCACCTCTCCCTACCGCTCAAGGCCGGCGAGGACGTGGGTGAGGTGACCCTCACGTTTGGGTCGGAGCGTCGCCGCACGGCTCTGCAAACCGCTGGGGCACTACCCGTGCCCTCCTTGCGCTGGAGGCTCGGCCACATCTGAGCGCTCACCTGCTCGCCGTCGCGGGCCGGAGAAGCAGGCTAGCAGCCGTCAGGTAGCCTTGATCCGATCTTATTATGGATATCCGCCGGCTTTCGATCTTCCTGGAGGTTGTCGAGCAGGGTGGCTTCACCCGGGCGGCTGACGTCCTGCTGTGCTCCCAACCGGCCGTGTCGCAGGCAATCGGTCAGCTCGAGGCGGAGCTGGGCACGCCACTGTTCCTTCGCGTCGGCCGTCGCGTGGAGCTCACAGCTGCCGGCAGGGCCCTCGTAGCCCCCGCCCGGCGTATCCAGCGTGACCTCGTCGCCGCCGGGACGGCGGTGCGCGAGGTCGTCGGACTCGAAGCCGGCGAGCTGGACGTAGCCTGCCTGCCGACCCTGGCGGCTGCGCCTCTTGCACCACTGATCGGGGCGTTCCGCCGTGCGCACCCGGGCATCGTCGTGCGGCTCGCAGCGCCGGAGGACACCTTCGCACTGCACGACTTGGTCCGCTCTGGGAGATCCGAGCTGGGGATCGTCGACGACCGCCCGGCTACGGGGCTCGTCTCCCACGATCTCGGGCGCCAGGACTTCCTCGTCGTCTTCCCACCCGGCAGGGGTCCCAAGGATGCGGGCCTTCGACACTCCGCCCTCGCTGGCCACCTCCGTCTCGAAGACCTCGACGGCGTCCCTGTCGTCGCACCTCCGCCAGGCACTTCGAGCCGCACCCTGCTCGAGGAGGCATTCCGGGGCACCGGTATCTCGCCTCACCTCGGAGTTGAAGCTAGCCAGCGGGAGGCGATCCTGCCTCTCATCCTCGCCGGCGCGGGCATCGGACTCCTGCCCCGTCCTCTCGCCGAGCTGGCCGAGCGACTCGGTTGCACCATCGTTGAGCCAGTGCCCCGACGGAGCCGAGATGTCGTCCTGGTCCACCGGGAAGGCCCGCTTACGCCCGCGGCCAACCGCTTCGTCCAGCTCGCGTGTGCCACGGACCCGCCTAGAGCCTTGTAGGGACCCCCGCGGGCCACTGGACGCTCAGCCGGTAGCGGTCGCCGCGGATCAGGCTGCGTCGCCACTCGACACGGTACTCGTCGGCTACGACGAGCCGCTCGATCGAGAACGCCGCAACTTCGGCCGGCATCGCCAGCAGGCGGCGCTCCTCGCTTCGCGGGATCACCGGCCGGATCCGCTCCCAGCCGCCAGTGACGCGCAGTCCGCAGTGCGTCGCAAGCGCCTCGTAGAGGCCACCACCCGAGAGATCGAGTCCGAGCAGACATTCAGCTCGCTCGATCGGCAGCCACGATCGATCCCAGGCCATCGGCTCGTCGTCAGCGAGGCGAACCCTCTCGAGATATAGGACTTCGGTGCCTTCGCCAACTCCAAGCTCCTCGGCAGCTTCGGCGGGCGCGCGGCGGCGCTCGCAGACCCGGACAGTGCTGCGCTCCGAGAGGCCCTGGGCTCTGAGGGAGGAGGAAAAGCTGTAGAGGGAGTCGAGCGGCTGCTCCAGCAACGGCTGGACGACCGTGAGGCGCCCACGTCCGCGCACGATGAGGTTCTCCGCCTCGAGATGACGGACGGCCTCTCTCACGGTGTGGCGGCTCACGTCGTAGCTCTTGGAGAGCTCAGCATCGGTCGGGAAGTGTCCGTCGAACTCGCTCGCGGCAACCCTGTGTCGCAGGTCATCGACGAGCTGTGCCCAAAGAGGCAGCGGGCTTCGCCGGTCGAGGGCAACCACAATCTCAGGCTCCGGCGAGGAAGAACGAGGCGATGAGGACGGCGAGCACGTAGAGAGTGACAACCGTCATCGGAGCATCCTTCTCGTACATGAATGACAGGACGCCTACCGCGACTCGAAGTATCGGGGTGAGGATGAGAAGGAGCACACCGAGCACGACGACCCCCCTGCCCTGCCCCTTGGCGAGGGACCGGCCAAGAGCCCCGAAAGAATGTGGGAACGACGTGCTCGACGAGGTGAGCTGGTGGTACGAGGTGCTTCCAGTGAAGCTCGAGTAGCCGCTGTGGTGAGCAAACATAAGTCCCAGTCCGATGGCGATGACGACGACGCTGATCGATACGCCTATACGTAGCACAAGGCTGATGGCGATCTCAGTCTTGCGGACCTTGTCATCGATCGCCGCTCGCTCTGCCGCGGTGAAAGCGCGCTTGCCGTGACGGTGTATGCCTGGGACCTGGGTCATGGCACTATCCCCTTTTGCAGCATCTCGAGCGCGATGACGCCGAGGACGACCACGAAGACCAGTCTCACAGATTTGCTCGTCACCCGACCCAGCACCTTCGCGCCGAAGGTGGCTCCGAGCAGCACGCCGGCTGCTACCGGGGCGGCTATGACGGGGTCGATCTGGCCCCTGGCGAAGTAGACGCCCGCACTCGCGGCGGCCGTCACGCCGATCATGAAGTTGCTCGTCGCCGACGACACTTTCATCGGAAGGTGCATCGCGACGTCCATCGCCGGCACCTTCAGGGCCCCCGAGCCGATGCCGAGAAGAGCGCTCACGAGACCAGCGACGTACATGAGGGCGAGGCCCGGCTTGGTACCGACGACCTTGTAGGAGATCTCCCTCTTCTCGGCCTGGTCGTAGTACGAGCCGTGCAGGTCGAAGTAGTTGGCGATCCTGTCGTTCGAGACCTCTAGCGGCTCGGCCTTGTGGCGCTTGCGAAAAGTGGCGAGGGCCGAGTAGCCGATCACGACGCCGAAAAGCGCGAACAGCGTCCGCGTGGGAAGGACAGTCGTGAGATATGCGCCACTCACCGCGCCGGTTGTCGTGGCTATCTCGAGAAACATGCCAGCCCGCAGGTTGGTCATCTTCTCCCGAACATAAGCCGCCGCCGCCCCGCTCGAGGTGGCGATGACCGAGACGATGCTCGCCCCGATCGCCAGCCTGATGTCGATGTGGTAGAGGATCGTGAGAACTGGGACGATCACGACTCCGCCACCGAGTCCGACGAGCGAGCCGAGAACGCCCGCGGCGACCGATATGAGGGCGAGAGAGATCACGAAAGTGAGAGGAGTCATCTGGGGCCACCGGTGTACATGCCCCTATTGTACGGACAATCGTATATGCGCGCAAGTTGCTCAGAAACCCGGGGGATGCCCGCAACGGACGCCGATGGCACTCCGCAGCAGCTCCACGAATTGCACGTACCGCTCATGGCGGTCCTCCGGTGACTGCGCGTTGGCTCCAAAAAGACCCGGATCCAGCTCCTCGGCGACGATGGCGTCCTGGCACCGGTCCATGAGCCAATCGACGAGCGAGACGATCATCTTCGGGTCGATGTCCCGTCGCACCTCGCCACGCTCGATGCCGAAGCGAACGAAGGCCCGGGTGCCAGGAGGATCCTCACGCAGCTGGAACTGGGTGATCTCCCGGCGAAGGTGCAGATCCGAGCAGTAGCTGCCGAGAAGCGTCACCCGGTAGGGGATCCATGAATCTTGCACCAAGCGGGTCGTGCGCTCGAGCCAGTAGGTGACAGTGGCGAAGAAGCCCGCCTCGAGCACTTCGGGCGGAGCATCGAGGTAGGCACTGAACGATCTCGCGGCGGCCTCGTAGGCAGCAAGGAAAAGCCCCGCCTTGCTGCCGAAATAGCCGAAGATCGCGCCTTTCGACACCCCCGCGAGCTCGGCGATGGTCTCGGCGCGCGCTCCCTCGTACCCCTCGAACGCGAAACGCTCCATCGCGACCTGCACGATCCGCTCGACCTTGGCCTCCTGGCGCGCGACGGCTCGTTGCGGGGACCGGCGGCCGCCGCCTCGGGGCGCCGCGGGGGTCGGCGGCGGGCTCCTCTTCTCGCTCATCGGGCTCGAAGGCTCCGGCTGACGGCGGTGACGGTCCCTACACCCCGTCTCGGGGAAAGCGGAGACTCCACAGCCGATTCATGACCCGGTGCCCGTCCTCCAAGGCATCGAGGCTCATCGTCACGAGAAAGCTCCCGGAATCGGCGGTCATCCGGCCGGTGGCCTCGACACGCACATCGAAGTCTCCCTCTCGCCTGAGCGACGCCGACTGCTCGGTCGTCACCTCGGCAGAAAGTGGATCGGAGCTGTCGATCCGATAGGTGGTAAGTGTGGCTCCGTCGTACTCGATCGCGGAGTCGGCGAGGCGGACGTTTCCCCCGACGTTCCAGTCGAACACGACCTCGCTGGTCAACGTCGCAAGGTCGTGCACGATCTTGCGCGATGTCGGCTGACCGCCGAGACTCTCGTGAGCGACCGGAGTCACACGCTCGGGCGGTCCGAACTCGCGAAGCTCCAGGTCGCCGGGTTGAGCGTCGCGTACGGGCAGGTCGATGAAGCTCGAGGCACCGCACGAGAGCTCGAGAGTCACCGCTTCGGGTGCCGGCCAGATCCAAGGCCAGTAGGTCGAGGCGACGGTGACACGGATGTGGTGTCCGGCCGGAAAGCAGTGACCGATCGCCTTGAGCGGCACCGACACGGTGCTGCGGCGTCCTGGGTCGAGGCGCACGACCCTGTCGTGACCGAAGCGATGGGTGAGGTTGAGCATGCCGCGGGTCACGAGCAGCGACTCCCCCGTCGGAGCGACGTCGAGCAACCGGACGATCACGGTCGCGACCGGGCGCGTGCTCGAGATCTCGAGCTCCACGGCAGCATTGCCCAGTATCTCCACCCTGCTGTCGAGCACAGCGGACGTGAAGGACAGCGACATCCCGTCCTCGCCCCGCTGATCTCCCGGCCAGTCCCCGTAGCCGCCGTCTGCGGTGAGAGAGCCCGCGTCGAGACCGGCCGCCTGGTCCCCGGTGTGGAACAGCGATCTGCCGTCACCGGGCTGTGCCTCGAGGCCGCCTGCGCTGTCGCCCCCGCGCGCAGCCAGGTACATCCGCTTCATCCTCTCTCCCAAGCCGCCTGGAGGTGGCCACTGCGCCTCGGCCACCCACCTTCCAGGCCAGTGCGCGTGAAACGGCGCTGGTTGGGTGTACTCCTGCATCCATGCCCGCAGCATCGGCTCAGAGGTTATTCCCGTGTCGATGCCCTTCAGCCAATGGTCCCACCAACGCAGGGCCTCCTCGAGAAAGCCGATCTCTGGTCCGGGGACCGAGTGGTTGGGGACGGCATGCGACCAGGGACCGACGAGTCCTTTTCGCGGACATCTCAAGTTGGCCAACAGGCGCGGAACTGCGTCGACATAGCCGTCCGACCAGCCCCCGACCGCGTAGACGGGTACCTCGATGGCGGAATAGTCTTCGCACACCGAGCCCTGGCGCCAGTAGTCGTCCCTGCGCTGGTGGGCCATCCAGGGCTCGATGAACGCCGGCGTTTCCTCGACCCGCCGTCGCCACTCCTCCCGCCAGCTCGCGCCTGCGACCGCCGGGTCAGGGGGCAGGGCGTTCCAGGTGAGCATTGCGACGGCCCACTGCAACATGTCTACCGCGAGCACGCAGCCGCCGCGGTAGTGGACGTCGTCTGAGTACCGGTCGTCGCTGGCGCACAGCGTGATGATGGCGCGCAGAGCTGGCGGGCGTCTCGCGGCGAGCTGGAGGCTGTTGAAGCCGCCCCAGGAGATCCCGGTCATCCCCACCCCTCCATCGCACCACGGCTGGGCGGCGAGCCACGCGATCACCTCCTCGCCGTCTGCCTGCTCCTGCGCGGTGTACTCGTCGGTGATGATCCCAGTCGAGTTGCCCGTTCCGCGAAGGTCGACGCGAGCGCACCCATAGCCGCGCGCGGCCCAGTAGGGAAAGATCGTCGAGTCGCGCACCGCCATCAGATCTCCCTGCCTGTACGGCAGGAAGTCCATGATCGCCGGGACAGGTGAGGTCTCGCCGTCTGCAGGGAGCCAGATGCGCGCCGCCAGCTTGGCTCCGTCGGAGAGAGGGATGGCGACGTCGCTTAGCGTGACGACGTCTCGAAGCTGCGTGCTCGCGGTCAACTCGCGCCCACCTCGAGGCGCTCTGCAGCTCCGCATCGTTGCATCGCTCTCATCTGTCTCTCCTCTTCTCTCGGTAAAGATGGCAGGCGACGGCACGGCCGCCCCCGGCGTCGACGAGCGCCGGGCGGACAGAGCAAGCCTCGTGCACCGAAGGACAGCGACCGGCAAAGGGGCAGGCCCCCCTGTCGGCGTCCTCGCCCTCTCTCAAGCGGATCCGCTTGTCCAGGCGACGGTCACCCGGCCCTGTCCCTGCGACGGCAGACAACAGTGCCTTCGAGTAGGGGTGCAAGGGGTCGCTCGTGACAGCCTCCGTCGGGCCCTGCTCCATGATCGCCCCCCCGTAGACGACCACCACGGAGTCGCTGACCCTGCGGACGACGTCCAGGTCGTGGGATATGAACAGATAGGAGAGGCCGAGCTCTGCCTGGAGCTCGAGAAGCAGGTTCACGATCTGAGCCTGGATCGAGACGTCTAGTGCCGAGGTCGGCTCGTCACAGACGACGAGACGCGGGCGGAGGGCGAGCGCCCTCGCGATTCCTATGCGCTGGCGGCCTCCGCCGGAGTACTGGCCCGGTCGTGAATCGAGCGATGCTCCCGGGAGCCCAACTGAACCGAGCAGCTCGTGGACTCGTTCGGGACCGCCGACGCGCCACTGCTGATGGGCCATGAGTGGCTCGCCGACGATCTGTCGAAGCGTGCAGCGCGGATCGAGCGACTCGTATGGATCCTGGAAGACCATGCCGATCTGGCGCCTGACGGTCCGCATTGCCCGGCTCGACCGTGGGTATGGCTGCCCGTCGAAGCGAAGCTCTCCCGAGGTGGCTCGTTCGAGCCCGACGACGAGACGAGCCACTGTGCTCTTGCCGCATCCCGACTCCCCCACCATTCCGAGCGTGCGACCAGGCCCGATGGCGATCGACAGCGCGTCGACAGCACAGAGCTGCCCGAACCGCTTCGTGACGTTCACGAGCTCGACCACCGGCACCTGCGCCGGATCGAGGCCCGCAGCCGCCTTCGGCACCGACCGCGAGCTCACCTCAGCTCCTCCAGGTGGCAACAGACGGAATGCCCGTTGCTCTCGACGCGCTCCGCAGGCACCTTTGTCCTACAGCGATCCATCGCGTACGCGCAGCGCGGGTGGAATGGGCAGCCCGGCGGGATCCGGTCGAGAGGCGGCAGCCCCTCTATCGTGACGAAGGGCTCCTTGGCTCTCGCGAGCCGGCCGCTCGTAAAGCTCGCGAGCAGGGCCGCCGTGTAGGGGTGGGCGGCATGGCGGAAGAGCTCATCCACACTGGAGTGCTCGACGAGACGACCGCCGTACATCACTCCCACGTCGTCGGCGATCTCCGCGATCACTCCCATGTCGTGGGTGATCCACAGCAGCGTCGTCCCGTGTTCGCTCTGGAGCTCCCGCACAAGCGAGATGATCTCGGCTTGAACGGTGACGTCGAGCGCCGTCGTCGGCTCGTCGGCGACGAGAAGGGCGGGCCGCAGCGCGACCGCCATCGCGATCATCACCCGCTGGCGCATTCCACCGGACAACTCGTGCGGATGCGAGCGCGCCGTCTGCTCGGGTCTGCGGATGCCAACCTGACGCAGAAGTGCGATCGCCTCTGCCAGAGCAGGGCGCTTGCCCAGGCCGTGGCGGACGCGAAAGACCTCGGCCAGCTGCCGACCGGCAGTGTGGACAGGGTTCAGCGCGGCCGAAGCGTCCTGGGGGATGTAGGCGACGAGCTCACCGCGGGCGCGTCGGAGCTCCTCTCCGGTGAGCGCGAGCACCTCGACGTCGCCAACGCGAGCCGATCCGCGCGCCACGGTCCCGGCGGGAGGGAGCAACCGTGACACCGCCAGGGCGAGAGACGACTTGCCCGAGCCTGACTCCCCCACGAGACCGAGGACTCGGCCGCTCTGCAGCTCGAAACCGACGTCTGTGACCGCGTGAAACCCCCCGTAGTCGACACTCAGGTGCTCCACCACGAGCGCCTTGCCAGAACCGGCTGCCTGGCGGCTGGGAACGTCCGGGCCACCGGTCGGCCGGACTGCAAAGGGAAGCGACATGTCGTGTCCTAGAGCGACTCGGCCCGCACTCGCGGGTCGACGACCAGTCGGATGAGATCGACTGCAAGGTTGGCGACCACGACGGCTGCCGCCGCGACTATGACGGTCCCCATCAGGACCGGCCTGTCCACGTTCTCGAAGGCCTGCACCTGCAGCTGACCGATGCCCGGCCAAGCAAAGATGTTCTCGACGAACACGACACCGGAGAGGAACAGCGCCACGTCCATCCCGGCCATCGTGAGCACCGGCGGCAGCACGACCCGCAGCACGTGGCCCTGGAGGATCGCCCGGCGACTCAACCCCTTTGCCAGTGCCGTACGGACGAAAGGTGCAGAGAGAGTCTCGCGTAGCTGGTCGCGCACGACATTCGCGTAATAGGGCGCCCCGAGAAGCCCGAGAGTCACTGCCGGGAGCACGAGCTGCGTCGCGCCGAAGCCGCCGGAGACCGGGAGCACCGGCCAGACATAGCCGAAGAGCAGCAAGAGGAGAAACCCGAACGTGAACGTCGGGACCGACAGCAGCCCGATGTTGAGCGTTGCCACCACCCAACTGCGCTTCTGGCGCAGACCGTCCCACAGCCCGACTGCTCCGCCGACAGCGAGCTCGATCACGATGCCTGCCGCCATGAGGAGCGCCGTGGCCCCGAGGCGCCCGAAGACGAGGCTCGCCACCGGCGCCGCGGAGACATAGGAGTAGCCGAGGTTGCCCTGGAACACGCCACCGACGTAGTCGACCAGCTGGACTACCTCCGGCCGGTTGAGGCCGAGGTTGCGCGTCACCTCGGCGAGGACTCGTGGAGTCGCCCTCGGACCGGCGACCGAGCGGGCTGGATTGCCGGGCACGACGAACTCGAGCACGAAGGTGAGGACGATCACCGCGACAACTGTCACGACGGCGAGCACGATGCGCAACGTGATCTTCTTCGCGAGCGCGCGGCGCTCAGGGTCGGGCCCCGCTACATGTCCAGCCATGACTTGCCTTTTCCTGCCGGGTCGCGGCTCGTGAGGCCCTCGCCTATGAGCATGAAGGCGAGCACCGTCAAGACGATGAATATAAGCGGCTCCACCACGAGGTGCGGGGAGAACTGCAGAGCGCCCTGTCCCTCCTCCAACATGTTGCCCCAGTCGGGCCGGGGCGGCTGGATACCGGCGCCCAGATAGGAAAGCCCGGCGCCGATTCCCACGACGGAGGCCGCGTTCAGCGCAGAGATGACGAGAATGAGCGAGTAGAGATGCGGCAGGACGTGCCGTCGCAGGATTGTCGAGCGGCGAACCCCCGCGGCGACCGCGGCGTCCACGAACACCCGTGTGCGGAGCCGCAGGACCTCTCCGTAGATCACGCGCGCCGTCCAGGCCCAATACAGAGCCGTGACGACGATCACGATGCCGGCGATCCCCTCCCCCACCACGCTTGCGAGCGCCAGGCCGGACACGACCGTCGGCACCGACAGAAAGACGTCGGTGACCCGCATGAGAACCTGCTCGGCAAGACCGCGGTAGAAGCCGGCTATGAGCCCGACGAGAACTCCGAGGCCGAGGGAGGTGAAGTTCGCGATGGCCGTGTACTCAAGTGTGGTCCGCCCGCCGGCAGCAAGGCGGGCGAGCATGTCCCGGCCTATCGTGTCGGTGCCAAGGAGGTGACCCCTTGCCCCGAGCCCCAGCGGTAGCCCCTCGTGGTTGAGGCCGTTTGCATAGATGTGATAGGGGGAGCCGATCGCGGGAGCCAGCAGCACGAACACCACGAGCGCGACGAGCAGGCCGAGTCCGGCGATGAGAGCGGCCCGCGGGCGGCGCAGTCTCGGTGAGGCGCGCCCGACCCGGCTCTTTGTCTCGGCCGGGGAGGCCTCCTCGCCCAACCCGAGAGCCGCGAAGGACACCCTAGAGCCAGATCCTGTTGTAGTAGGTGCCCGTCTCGCCCCTGTACTGGTAGTTGTGCAGCTGAGAGCTACGGCCGGCAAGGAAGCCGACATTGAAGAGGAACACGCCCGGCGGGTCCTTGACGAGAGCCTCCTCTATGCGCGCCACATAGACGTTGCTCTCCGCAAGTGTCGTCTGGGCTTCTGCCCTTGCGACGAGCGAGTCGACCGTGGCGTTCTTGTAGCCGTAGCTGTTGTAGGAGCCGTTCGAGGTGAAGTTGGGCATGATCAGGTCGAGCGCGCTCGGCTGCACCATGTAGTAGCTGTCGGCGAACGAGTCCGTCTGCAACGGGACCGTTGTGCTGATCGTGTCGAGCGCGGAGGTGCTGACGGTGTCGATGACAAGGCTGACACCGACCTCGGCCCACTGCTGCTGGAGTATCTGCGAGACGTTGCCCCATGGGTCACTGCCGTCTGTGAGGAAGCGGAGCCGCAGCTTTGACGCCCCGGCTGCCGACAGCAGCGAGCGGGCAAGCTTTTGGTCGAACCCGAACGGCTTGGCGATCCGCTCGTAGTCGGCAAGCTGTGCGGGCAGGGGGTACCCCCAGGCCTGCCACTCGCCGTGGGTCACCGTGGCGAGGGAAGCCCTGTCAGTTGCCCAGTTGAGGGCGGCCCGCACTCGCGGGTCGGAAAGCGGGCCTTTTGTGCAGTTGAGCGCGACCCAGGCAGTCGCGTTGAGCTTGACCTCGTCGGTATCACGGCGCAAGCTGGGCTCGGCTAGCACCTGCGCCGCCAGGCTCGGGCCGATCCCGTCGCCGATGACCTGGATAGCCCCCTTCTCGAGCTGCAACAGCTCGAGCTGGGAGTTGATGCCCCAGTGATAGTTGACGGCGGAGAGGTAGGGAAGTCCCTTCCACGGATAGTTCTTGTCGCGGACGAAGGTGGCCGACTGGTCGGAGCTCGAGTACGACGTGAGGACGAACGGTCCGCAGCCGACAGGGTGAGTGCCGAAGCCCGTTCCCTCGCTCTCGACCGCTTCTTTTGGAACGGCTGCGGCATAGGGCTGGGCCAGCTGGTTGAGGAACGTGAAAGTTGGCTGCGCGAGCCTCACTTCGAGGGTGTGGTCGTCGATCGCCCTGACACCCGACAGGGTCTTTGTCTTGCCGGCGATGACCTCGCCAGACCCCTCGATCGGCGCGAGGTAACTGGACGCCCAGGAAGCGAGCTTGGGCTCGAGCACCCGCGTCCAGCTGTAGATGTAGTCGTCGGCGACGATGGCCCTGCCGTTCGAGAACTTCGCGTCCCGGCGCAGCGGGATCACATATCGCAAGCCCCCGTCGGTGATCTCGGGCATGGCTGCCGCCAGAGCCGGGGCGGCACCTCCGTACTGACCGCCAAATTGGTAGAGGGGCGTGAAGAGCAAGCAGGTGAGCGCGTCCCAGGCCTGCAGGTTGTACCCGAGAGCGGGATCGAACGAGTTCGCTTCCGCGTTCCACCCGACATTGAGGGTGCCCCCGTAGTAGCCGCCCGAGACAGGCCCTGGTCCCGGTGGCCCGGACAGGATCTTCGCCGCCTTGACAGCGTCGTGGCCGCCACCTCCGGCCCCCGCGGTGCTCGCAGCCCCCGGCGAGCTCGACCCGCAGGCGGCGAGGCCCGCGGCGGCCAGGCCGGCCGAAGCGGCACCGAGAAACTGCCTGCGGCTCAGGTGAGCATCTTTCGTCATCTGGGTTCTCCCCCTTGTCTCTGCTGCCTATCCAAAGTCCCGACTGACCGACCTGTTGCCTACTGCCCGAGTTGCCCAACATCCCGCCCTGGCCCAGCGATCCGGCTGGCCCAGCGATCCGGCTGGCCCAGCGATCCGGCTGGCCCAGCGATCCGGGCTAGCCCAGCGATCCGGGCTAGCCCAGCGATCCGGGCTAGCCGCTGTCAGGGACGACGCCACGTTCGCGGCGCCCCCCCAGGTAGGCCCCGACATCGGCGCTCGGCTGCTCCATCGGGGCAAGGTAGCCAAAGTCGAAGCGCCGTGACGTCATACCGTCCTGGACCTGCTCGCATATCGCCCAGTCCTGGCGGTTGACGAGGTCCCAGAACTCGACCGCGTCTGAGGGGTCGAAGCCGTCTTTCGCGATCTCACCGGGATGGAAGAGGAAGTCGCAGACCACTGTCGTACGTGTCGCCGACTCCGGCCAGAGAGTGAACGCCGCGACGTGGTCGGACGACAAGCTGAGCATCAGGTTCGGAAGAAGCAGCTCGCCTTTGTGACGGCGTCGCTCTTGTTCGGAGAGCCCGGGGAACGGCGCCCGGTCCGTCGTGCCGCTCGTCGTGAAGCTGTACGCGCCGTCGCGGTGAGGGATGCCGGCGTCCCAGTCAAGTCCGTCACCGCCGCGGCGGAAAGCCGGGACGAGCAAGCAGAGCTCAGGGTGCACCGGTCCGCAGTGGTAGCACTCGTTGTAGTTCTCGAGGATCACCTTCCAGTTTGCGGCGACCTCGTAGACGCGGCGGTCTCCGAGCCTGAGCTCCTCCATTGCGTAACCGTGCAGCCGCTTCGACACACCGCTCATCTCATGGTTGCGCGAGCTTCCGGCCTCTTGACTTCGAGGTGGCTCGAGCCGCACGAAGACGAACCCCTCCCAGGTCAGAACGTCCACGCGGTGAAGCGAGAGCTCGGCCCGCTGTCCTCTCAGACCGGGCAGGAAGGGCGCCCCCCGGAGCTGGCCGTCGAGAGCGTAGGTCCACCCGTGGTAGGGACAGCGGATCGAGCCCGAAAAACACCCGCCGGAACTGCCCGGTGGCAGGGACGCGACATCGCACCTCGGGACGAGACGGCTCCCGCGATGGCGGCACAGGTTGTAGAAGGCGCGCAGGCCACCGTCGCCTTGGCGAACGACGAGCACGCTCTCGCCCAGAACGTCGATCGCGAGGTACTCCCCTGGCTGGCCCAGACTTTCCAGCCTCGCGACGCAGAACCAGTCGGCCATCAGCACTTCGTCCCGCTCCCGCTCGAAACCGGACTGCTCCACGTAGCTCGCCTTTGGCAGGCTACGCGCCAGAGGCGCGGCCTCGTGCCCGACCGGCCGAACAGACCGGCCGGCGTCATCTGGGCGGAGATCGCCGGATTGCCCCACGGGGTAGGTCACAGAGCGCTCTTCTCAGTCGTCGGAGTAGGGAAACGGTGAGGAGATTGGCTCTCCGTCGTCGAAGCGGCTCGGGCGAAACGGGCTCAGGTCGACTCTCGTGGAGCCGCCGGTCGTCACGAGCTCGGCGAGAGCCTCCCCGACGGCCGGCGATATCTTGAAGCCCATCCCCGAGAAGCCCGCGGCAACGACGAGGCCGTCCAGACCGGGAACGATGCCGAGCAAGGGCCGTGCGTCAGGTGTCATGTCGTAGACGCCGACCACTCCGCCGGCGATACCGGCATCTGCCAATGAGGGGACCCGGCGTGAAGCGCTGGCCGCTACAGCGGCAAGCTGTTCTGGATCCGGGCTTGGGGGAGCGCTGTCGGGCTGGTCTATCGGTGAGCCGGTGAAGGCGCCGACGAGCGTCGTCTCCCGCGAGCCCTCGGGGCGGAAGTAAGTCTGGGTAGTCGAGTCGATGCAGGCAACCGGGGCACCAAGCCCGGCTTCGTGCTTGAGCACGGCAACGTGGTGCAACTCGGCTTGGATCGGTAGCCGCAAACCGATCCCGGCAAGAAGTGGCGGCGACCACACGCCCGCGGCCAGCACGACCGTGCCCGCGAGCTCGGCTCCCGCGTCCGTCTCGACTCCGATCACCCGGTCGCCCTTGACGAGAACCGACCGCACCGCGCTGCGGGGCCGGTAGCCGACACCCCCGCGGCGCGCGGCCTCGAGCATGTCGCCCGCGGCAACTGACCCGTCGCCGTAACCCCCGTGCTGCTCCCACGCAGCCAAGGTCACGCCGTCGGCTGAGAGCCCTGGCGCCATCTCCGCCAACGTGACCCCGTCGACGAGCTCGACCTTGGCGCCGAGAGCTTGCTGCATCGCGACATTGGCCCGGAGCTGTGGTTCCTCGCCGGGCAGCACGATCCGGGCGAATCCGGTACGGCGGACGCAGTGGGGCGCACCGACGAGCTCTGGCCAGCCGTCGAACATCTGGTCGCTCCGCACCGCAAGCTCTACCTCGGGACCAAAGGTGTAGTGCATCCGCACAAGTGCCGAAGATCGACTGCTCATCCCCGATCCCACGTGGTCCCGGTCAAGGACGAGCACGTCGCCGGCCCCGAGTAGGCTCAGGTGAAAGGCCGTCGCGGCGCCGATGACGCCGGCCCCGACGACTATCACATCCGCGCTCATCTCGCCGCCTTCCTGTCCGCCATGACCCGCCTGGCGGCGTTGTAGCCCGGTGCTCCCGTGACGCCGCCGCCGGGATGAGCACCGGCGCCGCAGAGATAGAGCCCTGCGACGGGCGTCGCGTAGCGCGCCCAACCCGGCACCGGCCGCATATGGAACAGCTGATCGGAGGCAACGTCGCCGTGGAAGATGTTGCCCTCGCTCAGCCCGTACTCACGCTCGAGATCGAGGGGCGTGAGCACCTGACGCGCGACGACGGCCGCGGGCACGTTGGGGGCAAAGTGCCCGATACGGCCGACGACGCGGTCACCGAGCTCCTCGCGCCAGTCGTCCCAGGTCCCGACAGCAAGTCTGTAGGGCACGTACTGGACGAAGCACGTCATGACGTGGCGACCGGGCGGCGCGAGGGAGTCGTCCACGTTCGACGCGACCACGCAGTCGATGAACAGCTGCTCGGCGTCGGGGAGCTCCCCGCGCTTGGACCGGTCGTAGCAGGCGTCTGCCACCGCGAGGCTCGGGGGCAGCGTGAACAGCGCGCGCCGGCCGGGGCTGGCATCGCTGGGCATGCCTGTGACGGTTGGCTCGGCGTCAAGGACGAGGTTCACCTTCGCGCAGGGACCGTCCATCTTGATCCCTGCGACGGCGGCACGGAAGTCGTCGGGAAGCTCCGATTTGTCAAGCAGTCGGAGAAAGGTTCGCTTCGGGTCGACGCCCGAGAGCACGGTCCTCGCGCTCAGCTCGGTCCCATCGGACAGAGCCACGCCATGGGCTCGCCCAGACTTGACCATGACCCGTTCGACGGCGGTGCCGGTTCGGATCTCCATCCCTCGGCTCCGGCCCGACGACGCGATCGCGTTGGCGATGGCGCCCATCCCGCCCATCACATGCCCGAAGAAGCCCTGGAGGTTCTCTTCGCCCCCGGTGAGGAGGTGGAACGCAAGTCCGACGAGAGTGCCGGGTTGGTAGGGTCCGCCGTGCTTGCCGTAAAGGTTGTTGGCGAGCATGAGGGCCCTTGCCTCCTCGGACTCGAAGTGGCTGTCGATGAAATGCCCGAGGCTGCCCGTGAGAAGCTCAGTGAGGCCCTCGACATCTTTGCCGGTGGTTCCTCGAAGCTTGAAAGCGAGGCGAAACAACTCCCGATACCCCGAGAGCGATCGCGATCTTGTGTCGGGCGGCGGTTCCATGAAAAGCGGCTGCAGACGCTTCGCGAGGTGGCGCAGCTGCTCGTCGGCCGCGACGAAAGCACGTGCGTCGCGGGGCGAGTAGGGCTGAAGCTCGGCCGCGGTCCGTGCGGGCTCGTTCCAATGGGCTACGACTCGGCCGCCCTCCAGTGCCACCTGCAGCGCGGGCTCGCAAGGCACCATCGCCAGACCGTGCCGACCGAGCGAGAGTGCCTTGATCACCTCGGGGCGGAGCATGCTCGCGATGTAGGAGGTCGTCGACGCGCGGCAGTGGGGCGCTATCTCCTCGGTGACACAGCAGCCACCGACAATGTCGCGGCTCTCCAGCACGAGGGTGGACAGCCCGGCTCCGGCGAGCATCGCACCGGCCGTAAGGCCATTGTGGCCGCCACCGACCACGATCACATCCCAATTGCGGCTGCTGTTCACTAAGCTTGACTTCCAGTCATGTATAAGCTTCAACTCTGCTCTGTCACGGTGAGTGTGACGAGATTCAGACGACGAGTCAAGTATCTGCGGGCAGCAAGGAGCGAAGTAACTGACTGACTGTTAGTCATTTATACAACGCTCCCGGGCGCCGGAGCGGTCGCGTTGGGAGTCGAGCGGCCCGGTGGCCCTACTCTGAGCCATATCACGCAAAGGAGGTCGCTCGGTGAGCACTCAGGGCCGGAAAATCGCGGCCGGACTCGGGACCGCCGCGGCGGCGACCGTCGGTGCGATCGCGCTCAACCCGTCGATACGTCAAGAGGTCCGCCGCCTGCGCGACTTCACCCGCCCTCTGCACCTATCGCCATCTCCTCCCTTGCCGCCGCCGCTGCCACCGGGCCGCGTGATCTCGGTCACAGGAGTGGGCGAGCTGTTCGTCCGCGACACAGGGAGCAAGCTGCCGGCAGTGCTGCTGCTGCACGGCTGGGGAGCGAGCGCCGATACCAACTTCTTCCGCGTCTACCCGAGCCTCGAGCAGAGCTATCGCGTGCTGGCCCTTGACCACCGTGGTCACGGGCGGGGGCTCCGGTCCAAGGTCACCTTCACCCTGGAGGACTGCGCAGACGACGCGGCCGCGCTGCTCCACGAGCCGGATCTCGACGACGCGATCGTCGTCGGGTACTCGATGGGAGGCCCCATCGCGCTCTTGTTGGCACAGCGGCATTCTCAGCAGTGCAGGGGGCTCGTGCTTCAGTCCACCTCCCTCGAGTTCAAGGAGGCTCTGCGAGAGCGCGCTCTTTGGCGGAGCCTCAACATCGTCGAAGCGGGCCTGCGCGCCGGATCTGGTGGCGGCGTCCTGCAGCGTGCGCTTCGTGAGGTCGTCGAAAAAGAGCCTTCCATCGAGCAGTACCGGGCATGGCTGGCGGCCGAGATCAGCCGCAGCGACGTCCGCGGAATCGTCGAGGCGGGCAGGGCTCTCAGCACCTACGACGCGCGAGGTTGGGCCCCAACCCTGGGCCTTCCCGCTGCCGTCGTGGTGACGACGGCCGACCGGCTCGTGTCTCCCTCCAAGCAGCGAGCCTTGGCAGATGCCCTGCAGGCAGAGGTGTTCGAGGTGGAAGGTGACCACGACGCGCCGGTCACTGCCGGCACGGCTTTCGCGGCAGTGACGCGAGAAGCGGTCGACCACGTGGCAGCACTTGCCCGCCAGTCGTCGCACAGGTCGTCGCGCGCCACCAAGGACATGTTGCGGGCAGCGATGCGCAAGACTCGCCGGGAGATCCCTCCAGCCGAGAGGACGAACGCGGCCGCGCGCATCGTCTCATCTGTGCTCTCCCTCCCCGAGATCGGCTCCGCACGCACTGTGCTTGCCTTCGCTTCCTTCGGCACCGAAGTCCCTACCGCCGAGCTCCTCGCGCAGCTGGAGGCAGACGGTGTCCAGGTGCTCCTCCCCTACCTGGAGGCAGGCGAGATGCGGGTCGCAGCTCACCGCAGCGGCGAGCAGCTCGAACCGACGAGCTACGGCCCGCGCGAGCCCCGGCTCCGCCGGCACCTCGAAACGAGCTCTATCGATGCCGTGATCCTCCCGGGACTTGCCTTCGACCGCCACGGCGCCCGTCTTGGCTACGGAGGCGGATATTATGACAGGTTCCTCCGGCGGCTCCCGGCAAGACCCGCTCTCGTCGCGATCGGCTTTGCCGAGCAAGTGGTCGAGCACGTGCCCACGACGACCGACGATGTCACTGTCGACGTCATCGTCACCGACCGGGACGTGATACGCGTCAGAGCTGAAAGCCAGCGGCGCTAGTCTCGAAACGGACCCGCAACTTGAGGACCCGCAACTTGAGGACACGGAGTTGTCAGGCTTGACGAAGGGCCGGCCGATGAGCACAGAGCTGTCAGGGCGATCTGAAGCAGGTTCACCATCTCCCCTTGTCGATCGCCGTGCCACGGTCTTGGACGGCTGAAGACGGGAGCCAGGAGCCCATTTTGAGCGATCCCCCCACTGCTGCAGGTGCAGATCCGCCCGAGAGCCCCGAGGTTGCAGATGCTCCCCCCGCAAGGGCGCCTCGAGCGCGGCGAGTCCGTCGGCCCCGTGCCACGGCGCCGACGAGGATCTCCGGAGTGTGGGTCGGCGTGGTCGTGGGCGCGATCGTGCTCGCGCTCCTGCTCGTGTTCGTTCTCCAGAACACACGATCGGTAAGGGTGTCGTTCTTCAGCGCCAGCGGCGCCATACCTCTCGGCGCTGCGCTGGTCTTCGCGGCCCTCGGAGGCGTCCTTTTGTCCGCGGTCGCTGCCTCCTTGAGAATTCTGCAAATCCGCCGGCGACTCGGCGTCGGCTGGCGGGCAGCTGAGGACCTCCCGGCACCCGCAGGCGCCGCTGCAGAGCCGTCGAGGCAGCCAGAGGACGGGCCAGCTTGAGAGATCCGTCCAGCTGGGCTGAGATATCGGTGCAAAGCTTGAGGTGGGACGTCACTGTCCCCAGCCGGGGCCTGCGGGCCTAGAAGGAGGATCGAGATGAGAAGCAACGTAGTGCGTCTCGACACGGGGCACGGGACCGAAGACGAGGCCATGCGCGCAGCCGACCAAGCGCGCGAGGAAGCCTTGAGCGCGTCGGAGGAGGCCGCCGAGGCCGAGCTCGCGCGAGCTGAGCGGGTGAAGGCGGCGACCGTCAAGAGAGCCAACATCATCAGGTCCGCTTCGATCGAGCGAGCCGAGGCGCTTCGGCAGCTCACCAAGGAGCACGACGAGTCCCTCAGGGCAGCCGAGAACACGAGGGCTGCCGCGATGCGCACTGCAGAGGCACGCTACGGGGAGCTGCTGAAGCGAGCCGAGGAGACAGCGGCGCGCGCCGTCGAGCAGGCATACCAGGACGAGCTCGCGGCTGCCGACAAGGCGCACCAGGAAGCGCTGCGCGCGGCGGAGATTGCGGCCGCGAGCGCGATTGCCCGCGCCGAAGCGATCCGGACTGCAGGTCAGGCCCGTGCCGACGCGATCTTCTCGGCCGGAACCGCCCGCGCGGCGGCTCTGCGCGAAGCGGTGACCAACTACGAGGGGGCGCTCTCCGAGGCTTCGCGCCGTCGTGCCGAGAGACTACAGGAGACGCTCGTAGCCAACGACCAGGCGATGTCGCAAGCAACGGAGGCCTTCGAGGCCGCGGCCAAGGCTGCGATCGAGCCGCCACCGGGCCACACGCCAGTCGGACGGACGGCAGACGCGGCGAACCTGGGCGGCGAAGGCGCAGACGAGGCGACCCGGGGCGGTGGGACGGCGGTTGCCTCGCAGGCGATAAAGGGCGCATGAGCTCGAATCGGAGACGCTTTTGATCGAAGTCCGGGATCTGACCAAGCAGTACGGCTCGACCGTGGCTGTCGACCACCTCTCCTTCGATGTCAAGCCCGGCATGGTGACCGGCTTTCTCGGGCCCAACGGCTCGGGCAAGTCGACGACCATGCGCATGATCCTGGGCCTCGATCGGCCAGGCGGTGGCCACGTGACAGTCGCCGGACGCCGCTACGGCGACCTCCCCTGGCCGCTGCGCGAGGTCGGCGGCCTGCTCGAGGCGAAGTCCGTCCACCCCGGGCGGACCGCCTACAACCACCTGCTCGCTCTAGCCCAGACGAACGGTATCTCGAGAGCACGCATCGCCGAGGTGCTCGAGCTCGTCGGTCTCACGGGCGTCGCGCGTAAGCGTGCGGGGACCTTCTCGCTCGGAATGGGTCAGCGACTTGGCATCGCCGCCGCCCTGCTCGGAGACCCAGGCGTGCTCCTCTTCGACGAACCCGTGAACGGGCTCGATCCTGAAGGCATCCGCTGGGTTCGCCTCCTGCTCAAGCACCTTGCGTCCGAGGGCCGGACGGTCCTCGTGTCGAGCCACCTCATGAGCGAGATGGCGGTGACGGCCGATCACGTCGTCGTCATCGGAAAGGGCCGCCTCATCGCCGAAGCGACGATCGCGGACTTTCTCGGGGCCAGCTCCAACAGCCACGTCAAGGTGCGCTCGCCGCAGTCAGACGCCCTCGCCGCCGTGCTCGTGAGCTCCGGCGGTCAGATCGAGAGGATGGGAGACGGAGCGCTCGAAGTCAGCGGACTGAACGCGGCCGACATCGGCGACCTTGCCGCCGCGCGGGGCTTCGCGCTCCATGAGCTGAGCCCACAGACGGCTTCGCTGGAGGAGGCGTTCATGGAGCTGACCGACGAGAGCGTGGAGTATCGCGGAACAAGGTCCGGCGAGTCGTGACGATCGCCGAGACGGGCGTTCGCGGAGACGATCGGTGGGCGGGACGAGGCAACGCGCCACCGGGCCACTATGGGCCGCTCCAGCTGATCGAGTCGGAGTGGACAAAGCTCCGCACGGTCCGTTCGACGATCTGGACGCTCGTCGTCACGGTCGCGGCCGTGGTCGGCATCGGCGCTGTGGCTACGGCGGTGACGGCGGCGCACTGGCGCAGCGGTGGCATCGCGGACCAGATCGGGTTCGATCCCACCGCGCGCAGCCTTGCCGGGCTGTTCCTCGGACAGATATCGATCGGAGTGCTCGGAGTTCTCACGATGAGCGCCGAATACAGCACGGGCACGATCCGCTCAACGCTGGCCGCTGCCCCGAACCGCCCGCTCGTCCTCGCCTGCAAAGCGCTCGTGTTCGGCGCCGTAGCTCTTGTCACGAGCGAGGTCATCACCTTCGCAGCCTTCCTGCTCGGCCAGGAGCTGCTCAAGGGCACGACGCCCTATGCGTCTCTCGGGCAACCCGGCGTGCTCCGAGCCGTCGCAGGGGCGGGCCTCGTCCTCACCCTCGTCGGGTTGTTCGCGCTCGCCCTCGCCACGATCATCCGCCACACCGCTGGGGCGATCGCCGCCTACGTCGGTGTGATGCTGGTCTTGCCGCTGATCCTGCAGGCGTTCCCCGTCTCGTTCCAACACGGAGTCATCAAGTACTTGCCGCTCGTGATCGCCGAGAACATGACCGCCACGCGACCAGCCGTCTCGGACTTTGGCGGCGCTGTCCTGTTCTCACCGTGGGTGGGTTTCTTGATCTTGTGCTCGTACACCCTCGCGCTCCTCGCGATCGGAGCCACCGTGCTGAGCCGCCGAGACGCCTAGCTGGCAGGAGCCGGTCCGCCGCGGCACCTCTCGGCCCGCCGGGAGGCGGACCGCCTCGACCACAGGTACCAAGATGGCGGCTGGGTTGGAGATGGGCTCATATGTACTTGAATGGTACCGAGTTCGAGGTTCCGCTCTCGGTGGTGATCGTGACCGTCACCCGAGATGGCCCGCCTGAGATCTTGGGTATGGTCACGAGGCAAGACGTCTGCGAAGGACAGCGAGTCTGCGTAGGCTGGCCGTTCACGCGCGCGAGGACGAGCCCGTTCGCGCTGAAGAAGTTCCTGCCGCGGACGACGACGACGACACCGGCTCTGCCCTGCGACGGGGTGATCGACACAAGTCCGGGCGCGCTTCCGGCCGCGGGCGCAACTGGGGAGGACGACGTGGGGCGGCTCGTCGTCGTCGGAAGAGTCGTGGTGGTGGTCGGGGGGAGGGTCGTCGTCTGCTCGGATTTGGACGCACTGGTCGTCGTTTGCTG
>CAZAMA010000006.1:46394-52748 GCA_964485645.1 uncultured Acidimicrobiaceae bacterium | reverse complement strand
CGCTTCGAACCGCGAAACGTCCGCTCGAGGTACGTCTTCCTTCCGGTCTCGCGGTCGCGTCCGGCATGCACACGGAGTTGCCACGAGCCCTCGCCGCGCTGCCTGAGCGACCCAGCCACGAAAGTCCCTCCCGTCCCCACTGTCCATCCAATGGGACAGGCGATACCAGAATGGATGGACAAAAGGATGGACAATGCCGCTCTACAGGGAGCAATGGCTCGAGCTACAACGCTCTCACCTGGCACTTTGTGGCAGCCCCAACGGGATTCGAACCCGTGTCTCCACCTTGAGAGGGTGGTGTCCTTGGCCTCTAGACGATGGGGCCGGGGCGCTCGCCCAAGCGAGCCCGGCGACTCCGAGCTGGGCGGTAGGCCGTCGCTCGGAGCGCTTCATCGTAGCGTCCATCTGAATGAGCTCGCCCGCCGGGGCCTGCTGCGGCCCGCCGGGGCCTGCTGCAGCCCGCCGGGGTCGGCCGGGGCCGGCTCTGGCGGCGATTCCCTCTTCTGGTGGACCGCCGGTGGTCGCAGCGACCAAACTGGCCCAATGGAGCGCACCGAGGCGACCGCCATCATCAATCGAGAGGGAGAGTGCATCCTCCAGCTGGCCAGGATCGGCGACGACGCTCTCGCGGCGCCCGTCCCGACCTGTCCGGGCTGGAATCTCGACGACCTCGTCAAGCACCTTGGCGACGTCTACAACTGGGCCGGGACGATCGTCGCCGAGCGCCTCCAGGCGCGTCCGGGCCCGGCGATACCACGCCGGCCCGAAGCTTTGAGCTCGGTTGCGTGGATGGCCGACCGGCTCAGTCGCCTGACAGCAACTTTGGCGGCGACACCGAGTGAAGCGGTGATCTGGAACTTCGGGCCCGACTCACCGTCAGCTGTAGATTTCTGGTGCCGCAGACAGCTGCACGAGACCGTGATCCACCGGGTCGACGCCGAGCTCACCGCCGGCGCCGCCGTATCGTCACTCGAACCTGACCTAGCCGCCGACACAGTGTCCGAGCTGCTGATGCTGGCCCGATACGCCGAGGTGGCCGGCGAGCGCGAGGTGGCCGGCGAGCGCGAGGCACCGGCCGGGCGCGAGGTGGCCGGTAAGGACCTCGGACTCCTTCGCGCGGGCGCCAAAGAGCACCTCCCGGTGACTCTTCACCTCCATGCCGAGGATGTGGAGGGTGCCGAATGGACCATCGACACGGGGGCAAAGGCATACGCAAGGCGCCACGCAAGAAGCGAGATCGCGATCAGAGGCAACGCCTGGGCGCTTGCGCGCTGGTGCTGGGGCCGTCCAGCCGAGGGCGAGATCGAGGTCTTCGGGGACCCAGGCCGAGCTGATGCGTGGCGGTCCAGCCTTGCGCGATAAGCGATTGCGGTGCCTAGGCTTGCAGGGAGGCTAGGTGGTCGACGGCACCCAGATCCAAGCCCGACGGATACAGCGGCTGATCCGCGAAGTTCTGCCGCCCCGGCTCTACCCGAAGACCGCGCCGCTCGAAGTAGGGGCTCACTTCGTGCGCGGCGAGCCCATCGCGGCCACCGAGGCCTACGAACGACCATTCCAACCATTCCGACTAGGTGAGCCGTGGGGAGGTGCCTGGTCGACGGCGTGGTTCCGCCTCTCAGGCACCGTGCCCGAGGAGTGGGCCGGGGCGGAGGTCGTGGCCCGCATCGACCTCGGCTACAACGGCCAGGTCGGCTTCGGTGGCGAGGGCCTCCTATGGGACGGGCAGCGCCCCCTGCAGGGCATCAACCCCCGGCACAACGAGGCGAAACTCGCCTCCCCAGCTCGTGGCGGCGAGCAGGTTCGCCTTCACCTCGAGGCGGCCGCCAACCCCTATGTCCCCTGGGGAGGGATGGCGTGGCCCCTCCTCCTCCCCGACTACGGCGGCACCCCCCTGTATACCCTGGACCGGGCGGAGCTTGCAGTGATCGACCGGGAGCTCGAGGCCGCGTGGACCGACCTCTGCGTCCTTGGCGAGCTGGCCGACGCACTCGGCCATGACAACCACAAGAGCATCGAGATCCTGCGGACGCTCGACAAGGTGGCGCTCGCCGTCGACCTGGGAGACCTACCAAGGTCGCTCCTGTCGAAGCGCCACATCTGGGCGCCGCTGCTCGCCAACGCCACGGCGTCTCGCTCCCACCTCGTGACGGCCGTCGGCCACGCGCACATCGACTCGGCCTGGCTCTGGCCCATAAGAGAAACCCGCCGCAAGTGCGCGCGCACGTTCTCCAGCGCGATCCGCCTCATGGAGGAAGAGCCCGACTTCGTCTTCGTCTGTTCGCAGGCCCAGCAGCACGCCTGGATGAAGGACCACTACCCGGCCCTGTTCGCGGAGATGAAGGAGAAAGTGGCCGCGGGACAGCTGGAGCCGGTCGGATCTATGTGGGTGGAACCGGACACGAACCTGCCGTCCGGTGAGTCGCTCGTCCGTCAACTCGTCTTCGGCAAGCGGTTCTTCATCGAGAACTACGGGGTCGAGACCGACGACTGCTGGCTCCCCGACGCCTTCGGCTACTCGGCGAACCTGCCCCAGATACTGCGCGCAGCCGGAGTTCGTTACTTCCTCACCCAGAAGCTCTCCTGGAACGAGATCGACCGCTTTCCCCACCACAGCTTCTGGTGGGAGGGGATCGACGGCTCGCGAGTGCTCGCCCACTGCCCTCCGACAGACACCTACAACGGCGACTTCACCGTTGCCCAGCTGCTGGCCGGCCAGCGCGACTTCGCGCAACACGGCGTCTCGAACCGGTCCCTCTATGCTTTCGGCTACGGAGACGGCGGGGGCGGGCCGACGCGCACGATGCTCGAGTCGTACCGGCGGCTCAGGGATCTCGACCCGCTCCCGAGAGTGGAGCTCGGAACGGTAGGGGGTTTCTTTCGAGCTGTCGAAGCCGAGGCGCACGAGGCGGACGAGAAACTGGCCAACGCACGGCCCGGGACGGTCGCGACCGCCCACTCAGAAGGACCCGGCGGGCTCCCCGTCTGGGTCGGAGAGCTGTACCTCGAGCGGCACAGGGCCGTGCAGACGACCCAGGCCCAGGTCAAGCTCGGCAACCGCCGCTGCGAAGATCTCCTCCGAGAGGCTGAGATGTGGGCGGTTGCAGGCCTTCGCGAGGACTATCCCGATAGTGAGCTCGAGCGGGCCTGGCGGCTCGTGCTGCTCCATCAGTTCCACGACATGCTCCCGGGCTCGAGCATCCACTGGGTGCATGAGGATTCGCGTGCCGACTATGCCGCTGTCGCTGCCATAGCCCGTGACGTGATCGAGCGCGCCTGTGCGAACATCGCCGGCAAGGTCGATGCGGGCGACGCCGGGACTGGTTTCGTCGTGTTCAACGCCGCGTCGCACGACCGTCGCGATCTCGTGGTCCTCGACCGCGCCGTTCTCGCGGCCACCGGTCTCCAGGCGAGCGACCTTTTGTGCGTGCAGCCACATGGATCAGATCCGCTCAGTCCGGTGCAGGAACTGGCCGACGGCAGCCTTGGTGTTGTCGCCTCCGTGCCGGGATGTGGTTGGTCGGGGTACGCCCTCGTGCCTGCCGCCGACCACGGATACGTCCGCGGGCGCGAGAGCGGATCAGACGGGGCGACCATCGTGGCCGAGCAGGACGGGTTTGTCCTGTCCAATGCGATCCTCACAGCCCGTGTCGGGCCCGACGGCACATTGTCCTCCCTTTTGGACCGCCGCACCGGTCGCCAGCTCGTAGCGGAGGGCGCGCAGGCAAACGTCTTCCAGTTGCACTACGACCTCCCCAACGACACAGATGCCTGGGATGTCGACCAGGGCAGCTTCGCGCGGGCGTCGGAGCTGCGCGACGCCGAGTCGGCCGAGATCGTGGAATCCGGTCCTGTCCGAGTGGCGCTGCGGGTGGTGCACAGGTTCGGCTCGTCCCTCCTGACCCAGGAGATCAGGCTCGTCGCTGGATCGCAGCGGCTGGAGTTCTCCACCGCAGTGGAGTGGGCCGAACGGCACCGTTTCTTGAAAGTGGCGTTCCCGCTTTCCGTCCGCGCCCCTGCGGCGAGCTTCGAGGTCCAATTCGGCTACGTCGCGCGACCGACCCACGCCAACACCTCCTGGGACGCGGCACGCTTCGAGGTTCCCGCCCAGCGGTGGGCGGACCTGAGCGAACCGGGATGCGGCATGGCGCTGATCAACGACTGCAAATACGGCTACGACGTGCGCGGCTCGGTCATGCGCCTCTCGCTGCTGAGAGGGCCAACCTGGCCGGACCCCGAGGCCGACCAGGGCACCCACCGGTTCTCCTACGCCGTCATGCCACATCGCGGCCTCGCGTCGTCGCTGCTGGCGGCCGGTTCGGTAACCGACGAGGCAGAGGCCTTCAACCTGCCACTGCGTTGCCTCCTTGCACCACCTGCCCAGGACCGTCTCGGCGCGGTCCCGGACGGTCGGCTCGTTGCAGTCGAGGGCGCCATGGTCTCGGCCCTCAAGCTCGCTGACGACAAAGGCGGCGTCGTCGTCCGCGTCTTCGAGCCGGCCGGAGCCCACGGTCGGCTCTCGTTGCGCCCCGGTAACGCCCTCGCGCCGTGGAGCACGGCCGCGCTTACCGACGCCCTCGAGCGGCCCAGCGCGGCAGTCGAGGTCGGCCCTGAGGGGAGTGTCGCGCTCGACCTCAGGCCGTTCGAGCTCCTGACAGTCGTGCTGCGGGGCCCCGCACCGCACCTCGATCCCAGCTGACGGGGCGAGCCCACCTGACGGGGCGAGCCCATCTGACGGGGCAGGCCGAGGGGCCGAGCGGCTCTAGCTCAGCTGCGAAGGCGACGCCGTTCGGACACAGAGCCCGGCTCGACGACCACGAACGAGCTGTAACCGGCGCTGTGCAGCGTCTCGAGTTGAACCTTGAGCTGGCCCCGGCGCTCGACAAGGGTCGCAGGGTTGCCTTCGGAGCGAAGATGCCGAGCCACCCCGAGGACCTCCGATGGTGGGACCTCGGAGGAGTGAAGGATCGCAACGCCGAGATCGGGGGGCGCAAAACGGGCCATCTCGACCACGCGGTCGAAACCGATCGAGATCCCGCAGGCTGGCACCTTCCTCCCGAGCGACCGCCCTACGAGGTCGTCGTAGCGACCCCCACCAGCTATCGAGCTCGGGGCGTCGGGGTGGGCGAGCTCGAAGATTTGCCCTGTGTAGTAGCCCATCCCGCGGACGACGGTGAGGTCCAAGCGAGGCGTCAGGGCGCCGGCGGGTGCCGCCACCTCGACTCGCGAAAGCGCGTCGAATGTCGCGCGCAGCTCGGTGAGCACGACCTCCACCATCCGCGGAAGGAGATCGGCCGCGCGCGCGATGGCCTGCGCGGGGGAGTCCGCCTCGGCGACGCTCGAGACGATCTGCTCACACCTACCTCCGACGGTGTCGGGGTGTCCTTGCTCGACGAGCTCGTCTCTCACACCGCGCCAGCCGATCTTGTCGAGCTTGTCGAGGATCACGTAGAACGCGCGCAAGGCGCTCTCGCCCACGCCGACTTCTGCCGCGAGCGCGGCCAGGAGGCGCCGATCGTTGACGCGGACAGTCACTCGATCGATTCCGATGGCGCCGAGCGCGGCGAGCGTGCCCTCGAGGAGCTCAGCTTCGGCCAGCACGCTCGGCTCGCCGACCGTGTCGATATCGCACTGGGTGAACTGGCGGAACCGGCCCCTCTGGGGCCGCTCCGCCCGCCATACCGGCCCGATCTGCATCGCCCGAAATGGCATGGGAAGCTTGCCCGCGTTGCTCGCGTAAAAGCGCGTCAGGGGGACCGTCAGGTCATAGCGAAGCCCCAGATCCACGAGATCACCGACCGCAACGCCGGCGGCCAGGTCTCGGTCGAGTCCCCTTCTCAGGATCTTGTAGATGAGCTTCTCGTTGTCGCCCCCCTCGCCCGAGGAGAGGCGTTCGATGTCCTCGATACAGGGGGTTTCGATGCGGCGGAACCCGAAGCGGGCGTAGCTGCTCGCCAATTCCGCGCCGACGGCCTCTCGCCGCGCGACGGAGTCCGGCAGCAGGTCGCGGGTGCCGCGCGGCGGGCCGTTGTCCATGAAAGCGTCGACTCCTGTTCGTCTTCTGAGACTTTGAAACTAGCCTCAGGGAAGAGGCCAACCAGTCGACGACGGGTCCCCGCCCGGCCAGCCCTTCGGAACAGCCGCAGTAGCCGCGAAGCTGGCAGCGTCACATGCCGAGGACGCGCTCTGGGCTATCCAGAAGTAGTAAGTGCCCACCTGGGTCTGGCCCAGCACCGACACTCCCGGTCCTGTCAGGTCGACAAGCCCGAGGCAGTCGCGTGACAGCTGGTTGTAGCCGGCAAGCACGGTGGCTTGCCCTGCCGTGGAGCTCACGCTTAGGACGGTGTAGCTCGTCGA
>CAZAMA010000006.1:45245-46384 GCA_964485645.1 uncultured Acidimicrobiaceae bacterium | reverse complement strand
TGCAGCGCGGTCTCGGCGGTCTGCAGGTTGGTCTCGACCACCGTGTCGCTGGCCTTGAGAGCGAGCAGCGGCCCGGTGGCAGCAGTGCTCAGGTCATTGGAGAGGCCGCATGCACCCACGAGGGCACCGAGCCCCGCCGCCAGCAGGCCACTGCAGGCGGCACGGCCGAACCGCGTCGATCGCGATCTGAAGCGACCTGCCATATAAGTCCCCTTGCCTCTTCCCGCAGCTACGACGAGAGGCCGGGGCCACCAGGACAGTGGTGGCCCCGGCGATCCGAGAGCTCGGGGGAGAGGACTCGAACCCCTAATAACAGGGCCAGAACCTGTTGTGTTGCCGATTACACCACCCCCGAATGGGCGTGCCGAATGCTAACAGTTGGACGACCGGCCCATCGCGGGCCCCAACATCGGATCGGGCGATCAGGCCCCGATCCAACCGGTGTTCTTGTAGCCGATCACATGTCCAAGAGCGATTGCCGCAGCCTGGTCCCAGATGGTTGCGACATCCGCCCAGAAGCTGCCCCGTGGCGCCGGGACGGCCACCACTTGGGCGTTCAGGCCCTCGGAGCTCGCGACGTCCTCGAGCCACTTGGTCTGGAGCGGATCTGCGACAAGGATGACGTGTCGGTTCCCAGCTGTTCCGATGAGGCCGGCAACAAAGCCGAGCTGGGCTGGTACCTCTGACAGTGGCACCCGTGTCACTCGCCCGATCCCGAAGGACCTGAGACATCTCTCCGATGCGGCGGCCTCGCTGGGGGCTCCCGGGGATGCGCTCGCTCCAGTCGTGATGACGGTGCGGGCCCGGCCGGCCCGGTAGAGGGCAACGGCCTCCTCGCACCGTAGCCTCATGTCGCTCGACAGCGGCCCAGGACCGGTCGCACTTCCGATGACGACTATGGCAGAGGCCTTGTTGGCCTGCGCCGGCGCGAGGGTGGACCGGGAGGCCACGACCACTTGCGCAGAGGTGACCACGAGGTAGACGACTGCGGCAAAGACGACGAGATATAGAAGGCGCCGGAACCACCGGAACACCGTGAAGAAGAACACCTGGGCTCATCCTCCTTTGCCGCTGCCAGATCCCGTGCCGCTGCCAGATCCCGTGCCGCTGCCAGATCCCGTGCCGCTGCCAGATCCCGT
>CAZAMA010000006.1:42363-45145 GCA_964485645.1 uncultured Acidimicrobiaceae bacterium | reverse complement strand
GCCGCTGCCAGATCCCGCCTCGCGAGCTTGGGCTGCGCCAGGCCCCTGCAGGTTGGCTCGCAGCCGGTCCTGCGCGTGGGAAAGGCGCCGAAGCACCGCTTCCCGGCCCAAGACCTGGAGGGATTCGAAGAGAGGGAGACCCACGGTGCTTCCCATCGTCGCCACCCGGACAGGGGCCTGTGCCTTGCCGAGCTTGCGCCCGTGCGCGCCAGCCACGGCGGTCATGACCTCTTTGATCGCCTCTGCCAGCCACCGATCCCCCGGCAACTCCTCGAGACCCGATCGCGCCGCGGCCAAGATCGCGCCCGCCTCGCTGTCCCCCGCGACGGCCTTGTCCCAAGAGCCGCTGTCCATCGACGGCTCGCCGACGCGCAGGAACTCGACGTAGCCCGGTACTTCTCCGAGGACCGCGACGCGCTCGCGCACCAGCGGGGCGAGAACGGACCACTCCCTCGACTCGTACACAGATGTACCCAGCTCGTTCTCGGTCTCGCGGGCCCATGTCCGGCAACGGTCCGTGAACTCGGCATCGCTCAGCTGGCGGATGTAGACGCCATTGAAATGCCTGAGCTTTTGCAGGTCGAAGAAGGCCGGCGAGTGGTTCACGTCTTCGAGCCGGAAAGCCTCGACGAGCTCGTCTCGCGTGAACAGCTCGTGGCCGTCCGGAAAGCTCCAACCGAGCAGGGCGAGGTAGTTCCCGATCGCCTCTGGCAGATAGCCCTCGAAGCGGTAGTCCTCGATGGCGACCCGGTCGCGTCGCTTGGAGATCTTCTGGCGACGGTCGTTGACGAGCACTGGCAGGTGCGCGAACAGTGGTAGGGGCATCACGGCGCCGTCGTTGCGACCCCGTCCGAGGGCGTTCAGCGCTTCCCAGAGGAGCACCGCCTTGGGCGTCGTCGGAAGGTGCTCCTCGGCTCGGATGACGTGGCTTATAGCCATCTCGCGATCATCGGTGACGACTGCGAGGACGAACAGGGCGTCCCCGTTGGACTTGGCTACGACGAAGTCCTCGATCGTGTGGTTCGCGAACTCGACATCGCCCCGGATCACGTCGTGGACGACCGTGGTACCGTCTTCAGGTACGGCGAAACGCAGCGCACGTCCTGGCCCGCGCTCCAGGCCCCGGCTGCGGCAGTAGCCGTCGTATCCTGGCGTTGGCCTGTCCTTGGTACGCGCCTCCACCTGCTCCCTCGTGCAGTCGCAGGCATAGAGATCTCCGCCGTCGAAGAGCAGGTCCAAGTTCGCCTGGTAGAGCGCGGACCGCTCCGACTGCCGGTAGGGACCTTCGTCCCAATTGATGCCCAGCCAGCTGAGCGCGTCGAGTATGCCCTGGTACTGCTCCTCTTGGTGACGCTCTCTGTCGGTGTCCTCGATGCGTAGCACGAAAGTGCCTTGCCCTCGGCGAGCGACACACCAGTTGTAGAGCGCCGTCCTCGCGGAGCCAACGTGGAAATATCCTGTCGGAGAGGGCGCCATGCGGACCCGGAGCGGCCGCGGCGCCTGTGGATCTCCCGTGGTCATCCCTCGATCGAGATCGCTTGCTTCGGGCACGACCTCACACACTCCATTACCTTGCCCCGTAGCTCCTCCGGGGGTCGGTCGTTGAGCACGTAGAGGAAGTCGTCGTCGCGCACCTCGAAGATCTCGGGGAGAATCCCCATGCATATCGCGTTCGACTCGCACAGGTCGTAGTCGACGATTACTCGCATGAAACGCCCTCCTGCTCGGGAGTGGGAGCACCGTACCGGCTGCCGGCGGAGCGCCGCTGTCTGTCTGGGGCCGGCACCATGCTAGGTACCGGCTGCTTCGACCACGGTCGGCTGGACGCTCGGGCTTATGTCGCCGCCGTCGGATATCACGGTCGCCTGGAAGCTGACCTCGACGGGGAGCGACCCCAAGTCCGGCGCGAAGGCGACCTTGTAGGTATAGGTCCCGGAGGAACAGAGAATATTCGCCGGAAAAGCACCCTTGGCGATCGGGTCACTAGGGCCACTCCAGGAGTAGCCGAAGCCGCACTGAGAGGCATTGGTCACAGAGATCGAGAGGGTGACCGATCCGCCCGTTGCCGGCAGGTTGGAGGGAGTCGCCGTAAAGCTCGTCGCCGTCGGCGTATGGCCCCTCACATAGACGACCGCCTCGGCACTCGATGCGCTACCGCCGAGGCCGGCCACTGAGAGCGCGAAGTAGGTAGCCCGGCCTTGCCCGCCGCTCACGGCGGGAAGGACGACGACTTTCGCCACCTTCCCGTCAGCACAGGGAAGCGAGACCGGGAGGCCGGCTATCTCGGGACTGGCGGAGATGACGCATCGAAGCGCCCTCCGCACTCTGCCGGTCAGTGTCACTGTTCCGCCCGATGGTGGCAGGGAAGTCGGGCTCGAGGAGAACGATGCGACTGCTGGGGGCCTCGGCAGCACGTGGACGTAGAGGGTCCGCTCTGCATAGGTGCCGTGGCCGGCGCTCGCCTTCAGCCGAAACGGTATCGAGCGGACCCGTGCAGTGGCATCGCCCGGCACCTTTACCGTGATCGAGATTCGCCCTCCCCGGCAGGAGATCCTCGACGGCACGCCCGGCGTGTTCAGGGTGGAAGTGACCTCGCATCTGCTTGCGCGTCGGGTCCGCGCCACCAGTTCAACCTTGCCGCCGCGATAGTCGAGCTGGGACGGTGTCGCGGTGAACTCGGAGATGACCGGACCCCGTCCAGTCGAGCGTCCCTGTGCCATCGAGCGTCCCTGTGCCATCGAGCGGCCCTGTGCACCAGCTATGGCCGTCGCTCCCGGCACAG
>CAZAMA010000006.1:29124-42263 GCA_964485645.1 uncultured Acidimicrobiaceae bacterium | reverse complement strand
CCCTGTGCCATCGAGCGGCCCTGTGCACCAGCTATGGCCGTCGCTCCCGGCACAGCGACCTGCACCATGATGGCGATGCCCGCGAGAGCCGCGGCGAGACGCCTCCAGGTACGTGATCTTGACTCCGACAAGTTCTCCTCCACCTAGCTCGACCGGACAGCTCGCTCGAGCAACCGTACATGCACCGCGGGCCAGCACCGCTGTCCCGCTCGGCGGAGCCCTTCGAGCCTCGCGATCACATGCTCGCCGCCTCATGCCAGCGCCCGAACACGTCGGCCAGCGCGTTCATCACCTCTCCGATCGTGGCGTAGGCGACGACAGCCCGATGAATCGCCGGCATCAGGTTCGTATCGCTCTGCTCGGCGGTCGCGCGGACCCCGGCGAGAGCCGCCTCGACCGCATCGGCCGAGCGAGATGCGCGAACGTCCGCGAGGCGCTTGTTCTGAAGCTCCTCGACCTCGTCGCCGATGCGCAGGATCGGGGGCGGTTCCTCTTCGTTGCCCTCGAGGTAGCTGTTGACGCCCACGACGAGCCGACGGCGCGTGGAGACCTTGCACTCATATGCATAGGCCGCATCGGCGATCTCGGACTGGAACCAGCCGTCGTCGATGCCGGCGTAGACGCCTTCGAGAATCGAGCCTCCGCCCAGCTCGTCGAGGTGCACGAACACGGCTTCGGCCTGATGGTCCAGCTCGTCGGTAAGCGCTTCGAGAAAGTAGGAGCCGCCGAGCGGATCGGCGACGGTTGTGACGCCCATCTCGTGGGCCAGCACCTGCTGGGTCCGAAGCGCGATGCGAGCCGCCTTCTCCGTCGGAAGCGCGAGGACCTCGTCCATCGAGTTCGTGTGCAGGCTTTGCGTGCCACCGAGGACGCCGGCCAGGGCTTCGATCGCGGTGCGGACGATGTTGACCTCCGGCTGCTGGGCGGTGAGCGAGCACCCTGCCGTCTGGGTGTGGAACCGTAGCTGGAGGGATCGCTCGTCGGTGGCGCCGTAGCGATGTCGCATCCAGCGAGCCCAGATCCGACGAGCAGCCCGGTACTTGGCGATCTCCTCGAAGAAGTCGAGATGGGCATTGAAGAAGAAGCTCAGCCTCGGAGCGAACTCGTCCACCGGAAGGCCGGCAGCGACAGCTGCCTCAACATAGGCAAAGCCGTTGGCAAGGGTGAAGGCCAGCTCCTGAGCCGCCGTCGAGCCCGCTTCGCGAATGTGGTACCCGGACACAGACACCGTGTGCCACCGCGGCATCTCGGCCGAGCAGAAGCGGATCATGTCCGTGACGAGCCGAACCGACGGTCGCGGCGGGAAGACGTACTCCTTCTGGGCTTGGTACTCCTTCAAGATGTCGTTCTGGATCGTGCCTCCAAGGGCTCGTCTCGGCGTGCCAACCTTCTCCGCGGCGGCGAAGTACATCGCCAGCAGCACCGCCGCGGGGGAGTTGATCGTCATCGACGTCGTCACCTTTGCGAGATCGATATCGGCAAAGAGATCCTCGACATCGGCCATCGTGTCGACGGCGACCCCGCAACGGCCGACCTCCCCGAGGCTCTCGGGATCGCAGGAGTCACGACCCATGAGGGTCGGCAGGTCGAAGGCCGTCGAGAGTCCGTCGCCGCCAGAGCGGAGAATCTCCTTGAATCTGGCGTTGGTGTCCTCCGCGGTGCCAAAGCCGGCAAACAGGCGCATGGTCCAGAGCTTGGATCTGTACATGGAGGCATAGGGGCCGCGCGTGTAGGGGTAGAGCCCCGGAAGCTCGTCGCCCGGTCCGTAGACCGGCTCGACCGCCAGTCCCGAGAGCGTCGCGAAATCGACGTCCCTCAGGGGTGAAGCTTCGTAGCTCTGCTGCCAGCGCGCCCAGCTGGGGGCGAGGTCGTCGCCATCTGCCTCTCGTGACACATCGGCAAGTCTACGGCTCAGCTCCGAGGTCGTCCCGGTCGGCTCGGTCTGACCCCGACAACGCGCCAGTGCGGCACGGTGCTAGACCGCTGCCTCGCCATTTGCTAGACCGCTGCCATGGATGTGGCCGTGCCGCGTGAGACCACGACCGGGGAGCGCCGTGTAGCCACTGTTCCCGAGGTCATCTCGAGGCTGGCAGCAAAGGACATACAGGTCACGATCGAGTCGGGCGCGGGCCTTGGGGCGTTGTACGACGACGATTCGTACCTGGCCGCCGGAGCGACGATCGCGCCGGACGCTGAGGCGCTCTACGGCACCGCCGACGTCATCTGCAAGGTGCAACCACCGACGCCGGCGGAGGCCGAGCGCCTCCGCGAGGGCTCAGCCCTCCTCTGCATGCTCCAGCCCGCCTCCAACCTCGAGCTTGTCCAAGTGCTCGTGAGACGGCAGATCGTTGCCTTCAGTCTCGACCTGTTGCCACGGATCAGCCGTGCGCAGGCAATGGACGCCCTCTCGTCCCAGGCAACCGTCACCGGCTACTGCGGCGCGCTCTTCGCGGCCACACGCCTGCACCGCTTCTTCCCGATGTTCATGACAGCCGCAGGAACAGTGCCTCCCGCCAAGGTCCTCGTGCTCGGCGCCGGGGTCGCCGGCCTACCGGCGATCGCGACCGCGCGCCGGCTGGGCGCGGTCGTGCGCGCCTACGACGTGCGACCTGCCGCGCGTGACGAGGTCCGCTCTCTCGGGGCGGGTTTCGTCGAGCTCCAGCTCGAGGCCCAGGACGGCCAGGGCGGCTATGCGAAAGAGCAGTCCGAGGAGTTCCTCGCCCGGCAGCGGGAGCTGATAGGCAACGAAGTGGCAGCGGCCGACGCCGTGATCACGACCGCCGCGATCCCTGGCCGCCGCGCGCCCCTCCTCGTCACCGGGGAGATGGTGCGCCGCATGCGGGCCGGCAGCGTTGTCGTCGATCTCGCGGCGGAGACTGGTGGCAACTGCGAGCTTTCCGAGGCAGGCGCCGAGACCCTCGTGAACGACGTTGTCGTCTACGGCGCGAGCAACTTGGCCAGCTCGCTTTCCACCCACGCCAGCTTTCTCTACGCGCGCAACATCGCCGAGATGCTCGCTCTGTTGGTGTCAGACGGCGCGTTTCGTCCCGACTTCGAGGACGAGATCGTCTCGAGCACCTGCGTGACCCACGCCGGCGAGATCAAGCACGGCGCCACGAGGGCACTCCTGGAAGGGGGGGGCTAGTGAACGGCTCCGACATCCTCACGCTCGTCACCGTCTTCGTCCTGTCCGGTTTCGTCGGCTTCGAAGTCATCTCGAAGGTTCCAAGCGTCCTCCACACGCCGCTCATGTCCGGGACGAACGCCATCCACGGCGTAGTGCTCGTGGGCTCGATGATCGTCCTTGGATCGGCTCATGGTTCCGTGGAGATCGCTCTGGGTTTCGTGGCGGTGGTGCTCGCGACGGTCAACGTGGTCGGTGGGTTCGTCGTCACGGACCGCATGCTCGAGATGTTCAAGGGTCCGGCGAAGGCTCGAGCCAAGCCGTCTCTGCATGACGGACCGGCTCCCGAAGAAGGGACCGGCTCCGAGGAAGGGACCGGAGGCAACCGTTGAGCCTCGACACGGGCATTCGCCTGGCCTATCTCGTAGCGGCCATCTGCTTCATCGTCGCGCTGCGCGGACTGTCCGGACCGAAGACTGCGAGGGCCGGCAACCTCATCGGTGCCGCCGGAATGCTTCTGGCTATCGGGATGACGTTTGCGACTCCGGGGCTGTCTCGTTTCGGCCTCATGGCCGCGGCGATGGCGATTGGTGCGGTAATCGGCTTCCCCGCCGCTCGCCTCGTGAAGATGACGGCAATTCCCCAGATGGTGGCCGCCTTCAACGGGGTCGGAGGGGGAGCAGCCGCCCTCATCGCGCTCTCGACGTTCCTCAAGGCCACACCAGCCGACCTTGCCATCTACGAGGTCGTCGAGATCCTCCTCGGCGTGATCATCGGCTCGGTGTCCTTCGCCGGCTCGATCATCGCGTTTGCCAAGCTCCAGGAGCTGATGAGCGGTCGACCCATCACCTACCCGGGCCAGCAGGTGCTGAACGGCATCGTCGCCGCCGGGATCCTCGGACTCGGTGTGGCCGCCTGCGTCGCTCCGCACACCTGGATCGTCGTCACCATCGCGGTGCTCGCCCTCGCGTTCGGTATCGCCTTCGTGCTCCCGATCGGGGGTGCGGATGTCCCGGTCCTCATATCCTTGCTCAACTCCTTCACCGGCCTCGCGGTCGCAGCGAGCGGTTTCGTCCTTCACTCGGTGGTCCTCGTCGTGGCTGGCACGCTCGTCGGGGCTTCGGGCACGCTCTTGACGAGGATGATGAGCGCGGCAATGGGGCGCTCGATCCCCAACATCTTGTTCAGCGCCTTCGGCTCGGTCATCACTGCGAATGCCGAGGGCCAAGACGGCGGTGATCGCTCTGTCCGCTCCGGCAGCCCTGACGACATCGCCGTGCTGCTCGCGTACTCGCGAAAGGTGATCATCGTGCCCGGATACGGGCTCGCCGTCGCGCAGGCACAGCACAGCGCGCGTGAGCTGGCCGAGCTGCTCGAGGCTCGCGGAGTCGAGGTCATCTATGCCATCCACCCTGTGGCGGGTCGCATGCCGGGGCACATGAACGTCCTGCTCGCAGAGGCCGACGTGCCTTATGAGAAGCTGAAGGAGATGGACGACGCCAACCCGGAGTTCCAGACGACTGATGTCGCTCTTGTCGTCGGAGCCAACGACGTCGTGAATCCCGCGGCAAAGAACTCGCCTGGCAGCCCCATCTACGGCATGCCGATACTCGAGGTCGACCAGGCACGAAACGTCGTCTTCCTCAAGCGCTCGATGCGGCCCGGGTTCGCGGGGATCGACAACGATCTCCTCTTCGACGAGAAGACCACGCTCCTTTTCGGCGACGCGAAGGACTCTCTCTCCAAGCTGGTGGCGGCTGTCAAACGCCTGTGATCTCGTGACCGGGGCGCACGCCGAGATCGGTGCCGCCCTCTCGGCTCGCGATCTCGCCCTCGGCGTCGATCACCTGGCCGAAGACGATCAGGCCCTGGCTCGTCGGACGGGTCGAGAGCACTGAGATCTCGACACCCTCCTCGCCGATTCGATGCGCCGCGTCGTTCACGACGACCATGTCACCGTCGGGCAGGTAGCCGACCGCCTGTCGGGGCTGGGTTCCGGGCCTGACGAGGTCGACCCGCAGGCGCTCGCCCGGGACGTGATCGGGTGCCAGGTCGGCCACGAGAGCTCGGACGTCGACGATCTGGACTCCGGACAGCCTCAGGTCGCGCGTGGGGTCGGATGCCGATGTGATCACTCGCGCCTTCAGTCGTTCCGCGAGCACGAACACCTTCTCCTCGGTCGTGGGAGCCTCGGGGACGTCGCCTGTGACCAGGGTGACCGTCACGCCCGACTGCCGGATCGCCTCGAGGGCCTCCAAGCCGCGACGCGCGCGGCGGGATATCACCGGATCCGGTGCGCCCGCCAACGTCCGTAGCTCGTCGACGACAAGCTCGGGCACGAGGATCTCGGCTCCGAGCAGACCCGAGCCGCCAAGGGCGAGAAAGGCACGGTCCATCACCGCCGAGGTGTCCGCCATCACAGCTCCGAGATGGGCTTCGTCCTCGCCGACGGCGAGGCGTCGCGAGAGACGGGCGGCGTCGGCCAGCTGGCCGCCCTTGGCCGTCCCGACCTTGAGGCCGAGATAACCGATCGCCCAGGCGAAGGCGGCCGCGATCGGGTAGTCGTAGTCCTTCTTCACGAAGACGAAGAGGGGTATGCAAGCCACGGCGCCGATGAGAAAGCCGATCCCACCGAGCAGCGCTCCGGCGAGTATCTCGGCAGCCGGCACCTCACGCCAGCGGCGGTTTGCCTTACGCGAGATGTCCTGGACGACACGCCCGAAGACACCGCCGATCACGTAGGCGACGAGTACACCGATAGTCGCCCCGAGCACGTGGGCACCTGAAGACGAGCTCTCCGTCACCGACAGCCCGACGAGCGCGCCGATGACGACGACGATCAGACGGGAGATCTCGATGAACACCACCGGACCAGAGCGTAATGAAGCCTCGGGGCCTCCGGCTGCAAGTAGCCAGCCTCCCAATCCCGCTCCTCGCGCGTAGCGGCTGGTGCCCACTTATGACGAGTCCTGCGAAGTACGCTCACCCGGCGATGACACCTAGGCGCCGGCAGGGCATCGTTGTTGCCAGCGCCATAAGCCTCCTGGTGCTGCTCGTCGCCGCCGGAGCATTCGCGCTTCTTCGGGGTGGGACACACGGCTCTGGCGCCGGCTCGGCGTTCTCCAGCACGACGACGACGAACCCCTATGCCGCCAGGGAGACTGCTGCCGTGCTCGCCGCCGAAGGAGCCGTGAACCTGCGGCTCCCTGCGGTCAGCGGAGCGACCGCACCCCGACTTGCCAAGCGCACCTACCGCCATCCCCTCGGTTCGCACGAGGTGGTGGGTTTCGTGCCTTACTACGAGCTGGGTTCGCTCTCGGGCACCCACCTGGCAGCCTTCACGTACCTCGTCTACTACGCCCTGCAAGTGCGCGCCGATGCGACCATTGTCGAGAGCAACGCCTCCGGCGGCTGGACGTCCCTGCAAGATGGACAAGTGTCCGGTCTGTTGACGACGGGGCGGGCGGAGGGCGACCGTGTCCTTCTGAGCGTGTTCGCCGATCGCCAGGCGGTTCTCCAGGGCCTGTGCTCCCATCCGGTCGCAGCTGGTCGACGTCTCGCCGACAGCCTTGCGCCGCTGCTCTCGAGCTACGGCTTCGCCGGAGTCGACCTCGACCTCGAGGGCAGGAACGCCTCGGACCGAAGTGGGTTCACGGCATTCGTGACAGCGCTGTCCGCCCGTCTGCTTGCCATCGATCCTTCGTGGAACCTGATGTTGAACGTCTTCCCGCAGTCGGCCGAGTACGCGGGCGGCCTCTTCGACCTTTCGGCACTGGCACCGTCGGTGAACGAGCTGTTCGTCATGGCATACGACATGAACAGCACCGAGGTCCCGAGTCCAGACGCCCCGCTCTTTGGAAGTGCCCTGAGCGACGTAGCCGCGCTCGCCACCTACTCGGCCGAGGGACTGGCAGCAAAAGTGATCCTCGGAGTGCCCTTTTATGGCTACGACTTTCCCGCGCTCGGTCCCTTGGTCGGCGAGCCGGCCAACGGGCAGCCCTACGCGGTCACTTACGACGACATCGTGGCCTCGATCGCCGACAACGGCCACAAGCCGCGGTGGGATCCCTCCAGCGACACTCCGTTCATCGCGTTCAAACGAGCGGGCAGGTGGCACCAGACGTGGTTCGACGATCCGGCCTCGATCGCGCTCAAAGTCGCGCTGGCTGCCCAGTTTCACGTCGCGGGCGTGGGTGCCTGGGAGATCGGGATGGCAGAAGGTCAGCCGCAGATGATCGCCGTTCTCGCCGGAGGCTCCCCGGTCGTCAAGCTCCCCCTTCCCGCCCAGTCCTGACCCCGGGGTCGAGCCAGATCTGGCCGGTCGAGCCCGATCTGGGGGCACGAGACCATTACAGGTGTCCAGCGGGCACCACCGAGTATGCTCATGGTGAGCCCAGAGTGGTCCGATCGAGGCCACTTTCCTACAACCTTGGATGGGTGAACAGGTGCCTACCGAGGCGTCAAGGATCGCGATACCGGGGTTTGATGTCGTAGAGGAGCTCGGCCGCGGCGCCACGACTGCGGTGTACCGCGCGGTCCGCCAGGGCCAGGACTTTGCCGTCAAGACGCAGCAGCTGAGGGGACCCGATGACCCCGCCCGGCTCTACTTCCGTCGAGAGGCCGCGATCCTTGCCGCGATCCGCCACCCCTGTCTGGGCAAGGTCTTCGAGGTAGGCGACGACGGGCGGGTCTGCTATCTCGTGATGGAGCTCATCGGCGGGCGGACCCTCGGGCGGGCAATCGTGGAAGAAGAGGCCCTTCCCGAGCTTCGCGTGCTCTCGATCGCTGCCGACGTAGCTGGCGCCCTGGACGTCGCCCACCGGGTCGGGCTCGTGCACAGGGACGTCAGCCCGCGCAACATAGTGCTCAGAGACGACGGCCGGGCCGTTCTCATCGACTTCGGCCTCGCGACCCATACCGGCACCCGCCAGCCAGAAGATGCCGTAGTCGGAACGGTGCTCTACAGCGCTCCCGAGCAGACGGGAATGGCACGCCGCCCGGTCGACAGGCGGTCCGACCTGTACTCTCTCGGCGCCGTCCTCTTCGAGTGCGTGACGGGCCGTCCGCCCTTCAGGGCCGCCGACGCCGGCGAAGTCGTCCGCATGCACGCCGTTCTCACCGCACCCGACGCGCGCGCGGTCGAGCCGAACGTCTCGGTCCAGCTAGCAAGAATCATCGCGCGGCTGCTCGCGAAGGATCCCGACGACAGGTATCAGGACGCCAGCTCGCTCCACGCAGACATCGAGGCGCTCCGGCATGGAAACCTCCCAGAAGATGCCCCCCTCGGCAAGTCGGTTGTGGGTCGAGCGCCGACGAGCTCGACTCTCGTCGGCCGCAATGCCGAGCTGGCGGCGCTGCTCGAGATGGCCAACGACGCCCGGGCCTCGAGAACCGGCTCCTCGGTTCTCATCGAGTCGGAGCCGGGCGGGGGCAAGACACGCCTTGTCTCCGAACTGGCTCTGATCGCGCGCGGCAACGGGATGACCGTCCTCGAGACCCACATCGGCCTCGACCATCCCGGACCACTCGGACCACTCGCACTGGCGCTCGGTCGCCACCTGGCAGAGCTCGAGACCCGCGATCCCGACATGCTCGCGCACCTGCGCCACGAGATGGGCATCGACAGGGCGGGCACGGCGGTCTCGCTCCTCGGCTTGTCGCGCGAGCTCGACCGCCACCTCTCGGTGGAGAGCGAGCGCGGATCGGAAAGCGGTTTCCACGAGTTCGCCGTGATCGAGGCAGCCCACCTGGTCATGTCCGTAGCGACAGCTTCACCGGGCGGGATGCTTCTCGTGGTCGACAACGCCCACTTGGCTGACGACGCCACCCATCGCGTACTGGCGTACCTTGCCCCTGAGCTGGATCGTCTCCCCCTTGTGATCGTCCTCACCGCTCGCAGCGACCCCGCCGACGCGGTCGCGCTCGGTCGGCTGCGCTCCGAGATGGGCGAAGCGGTACGGCGCCGAATCGAGCTACCGCCGCTCAGCGACGCGCAGATCGAAACCGTCCTTTCCTGGCAACTAGGCGGCGACGCCCTGGATCCGAGCCTCGCGAACGAGATAACGATTCGCGCCAGCGGCAACCCGTCCGCCGCTGTCGAGTACCTCCGGGCCGCTCTCGAGGCCGGAGTGCTGCGCCCTTATTGGGGGACGTTCTCCGTCGACGCCGAAGCGCTCGCGGGACTCGACCTGCCCACAGACGTCCGCGGCTTGGCACTGCGCCGCCTCGACAGCCTCCGCCCCGCGACCCGATGGCTTCTCACCGAGGCCGCCCTCGTCGGCTCCAGCTTCGCTGTCGGCCTCTTGGCGACGATCACCAACTGGTCGACCGCCGACCTCTACCTTGCCCTCGGAGAGGCGGCAAGCGCTCGGGTAATCGAGCCACAGGACAGTGACCGCTACGTGTTCCTCCATGACGGCGTGCGAGACGTCCTGCTACGTTCGATCGACAAGAAGGCGGCGAGGCGCGCCCACGAGGTTCTCGCCAGGGCATTGCAGGAGACGGGCGAGAGCCGGCCGGAGATCGTCTACGAGATCGCGCGTCACTACGCGCTGGGCGAGATCGAATCCGACCCGGTCCGGTCCTTTCAGGCAAACCATCGCGCGGCCCGCCTGGCTCTCGCGGCCCAAGCCGACGACGACGCTCTCGGGTTCCTGGCCGCAGCCGAGGCCATCACCCTCGAGTACCGGCTCCCCGCCACGAGTGCCTTCGAGACGGACTACGGCACGGCTCTGGCCCGCAGCGGCCGGGTCGATCTTGCCCTTAGCCACTACGAGAAGGCTCTGGGTCTGGAACGAGAGCCGATTGGCCGCTCACGCATTCACGAGCACCTCGCGCACGTCCACCTTGCCCAGTCAAACGGGACGAAGAGCCTCGAGCACGCCCGGGAAGGGCTGTCAGAGCTTGGGACATCCCTGCCGCAAAGTGGGGTCATCCTGGCCGTCTCCACGCTCTGGCGGTTCCTGCTCGGCCTCCTGGTCGGGGTGACGCGAGCCGGCTTCGGGCGGGCGAAGCGCGCCAAGCGAGAGAAGCTGCGCCTCGAGTGCCGCCTCCTCGAGGTCGCCGGCGATGCGGCCGACCTGGAGCACCGTTCGCTTCTCGCCCTCGCGATCGCTCTTAGATCGCTTGTTCCGGCCAACCGTCTCGGGCACTCTCGCGAGTTCGTCGGGGTCTACGCCCACCTGGGCTCGATCCTTGCCCAGGTAAGGCTCGTAGGCTTCGCTCGTGTCGTCGCGCGGCACACGACGCGGGTCGCCCGCAAGACCAACGACCAGGGAACGATCGTCCATGCGAAGCTTCTCGAGGCCATCAGCCTCGAGTTTCAGGGAGATTCCGTGCAGTCCCAGCAGTTGCTGACCGAGGTGCTCCGCCACGAGGCGCGCTGGCTGCAGCCGGGCGAGTACCAAAGTGGCGTGCTCGCCGCCTGCATCGGACTGGGTCTCAGAGGCAGGATCCTCGAGCAGGTCGCGTGGGTCGAGGAGGCGACCTGGCACTCCGGCGCCGCGACGCGCCTCGGAGGCGGAGCAGTCAACGGGCTCGACTTCGTCGGGATCGCCATCGCAGGGCTCCTGGAGCAGCCGACGCTCGGCCTCGAGCGGATAGCTCACGTGAAGGAGCAGTTCGCCGGCACCCAGCCGTCGCGGATATCGATTGCCGGCTTCGAGGTCGCGCTCGCGACGTTTCACTTCGGCCTGAACGAGCTGGGCCAGCCGTTCGAGGACGCTGTCTCGAGTTTTGCTGCTCAGCGGCTCAAGCCGTGGAACTGTCCCTACAACCTCTCGTCCTTCTGGATAGTGCAGGCCCTTGCTCGCCTGTCGCAGCTGCTGAGCAGCACCGAGGAGGACCGCAGAGCACGCATGCGCGCAGCACGAGGAGCAGTCCGGGAGCTTCGCCTGGCATCGCGCACCGCGCTCATGCGGGCCCATTACTTCGGTGCCCGCACCGGCCTTCTCGTGGCGAAAGGGCGCTTCAAGGCCGCGCTGCGCTCAAGCTCGAGGGGGCTGGCACTGCTCGTCGGCCTCGACGCTCCGGGGGCCGAGATGGCGATCCAGATGGCCCGGAGCCGTGCCCTCGACGGCGCGGGCTTCCACGAGGAGGCAGAGCGGATGGCGGTGGCTGCCGCCCGACTGTCCGAAGACCTGGGCCTCACGGCCTTCGTCCGCTGGACGCAGCCTCCGGTCTCGGAACGCTCGCGCCGAGCCCCTTTTGGCCACTCCCTGCGCCAGTCCATGAGCGGAGTGCCGTTGCGGGCGTCGGGGCTCCACGGAGCCGGAGGCGTCCGGGTCGCGAGCCGCGCGGCTCGTCAGCTCGAGGCCCTTCTGCAGGTCGGAGCGTCCGCCGCGCGCGTGCTCGACCCCGATGAGCTCGCGCGGCTGGCCCTTGACGAGACAGTCCGGATCCTGAACGCCGAGCGGGCCCTCCTCTTCTTGACGAACGAGAACTCTGGCCTCGTCCGGCCGCACTTGGGGCGTGACGCCACCGGCAACGACCTCAAGGAGCTGACCGGGTTCTCCTCGACCGTCGTCGACCGAGTGGTAGCCACCCGCGAACCGGTCGTGCTCACGGGAACCGAGGAGGGCGCTGCGCTCGGCTCGGAGAGCGCGGTGACCCACGGGCTCCGGTCGATCCTCGTCGCGCCCCTTCAGATCGAGGATCGCCTTCTCGGGGTCGTCTACCTCGACAGCAGGCTCGCGAAGGGCATCTTCACGAGAGACGACGTCGAGATCTTGAGCGCGATCACCTCGAACGTGGCGTTTGCCCTCGAGACGGCTCGGCTGGCCGAGATGGAGATGTCGGTGGCGAGCGAACGCCGCCAGCGCCAAGTCGCAGAGCTGCTCCGTGACTCGATGAGCGAGATAGGTCAAAGCCTCGAGCCCCGCGGAGTTCTGCGGTCGATCCTGCAGAACTCCGTCACGGCGCTCAGCGCCGATGCGGGCGCAATCCTGCTCGCCGACGGTGAGCGCCTCGAGATCGCCTCGGCCGTCGGTGGCGGCGTGTCGCTGCCGCCCGAGGGCTACGACCTTGCCCGGACCGATCAGCCCGAGATCGCCGAGGCCCTCCGTTCCCGCAAGCCACTTTCTGTCGCGAGCGTCATCAGCGAGCGGAACTCACCGCTGTTCGGACTGCTCGGACGGGCCGGTTCGTTCATCGTCGCACCGCTCGTCGTGCGCGATCAGGCAGTCGGTGCGCTCGCGATAATCTCGCGCCGACCCAATGCATTCGGTCAGACTCAGACCGAGGTGGCCGCTGCTCTTGCCAACCAGGGCGTCGTCGCATACGAGAATGCACAGCTCTTCGCCCGCGTCCAGACCCTCGCGCAGCGAGACGAGCTGTCGGGCGTGGCCAACCGCCGGTATTTCTTCGAGATGGCCGGACGGAGCTTCCGGGACGCCCGCCAGGCGGGCACGCCACTGTCGGCGATGATGCTCGACATCGACCACTTCAAGGATGTCAACGACCGCTACGGCCACGCGTCGGGAGACGACGTGATCCGCGTCGTGGCACAACGCGTGACCAAGGTCATCGGGTCAGGTGACACCGTTGGCCGCTACGGCGGCGAGGAGTTCGCCCTTGTCGTGCAGGCTCCACTCGAGCAGGCGCACTCGCTCGCCGAGCGCCTGCGCCAGGTCATCAACGAAGCCCCCATCTCTACCGCGTCCGGACCGATCGAAGTCACCGCGTCGGTGGGAGTGGCCGAGATGGACGGGCGCGATCTCGACCTCGGTCGCCTCCTGCAGCGGACCGACGCCGCTCTCTACGAGGCCAAGCGGGCGGGGCGGGACCAGGTGGTCACCGCCTCCTAGAACCGCGCCGGGCGGGTCATTCGACCACCTCTTCTTCTGAGCGAGAAGAATTGGCTAATGTCGGCACGCCGCTGCGCCGATATTTGGAGAGGTGCAACCAGGCATCGACGTCGGTGGCGTCGTGGACGGGCTCTCGGGTGCAGCCAACGTCGACGAGCCTCGAGCCGGGCCGCTCCGGGTCGACGAGCCTCGAGCCGGGCCGCTCCGGGTCG
>CAZAMA010000006.1:16221-29024 GCA_964485645.1 uncultured Acidimicrobiaceae bacterium | reverse complement strand
CCTCGAGCCGGGCCGCTCCGGGTCGACGAGCCTCGAGCCGGGCCGCTCCGGGTCGACGAGCCTCGAGCCGGGCCGCTCCGGGTCGTCGAGCTCGACTGGAGCACCGGCGAGAGCGCGAGCAGCCAGACCGCAAGGCTGCTGGGATTGTCGGTCGATCAGCTCACGCGGCTCTCGAAGACCGACCCGCATCGAGCAGGTTGGGCCGAGGTAGTCCGCGTCGCCGTCACCGACCCGCTCACCCGCCTTCCCAACCGCGCCCTTCTCCATGACCGTCTGAGACAGGCGATCGCGCGTCTTGCGCACGAGCCGACCGAGCTCGCCGTCCTGTTCATCGACGTCGACCGCCTCAAGCTCGTCAACGACACGCTCGGGCACGGCGCCGGGGACGACCTCCTCGTCGCCGTAGCCAACCGGCTCTCGCAGACGCTGCGGATGACGGACACGATCGCCCGTTTCGGAGGAGACGAGTTCGTCGTCGTCGCGGAGGACATTACCGACGCTCCCACGGTCCTTGCTCTCGGTCGACGCCTCGTCGACGCGGTCGCGGAGCCGCTCGAGATTGCCGGCCACACCATGACTCCGAGTATCAGTGTGGGCATCGCCATCGCCTGCCGTGCCGGTGAGGAGCCCGCTGAGCTGATCCACCTCGCCGACCTGGCGATGTACGAGGCCAAGGATGCAGGCGGCGGTCGCTGCATGCTGGAGGAGCCGCGATCTGACCCTTCGCTTGGAAGAGGTGACGTCACCCTTCGCCAGTACGAGCCGTGGAGCGCCGCAGGATGAGCCCTGCCCGGCAGATTATCGGGTAGCTCTCGAACTACAGCTACGCCGGCCTCCCTCGGGCGCGCCACAGGCGCGTCTACTCGCCGGTGATCTCCTCGACGATGTCGGCGAAGTGACGGACGAGACGTGACTTACGACGGGCGGCCTGGTTCGGGTGGATGACACCCTTGGCGGCAGCCTTGTCGATGCGCTTGACGGCGAGGCGGAGACGCTCGCCCATGTCCTCGGCACCGGTCTCGGCCGCCCGGAGGGCGCCCTTCGTCCGCGTCTTCAGCTCGGAGCGAACAGCCTTGTTGCGCTCGTGGCGCAGCTTGTTCTGGCGGTCTCTTTTTATCTGACTCTTTATGTTGGCCATGTCTTCCTCAGGCGCGACTATCTACCGGCTCAGAACCTAGGTGTGCAGGCTCAAGATACTAGCAGCGGCGTAGGTGCCGGCCCGTCGCGCCCGAACCCGACCCGGAAGGCGCGCTCGAGGTGGCACGATGGACTCTCGCCATGATCCCCATAGACCAGATTCGCAACTTCTCGATCATAAGCCACGTCGACCACGGCAAGTCGACGTTGTCCGACCGCATCCTCGAGATGACCGGGGCAGTAGATGCCCGCGAGATGCGCGAGCAGTACCTCGACTCGATGGACATCGAGAGAGAACGGGGCATCACGATCAAGGCCCAGAACGTGCGCGTGCAGTGGCGCGGACACACCCTCCACCTCATCGATACGCCGGGGCACGTCGATTTCGGCTACGAGGTGAGCAGGTCGCTCGCGGCATGCGAAGGAGTGATCCTGCTGATAGACGCATCGCAGGGGATCGAGGCCCAGACCCTGGCCAACTGCTACCTCGCCATAGAGAACGACCTCGAGATCGTCGCCGCGCTCAACAAGATCGACCTTCCAGCGGCTGATCCCGAACGCTACGCAGGCGAGATCGAGACTGTGCTCGGGCTGCCGGCAGATACCATCCTGCGCATCTCGGCCAAGACCGGTGAGGGGGTGCCCGCCCTCCTCGACGCCGTCATCGAGCGGATACCGGCACCGATAGGGGACCCGGGCGCGGCCCTTCGCTCTCTCGTCTTCGACTCGCTCTACGACCAGTACCGCGGTGTGGTGAGCGCGGTGCGCGTCTTCGACGGCGTGCTCCGCTCCGGGTCGAAGATCCGCCTCTTCCACGCCGCGACGACCCACGACGTCGAAGAGGTCGGGTTCCGATCGCCTCACAACACTCCGGCCACCGAGCTCGGCCCGGGCGAGGTCGGCTACCTCATCGCCGGGATCAAGGCGGTCTCGGAAGCTCGCGTCGGCGAGACGGTCACAGATGCCGCCAACCCAGCCGCTGCTCCCCTCGACGGCTACCGTGACCCGAAACCGATGGTCTTCTGCGGCCTGTACCCCGTGGAGGGAGACGATCTGCCCGGTCTGCGCGACGCGCTCGAGAAGCTCAAGCTCTCGGACGGCTCCATCACTTTCGAGCCCGAGACCTCCGCGGCGCTCGGGTTTGGCTTCCGGTGCGGGTTCCTCGGCCTGTTGCACATGGAGATCGCGCGCGAGCGCCTCGAGCGCGAGTTCGACCTTGCGCTCATCGCGACGGCTCCGTCTGTCGCCTATCTCGCCCACCTCACGAACAGCCAGACGATCGAGGTCGACAACCCTTCGGTCATGCCTGCGGCCCAGAACGTCGAGTCGATCTCCGAGCCGATGCTTCGCCTCACGATCATCACGCCTTCCGACTACACCGGCACGATCATGGACCTGTGTCAGAGCCGCCGGGGAACGCTCGTGAAGATGCAGTACCTGTCACCAGAACGGCTCGAGCTCATCTACCGCCTTCCCCTCGCCGAGGTGGTCGTCGACCTCTTCGACCAGTTGAAGAGCCGGACCAAAGGATACGCGAGCCTCGACTACGAACCCGACGGGTACGAGGTCGAGGATCTCGTGAAGGTCGACATCCTCTTGAACGGAGCTCCTGTGGACGCATTCAGCTCGATCATCCACCGGGCTCGCGCGCAGGAGTACGGGCGCAAGATGGTCGCCAAGCTCCGCGAGCTCATCCCGCGCCAGCTCTTCGACGTTCCCATCCAGGCCGCCATCGGCGGGCGCATCATCGCTCGTGAGACGGTGAAGGCCAAGCGGAAGGACGTCCTCGCAAAGTGCTACGGGGGCGACATCACTCGCAAGCGCAAGCTCCTCGAGAAGCAGCGGGAGGGCAAGAAACGGATGAAGACGATCGGGCGGGTCGAGATACCCCAGGAGGCCTTCGTCTCTGCGCTGAGGCTCGAGGAGTGATGTCTCAGCTCCTTCGTGGCTCGTTTTGCCGGCTCTGGCCCTGCTCGGGACCGATCGGCCGATAAAATCAACTTCCTGTGAGCAGCACCGGGGAGACGAAGGAGCTTGACGAGCGCAAGGCCGCCATCTTGAAGACGGTCGTCACCGACTACGTCGAGAGAGCCCAGCCTGTCGGCTCGTCCCAGGTAGCCCTAGACCCGACCATCGAGGTGTCGACCGCGACCATCCGGGCCGACATGGCCGCGCTCGAGCGGGAGGGCTACCTCATGCACCCGCACACGAGCGCGGGCCGGGTTCCGACCGACAAGGGATACCGGTTCTTCGTGGACCACCTTGCACAACCGTTGCCCCTCGGAGAGTCCAAGCAGGAGCAGATCCACGAATTCTTCTCGCGCGCCCATGGCGAGCTCGAAAGGATGCTCGCCGACACGAGCCGGCTGCTCGCGCATCTGACCGACAGCACTGCAATCGTGGTCGGCCCGGAGTCTCCCGGCCACGAGCGTCTCGTCATCCGCTCCGCGCTTCTTGCCCGCATCTCGACGCGAGTCGGCCTCCTCGTGGTCGTGCTCTCGAACGGAGTCGTCGAGAAGCACGCGATTGCCCTTGACGCCGAAGTAGCCGACGGCGACATCGAGGCCGCCAGCAGCTACCTGCAACAGCACGTCATCGATCTCTCCATAAATCAGCTGGCTGCCGGCGGCGTGAAACTGCCCGCGACCGGTCGCGCCGAGGTCGACGAGCTCCTGGCTGCAAGCCGCAGCGCCCTCGGCGGGCCGGAGGACACGGACCTTGCGAGCGACCACGTCTTCGTGGGTGGCGCTGCCAGGATGGCTGACCGTTTCGCCGAAGTGGACCAGGTAAGGGCGATCCTCGGAATCCTCGAGCAGTCCTTCGTCGTGGTGTCCCTTCTCCGTGACGTGCTTGCGCATGGCCAGTCCGTCGCCATCGGCTCTGAGCACGGGCTTGCTCCACTTGCCGAATGCTCGCTCGTCGTCGCGCCTTTTGCGGGAGAGGACGACAACACTGGCACGATCGGTATCCTCGGCCCTACGCGAATGGACTACCCGCAAGCTCTCGCCACAGTCGCCGTCGTCGGCCAACGACTGTCTCGGGAGCTGAGACGCGGTTGATCGTGACCGAGATTGGCCGACAGCACCTTCAAGCCCCCGATCCCGGACACAGACACCTTGCCAACTGACTACTACGACCTCCTCGGCGTCGACAAGAGCGCGAGCGAGGACGAACTGAAAAAGGCCTACAGGGCGCTTGCTCGCGAGCTCCATCCCGATGCGACCGGTGGCAATGTCGAGACAGAGGAGCGCTTCAAGGAGGTCACGCTTGCCTACGAGACTCTTCGCGACCCCGAGAGACGCCGTCGCTACGACATGTTCGGCCCCGACGGCGTCCGCGGCTCGGGCGGCACGGGCGGCTCGGGCGGCGAGCCGTTCGGTTTCACCGGCAACCTCGGGGACATTTTCGACGTCTTCTTCGGCGGAGGAGGGGGCTTTCCTTCCCAGTCCCGCCCGGGTGCCCGGCGGGGAGCAGACGCCGAGGTAGTCCTCGACCTCTCGCTCGAGGACGCCGCGTTCGGTGGGACCAAGGAGCTCTCGGTGACCGGTCTCGTCGCCTGCGCCACCTGCTCGGGCAGCGGTGCGAGGCCGGGGACCTCACCGACGACCTGCGCTGACTGCCGTGGCACCGGGCAGGTGCAACGGGTACGCCAATCGCTGCTCGGTCAGATGGTGACAGCCACGCCATGCAATCGATGCCAGGGTGCCGGCGAGACGGTTGCGTCCCCTTGCCCGGACTGCCGCGGCCAGGGGAGGCGCAACGAGGAGCGTACGCTCACCCTCAACGTGCCAGCCGGCGTCGACAACGGTGCCACCCTGCGAGTCGCCGGCGCCGGCGCAGCTGCACTTCGGGGCGGCGTGGCCGGAGACCTCTACGTCCATCTGCGCGTGGCCGCCGATCCGCGCTTCGACCGGTCCGGCGACGACCTCGTCGCGACAGTTCACATCGCTTTCACCCAGGCCACGCTCGGGGCCTCCCTCGACGTCGCGACCTTGGACGGTTCGTCGCATATCGAGGTGCCGCCCGGGACGCAATCGGGAAAGATCATCCGCCTTAGCGGCTTGGGCGTGCCAAGGCTGCGGGCACGAGGGCGGGGAGATCTGCTTGTGCACATAGTGGTCGACACTCCCACCAAGCTCTCGAAGGAGGAAGAGGAGCTGCTTCGCCACCTGGCCGAGATCCGCGGCGAGACGGTCGCGCCGGCGGAGCACGGCCTGCTGTCCCGCTTGCGGTCGCGGATCAACTGAAACCGCTCCGAAGATCGGAGCCAGCCGGCAGGTGAACGGCGGCGTCTCGATACCACCGCGGCTGCGCGACGCATCTGCTCTCATATACGTCGACGATCTGGAGGCGCCGGAAGTGCGCGCCGAAGACTCTCGCCACCTGTGGACGGTGCTTCGGCTCAAAGAAGGAGAGCCAGTCGTCGTGTCCGACGGACAAGGACGCTACCGCGGCTGCACTGTGGCCACCACCCCCACCGGCCACGCTTCGGGCAAGCCCGCGGCGCCCGCCCTGTCCGCACGGACAGGGCGGCGTAGGGGACGAGACGACCCGCTCGTCCTGCTGCCCGCCACCGAGGTGCTGGAGGGAAGGAGAGCCGTCCCAGCTCTGACGGTGGGTTTCTCTCTTGCCAAGGGCGACAGGAACGACTGGGCTGTCGCCAAGCTGTCCGAGCTCGGGGTGGACCGCATCGTTCCCCTCATGTGCGAGCGCACCGCCGTCCGCTTGAACCCACAGCAGACGCTCCACCAGCACGAGCGGCTTCGACGGATCGCCCGTGAGGCGTCCATGCAGGCCCGCCGGATCTGGCTTCCCGAGGTGCTCGACGTGGTCGCCCTCGCGCACGCGCCGTCAAGGCTGGGTGGCGACGAGCGAGGTGGGGATGGCATCGGCAACGGCATCGCGTTGGCCGAGCCGGGCGGGCCTGGTCTGTCGCTTGCCACCCCAACGGTGCTGGTCGGCCCGGAGGGTGGCTTTAGTCCAGCCGAGCTCGCCACGGGCCTTCGCGTTGTTGGCCTCGGCGACACCGTCCTGCGGATAGAAACGGCCGCGGTCGCCGCCGGCACGATCCTCTCGGCCCTGCGGGCCGGCCTGTTGTCCACGGCCGAAGGGGTCGATGACTCTCGGCCACACCGCCCGCAGTGATGCTCGACCGCTCAGAGTAGTAATGTCGAACGCGTAAAGTGGTGATATGGACGCGGGCGGCGGTCAATTGCCGCAGCGGGCACCGCAGCACCACGCGGCCAGGGCGGGCCGGACAGGCCGGCGGGCCGGACAGGCCCGGCAGTCCGGGCAAGCCGGACAAGCCGGCAGGCCGGGCCGTGAGCAAGGGGACACATGCGCAGTGCAGTAGTGAGGATCGCAGGCAACGAGCTGACTGACGAGGACGTGGCTGGCTACGCACACGCCGTCGGCCTCCGCCTGCGCGCGGTCCGCCGGCAGAAGCGGCTGTCCCTGCAAGCGGTCGAGCGCGCGTCCGGGGAGGAATTCAAAGCCTCGGTGCTCGGCGCCTACGAACGAGGCGAGAGGACCATCTCCGTACCGCGGCTGCAACGCCTGGCGCAGATCTACTCCGTGCCGGTCGACCAGCTCCTGCCCGCCGACATGTCCCAGCCACTCGGCCGGGCGGCTGCGACCTCGAGCCCTTCGCGCTCTGGCGCTGCCGGGGAGCGACCGGTGAGGAAGATCACCGTCGACCTCGTGCGCCTCAACGAAGTCACAGGCCCAGAGCGGGACCTGCTCCGCCACTTCCTCGCCTCGGTGCAGGTGCAGCGCCAGGACTTCAACGGCAAGGTGATCACGATCCGCGAAGCCGACCTGCGCGTCATGGCGTCGATGTTCGGCCGAAGCGTGGAAGCACTCGTCACCCGTCTCGAAGAGCTCGGCCTGATCCACCACGCCACGCGGAACGGGCACAGCTGACAAGCTCCTCGGGCGGCGCAGACGACTTCGGGCCCAGCGCCGTCGATCTCGCCCAGGTGGGCCTGCCCTCGATATTGCCCGGTGTCTATGTCCACGTTCCCTTCTGCTCGAGCCGGTGCGACTACTGCGCGTTCACGACCTTCACTGACCGCCACCACCTGGCGTCGAGCTACGTCGACGCATGCCTGAGCGACTACGAGGCCCAGCGGGAAGCCTGGCCGGCGCGCCCCGGCACCATCTTCATCGGCGGCGGCACCCCGAGTCAGCTCTCCGGGCACGACCTGCGGCGACTCGTCGTAGCTTTGGATGCCGGCCCGGGCGCTGAAGTCACCGCCGAGGCCAACCCTGAGGACGTGACGCCCGCATGGGTCGCCTCGTGCCGTGCAGCAGGCGTCAACCGGATCTCGCTCGGCGTGCAGTCGCTCGACCCGGCCGTGCTCAAGGGCCTGGGCCGGCAGCACGACCCGGCATCTGTCGCCGTGGCCGTCGGGAACATCGCAGCCGCCGGGATCGCCAGCTACAGCGTCGATCTCATCTACGGGGGCGCCGGCGAGACCAACGAGAGCTGGGCGAGGACCCTCGAGGGAGTGCAACGACTCGATCCCCGCCCCGGTCACGTCAGCGCCTACGGGCTCACCGTCGAGCCCGGTACGCCCCTTGCCCTAGACGAGAGTCGTCATCCTGACGACGACACCCAAGCCGCGCGCTACGAGATTGCCGAGCAAATGCTCTCGGAGAACGGGTACAGCTGGTACGAGATCTCCAACTGGTCGCTTCCCGGCCAGGCGTCACGCCACAACCTCAACTACTGGATGGAGGGCGACTACCTGGGACTCGGTTGTGCTGCCCACAGCCACCGGGCCGGGCGGCGCTGGTGGAACGTGCGCACTCCCGAGCGCTATATAGATCTGATCGCGCGGGGATCCTCTCCCGAGTCGGTCTCCGAAACCCTCACCGCACCCGAACGCCGCCTCGAATCCCTGGAACTGGCGGTGCGAACCCGCCTCGGCGTTCCTCGCGCCGCCCTCGCCTCGGCTCTCGAGTCGGAGCCGGCTATCGCCGAGCTGGTGGCGACCGACCCGACGTCGCGACGGTTGGTGCTCACCTTGCGCGGCAGGCTGCTCGCCAACGAGGTGGCGTGCCGCTTACGCCCAGATACTCCAGAAGTGACCGAGATGACCTCCTCTGCCCGGTAGCATGGCCGGCATGGCCGAGCCGATCACCTGGATGAGCACTCCTGCGGTTGCCGAGTACCTCGGCGTGAACACGCGCACCGTGTACCGCTTGATCGACGAGGGCGAGCTCCCGGCTTACAAATTCGGCCGGGTCATACGCCTCCAGGAGGGCGACGTCATCGCGTTCGTCGAGCGGAGCCGCATAGCCCCGGGAAGCCTGGAGCACCTCTATCCCGAACCCGTGCGATCCGAGAGCTGAGGGCTGTGATGGAGTGCCTGTTCTGCGCGATCGCCGCCGGCGATATCCCATCCACCGAGGTGCTCTCGACCGAGCTGTCCTACGCGTTTCGCGACCTCAACCCGGCCGCTCCGACCCACGTCCTTGTCGTGCCCCGCGAACACGTCGCAGACGCGGCGGCTCTCGACTCCTCCGACGGGGACATGATCGCGGATCTCTTCTCCACAGCGCGGGCTGTGGCCCAGGTGGAAGGGCTAGAGGAACGCGGATACCGCCTGGTGCTAAATGTCGGCGAGGACGCAGGCAACAGCGTGCCCCATCTGCACCTCCACGTCCTCGGTGGCAGGCGTATGGCCTGGCCGCCAGGGTGAGCGCGCTGCGGTACCGACGGGGGGCCGACCGTCGTTCGCCAGCCAAGGGTCGGCTGGTAACCTCGTCTTGATCACAAGGTGACCCCTACCCAAGCCAAGATCCTCGTTCCCGGCAACCACCTCATGGTGGGGCTGCTCGGGCAGAAGGACGAACTGCTGCGAACGGTCGAGCGGGCCTTTCAGGGCAACACGATCCACGTCCGTGGCAACGAGATCACTGTCGAAGGTCCCGATGCTGGACGCGTCGCCCATCTCTTCGAGGAGCTCGTCGCCCTCCTCGAGCGCGGACACTTTGTCGACGAGGCGAACATCGGCCGCTCGATCGAAATGCTCCAGGAAGACATGAGGCCCTCTGAGGTGCTGACCACGGAGGTGGCTCGGTCCCCGAAGGGCAAGAGAGTCCACCCAAAGACCGCCGGCCAGAAACGTTACGCCGAGGCGATCACCGAGAACGTGATCACATTCGGCATAGGGCCGGCAGGTACCGGCAAGTCGTACCTGGCCGTCGCCCTTGCCGTGCAGGCGCTCCAGGCCAAAGAAGTAAGCAGGATCATCCTCACGCGACCTGCGGTCGAGGCCGGCGAGCGGCTCGGCTTCCTGCCCGGAGACCTCCTTGCCAAGGTGGACCCGTACCTCCGGCCGCTTTACGACGCCCTCTATGACATGCTCGAGCCGGAGGGAACCCAGCGACTCATGGAGCGGGGCACGATCGAGGTCGCGCCTCTCGCCTATATGCGAGGCCGCACTCTCAACTCGAGCTTCGTGATCCTCGACGAGGCACAGAACACCACACCCGAACAGATGAAGATGTTTCTCACGCGGGTGGGTTTCGGGACGAGAGTCGTCGTGAACGGCGATGCCACCCAGATCGACATCCCCGGAGGCCGGTCGGGGCTCATAGGCCTCGAACCGGTGCTCGGAGAGATCGAAGGGGTGGCGTTCGTCCACCTGACGCAAGCCGACGTGGTTCGCCACCGCATAGTCCGCGAGATCGTGAACGCGTACGATCGCTTCGCGGCATCGCAGGCGGGGATCACCATCCCCGAGCCGAGAGTGGCCGACTCCGGTCACGGTGCCGGCCAGGCAGGCCCGATCGCGCACGTGAGCTGAGAGCCCCCGTGCCTATTGAGGTATTCGTGGCAGACGAGCAGTCGGACCGGCCGATAGACGCGACGCGCTGGAGCATGCTCGCCCAGCACGTCGTCGCCGACCGCAGAGTTGGCCCTGACGTCGAGGTAAGTATCCTGTTCGTCGACGAGGCCGCGATATCGTCGCTCAACGAGCGCTTCTTGGACCACGAGGGCCCGACGGACGTGCTCTCGTTCCCGATCGAAGACGACCTCATGCTGCCGATCGGCCCGCCCGGTCCGGTCGCTCCGCGGGGCAGCGGGCCAGGCCGCCAGGACGACGACTACGAGGAGGAGTCAACCGGCCCAGGAATTCCGCTCCTGCTCGGCGACGTCGTGATCTGCCCCGAGGTTGCGGCGCGCAACGCGCCGGGCCACGCCGGTAGCTACGAGGACGAGCTGGCTCTCCTGGTTGTGCATGGCATCTTGCACCTTCTCGGCATGGATCACGAGGAAGAGCAGGAGGCCGCCGTCATGGAGGCACTCGAGCAAGAGCTGCTGGACCGCCATTACCGCGAGATCCCGGCATGACGCCGGAGCTTGCCGACATCGGCTGGAACTCGGCCGACAGCTGGATTCTCGTGGCAGTCGTAGCTCTCGTCATTCTATCTTCGGTGCTTGCCCTCGCCGAGACCGGGCTCACGCGCACCTCACGGGCTCGAGCAAAGGCACTAGACGATTCGGGCGCGCGCGGGTCTAAGTCGCTCAGGCGACTGGTGGAGCAACCGGAGCGGTTTCTCGCCCCTGTGCTCTTGCTGGTGCTGCTCTGCCAACTGGTAGCCGCCACCCTCGTCGGAGTAGTCGCTGCTCACCTGTTCGGACCGCTCGGTGTCGCTGTCGCGACCGTGTTCGAAGTCGTCTTCATCTTCGTCTTCGGCGAGGCGGTGCCAAAGCAATGGGCTGTTCGCAACCCGGATCGGGCCGCTCTCATGGCCGCTCCGCTCGTCGCGGGTTTCGTGCGGTTCCCCCCTGTGCGAGTGCTGTCATCGCTCCTCATCGGGACCGCCCGTCTCCTCACGCCGGGCGGACGCCGACCCCATAGCGGCAGTGAGGTGACAGAGTCTGAGCTTCTCGCCTTCACCGACGTGGCTGTCGAAGAAGAGGCGATCGAGAGCGACGAGCGCGAGCTGATCCACTCGATCATCGAGTTCGGTGACACGATCGTGCGCGAGGTAATGGTGCCACGCCCGGACATCGTCGCGTTCGACGCGACCACGCTCGCCGAGCCGGTTCTAGAGGGGGCAATCTCCGCGGGCTTCAGCCGCCTCCCCGTCTACGCGGGCAACATAGACCATGTCGTCGGCATCGCTTTCACGAAGGACCTCGTCCTTGCTATAAGGCGCGGCCAGAGCGAGAAGTCCGTCGCCGAGATCGCCCGGCCGCCGCATTTCGTGCCCGAGACGAAACGGGTCGCGCCCCTGCTACGCGAGATGCAACGCGAGCGCTTTCATTTGGCCGTCGTGGTCGACGAGTATGGGGGCACTGCGGGAATCGTCACTCTCGAGGACCTGATCGAGGAGCTCGTCGGCGAGATCTCCGACGAGTACGACCGGGTCGAACCCACGATCGAGCCTTTGGAAGGCGGACGTTTCCGCGTTCCGAGCATCATGGCCGTGGACGAGGTGAACGATCTCCTCGGCGCAGAGCTGCCGGTCGGAGACGACTGGGACACGATAGGTGGGCTCGTCATGGCCCAGGCGGGGCACATACCGACCGACGGCGAATCGATAGAGGTCGAAGGATACCGCCTGGTAGCCGAGAACGTAACTGGCCAGCGGATCGGATCGGTCGCGGTTGAGGCCCTCTTGGACCGCCCTCCGCTGCACCAGGAGGAGCAGGGCTTCACCTCTGAGGCACCCGTCGAGATGCCGGCCGAGATACCGGCCGAGGTACCCGGCGATGACTGAGAGCCCCGAGCCGCCCGGGTTCCGCTCCGGCTTCGTCGCTCTCATCGGCAGACCCAACGTCGGCAAGTCGACGCTGTTGAACAAGATCATCGGGACCAAGGTCACCATCACCGCGTCCGTGCCCCACACGACGCGCACGAGGGTACGCGGGGTGCTCGACCGCCCCGACGCTCAAGTCGTGTTCCTCGACACACCTGGCATCCACAAACCGAAGACGGCTCTCGGGACGCGGCTCAACGCTACTGCCTCCCACACGGTCTCCGACGTCGATCTTTGCGTTCTCATGGTCGAGGCGAACACTCTCATCGGTTCCGGTGACCACTTCATCGCGCACCGCCTGCCCGCGGGAACGATCGTGGCGATCAACAAGACCGACAAGGCAAGCAGGTCTCAGGTGCTCGAGCATCTGGCCGAAGCCGCCCTAAACCTCGGCATCGCGGATGCCGAGTACTTCCCCATCTCGGCGCGCACGGGCGACGGCGTGCCTGAGCTGGTGGAGCATCTCGTCGGCCGGCTGCCGCTTGGCCCCCGCTACTTCCCGCCCGGGACGGTGAGCGACGTGCCGGAGGCCTTCTTCGTGGCCGAGCTCGTGCGCGAGCAACTGATCCGCCACGCCGAGGAGGAGCTGCCGCATTCAATTGCCTGCCGGGTGACAGAGTGGGAGTGGCCCCGTATTCGCTGCGAGATCATCGTCGAGCGCGAGTCGCAAAAGGGAATCGTCATCGGCAAAGGTGGTGCTGTGCTCAAGGCGACCGGCATTGCCGTGCGAGAGCAGCTCGAGCCGGGCGCATATCTGGAGCTGTTCGTGAAGGTCGAGAAGTCATGGCAGCGCCGGCCGGAGCTCATCGAGCGCCTCGGCTACTGAGGCCCTCAGGCGGTTGCTCGACCTCGGGACCGTCGAGTTGGGGGCTGCGCGGCTGCAGGCT
>CAZAMA010000006.1:12372-16121 GCA_964485645.1 uncultured Acidimicrobiaceae bacterium | reverse complement strand
CAGGCGGTTGCTCGACCTCGGGACCGTCGAGTTGGGGGCTGCGCGGCTGCAGGCTCCGCGGCTGCAGGCTCCGCGGCTGCAGGCTCCGCGGCTGCAGGCTCCGCGGCGTCCAAGCGGATCGCATCGAGGAAGGCCAACGCCTCTGCTCGGTCTCTCGTCCTTCGCATCGGTGGGAGTGCCTTTACGAGGTAGCCGGAGTAGCTTGCAGTTGCGAGCCTCCGGTCAAGGACCGCAACGACCCCCCGATCTGCCTCGGTGCGGATGAGCCGGCCGGCGCCCTGGGCGAGCAAGGTGGCCGCTCGTGGCAGATCCACCATGCGAAAGCCCATAGCCCCAGCCGCCTCCCGCCTTGCCGAGAGAAGCGGGTCGTCGGGACGCGGGAACGGTAGACGGTCGATGACAACGAGCGAGAGAGTCGGTCCAGGCACGTCCACCCCCTGCCAGAAACCCATGGTCGCGAAGAGACAGGCGGCGTCTTCGGAACTGAACGCGCGGAGCAGCGCCGGCTTGGGGAGATCACCCTGCACGTGAACGGGCCAAGGCACCCGAGCCCTGAGTGCCGCGGCCGCGGCTTCCATTGCCCGGTAGCTCGTGAACAGAGCGAGCGTGCGGCCGCCCGCGGCAACGATGAGCGCTTCGAGCTCGTCGTGGGCTGCAGCCTCCCCCCCGGCCTGGCGCCGATCCGGCAGCTGCACGGCGCAGTACAAAAGGCCGCGGTTGGCGTAGTCGAAAGGGCTCCCCACATCTAGCTCGGTGACGTTGTCGCGGCTCGCTCCCAGTCGCTTCGCAAGACCAGGAGCGAGCGTCGCGCTCGTAAGGACGACGGGCATCTCGGCGAACAACCGCAGCGACAGCAGGGAGCTGATATCGAGCGGAGCAGAGCGGAGCGACTGACGCTCCCCGCCGCTCACCCAGACCACCTCGTCAAAGCTCGAGTGACCGGCGGGACCGCGGGGCGGGATCCGCGACGGATCGGCTCCTGCCGGATCGATCCCCTCCGGATCGGCTCCTGCCGGATCGGTCCTCGCCGACGTAGGAGCCGCCGAGAGGCACGACTCCAACTCCTCCCGGCACCGTTCGACAGCAAGGAGTGCTCTGAGCACCCGTTGCGAGGCGTCCACGGGCGCTGCGGGTCCCTGCAGATCCTCGGGCGATGAGCTCCGCCGAAGCTCTCTTTCCAGCTGCGCGAGGCATGACACGACGAGGGCGACGGCTCCACCGATGTCGTTACCCAGACCAGGTGGAAGGCGCTGATCCGAGGCGGTTGCCAGCACAGATTCGAAACGGGCCGCCGCTTTGAGGAGAGCCTCGACTGGGCCCCCGGGGGAGTCGCTTTGATCCGCCGCGGTGCCTCGCCTTGCCCGACGCGCAGCGTTGGACCCTGAGGGGCCGGCCGCCTCCAGAGCTTGGCGCGCGGCCGAGGCAACTCTGCGGATACGACCGGGACTTACATCGGCTCCGACGCACTCAGCTACGACGTCTTCGAGCTGGTGGGCTTCGTCGACTACGAGCGCACCGTGCGGAGGAAGCACCGCACCACCGCTGCGGAGGTCAGCACCGAGCAGGTGAAGGTTGACTACCACTACGTCTGCCTCCTCCGCTTTGGTCCGGGCGCGTTCGGCAAAGCAGTCGGAGCCCGAAGGGCAACGATGAGCTCCGGGACACTCGTCGGAGCCGACGCTGACGGCTGACCATGCAGTCCTATGAGGCTCGAAGCCGAGCTCGGCACGATCGCCTGACTCCGTCTTCTGCGACCATCGCACGAGACGGGCGACCTCATCGGCCAGAGACGCCCTCGCGCCTCCTCCTGTGCCTGTCTCGTCCAGACCCTCGAGGTGCGCTTGCCGACCGGCCTGTTCGATCTCAACAAGTCGTTGGCGACAGACATAGTTCCCGCGGCCCTTGAGCACTGCCCAGCGAAGCGGTCTCCCGAGCTTCATGGCCTTGGCCAGCAGAGGAAGATCCTTGTTCGCGAGTTGGTCCTGCAGGGCCTTGGTCGCTGTCGCCACCACGACGCACCTGCGGGAGAGAACTGCGGGAACGAGGTACGCAAACGACTTTCCCGTACCGGTCCCAGCGGCCACGGCGGCGACGGCGACATGACAGAGGTCGACGGGCTGGCTTGCGCCTGTCCCATCCTTCTCCGGCTTCACGGTGGAGAGGCACCGGGCCACCGCCTCCGCCATCACCTCCTGACCGGGGCGGACCTGACCGCCCGGCAGCTGCGCCACTACGCGTGCCAGCTGGTCGGTGACGGTCGTTGCGGACACGGCAGAGACGCTAGTGAGTACCCAGTGCCAGTGGCGACAACGCCCGTGGATCAGCGAACCCTGTGCCCAAAGCGCGCCAGGACTGGCCTTTCCGGTCTCCGACAGCACACAGTTGAGCTGCGCGGCACCCTCTGAGGTTCTGGCATCGTCGGGGGTGCCACGACCCGCCGCCATCGCCCACAAAGATGGCGCTCAGGGTTGCCTACCGACAGATCGAGCCTGGGATAGAGCTCTGGTCCAAAGAGAGGCAACCCAGCGCAACGGCTACTTTCGACCCGCGCCGCGTCGTTGGCCAACTCGCCGTCTGCGATGCCTCCTGCCTGACCAACTGGCGGAACGCTCCAGCAGACCGGTGGCACTCATTGCCTCAGCCACGAGCTCTAGGCGAGCGCTGCAAGCTCCGGGCCAGCGCTGCGAGCCGAGGTACTTGGTCACAGCGCTGCCCCCACCACCGCTCGAACCCTGTCGAGAGCGGCACCCAGGTCTGGCACCTCGAACTCTACCGGCCGGCCAGGGGGCGCGAGGAAGACGAGGACGCAACGCCGAATCGGCCGGCCGGTGGCATCTTGCAGTGCCAGCGCGTACGCCGCAGCTTGCAAGGAGTATCTCTCGCTCGACTCCACGACCTCTGCTAAGTCGAGTACCGCGTCCGTCTTGTAGTCGACAACTGTGAGGCCATCTCCCTCCTCGAAACAGAGGTCCACATAGCCGTCCAACACCTTGCCCTCCACCGGAGTCGCTACGTAGATCTCGCGGCGAAGTCGCTCGCCGGCAAAGGCGGCTTTGACGGTCGGACTCCGGAGCGCCGCCACGACGAGCCCCTCGACTTCGGCAGCGCGGGCGGCTATGTGCTCGACCCGAGCCTGTGCAGCGGCGATCTCGCTCAATTCGGTGCCTGCCGCAAGTCCGAGGCCAACGCGGCACGCGGTCCCGCGCCCTATGCGCTGGAGGGTCGCGTGGACGGCACGACCCAACTGAGTGCCACCACGGCCACGGTGGCGCGCGACGTCTTGCCCATCAGGGCTGTCTCCCATCTCAGCCGGGGAGCTGGGCATGTCCCCGACGGACAACGACGAGCGGGCAGACCACCTGAGTCCTGCTAGCTGCGCGACCTCAGTCGCCCTCACGCTCCGTCTTCGTCTTATCCGATCGAGCAACTCGGCACGCTCCCTGCGCCAGGTGTTCCAATCATCGACCGAGGCTGGCGTGCCGTGGTCGCCTCGGCCGGCATGCCCTTTCCCGGCTCGGACCGCACCGGCCAGCCCGCCGTCTGCCCGAGTCGTGAGTTGCGCGCCCCGCTCCGGCCTGGTCGAGGAGCTCGGCTGTGTCGCGGGGTCCCACTGCACCCACAGGCCCGGACACCGCTGCAGAGCTCCGGCCGCTTCTGTCACCAGCCGCTCACCAACAGTGCTGCGGCCCGTCCCGGCCCCCTGTCCTGAGTCGGTGTCGGCGCCAGCCCCGGCCCCGGCCTCGGCCTCG